>JASLEG010000214.1 GCA_030151225.1 Burkholderia sp. | reverse complement strand
AAGTCCGTGCTGCCGTTCGACTTGCATGTGTAAGGCATGCCGCCAGCGTTCAATCTGAGCCAGGATCAAACTCTTCAGTTCAATACCTGTTACTGTTTTTCGGTTCGGTTAAGAACCGGTCGCTCACTCAAAGCTGACAGGTCAATGAATTGCTTCATAAACCTGACTTACTTTTGTGTGAGACTCTTGATACTTTTGCTGACCTGATCCGGAGATCAGGACCGCGTCGATCAAGCGTCCACACTTATCGGCTGTAGATTTTTAAAGAGCGTTTCCGAGAGAAGCCTGGCTTCGTTTCGGCGCTGCGTTTTCAGCAGCAGAGAAGCGAGATTATGAAGAACATTTCGAAGCGCGTCAACTACTTTTTTCAGCGCCGGGATCTGCAAAACGCCGCGATCACCTGTTCTTCAACCACCACCTCGACTTCCCTTCCCGCGCTGCGTTTCCGTTAGCGCGAAAGAGGCGTGATTCTAAGCACCCCCCTCCAAACCTGCAAGCGTTTTCGCGCATTTTCTCGAAGAAAATGCGGAACGAGCTCAACGCGCGCCGCGAGCCGCCCGCGAGGCGATCTCCATGAAGTAATCGAGCGGCTTCGTCACGCCGCCGGCGACCTTCGCCTCGTCGTCCCAGCGCCGCAAACGCACCGCGTCGGCCGCATACGGACGCTGCATGAACCCCTGCGCGTCGTCCCTGCTATAGATACCGCCCTGCAGGGCCAGGCTGCGGATCGAATCGGCCGACAGCGCCTTCGCGTAGCCGGGCTCGAGCGCGCACAGGCAGCGCTTCGCGTCCACGTGCAGGCGGATCGGCTCGAGCACCGCGTCCGGAAACAGCCCGCGCAGAAACGGCAGCGCGTAATACTGATGCAGATCGTCGATGCTGCGTGCGGTCGGCGTCTCGCCCTGCTCGTTCAGCAGATGGCCAAGATCGTGCAGCAGCGCGGCGGTCACCAGCGCGTCGCCGGCCCGTTCGTCGGCCGCGAGCTGCGCGCTCTGCAGCGCGTGCTCGAGCTGGGTGACCGGCTCGCCACTGTAGGCGGTGTCGCCACGGCGCTCGAACAGCATGCGGATGTCGTCCAGCGTCAATGCCACTTGCCGGCTCCCTCGCGAAGCGGCGCGACCGCGATGTCCTGGCTGCCCGCGTGCACCACGCGCGGCACCGCAAAGTCGTCGGCGCCGGCCGCATGATTGAGCGCGAGATCGAACACGTCGAAATTGCGCAGGCTGCGGCCGTGATCGGCGAGCTCGACGCGGCGGTTGAACAACATCGGCACGGTCTGCTCGCCGAAGCCGCCGCACGAACGCAGCGGCACCGTCAGCGCCGACAGATCGTGCTCGCGCTCGCGGCGGCCCAGCACCACGTCGTCGCGTGCGATCACCACCACCTCGCCGATCCGGTCGCGCGGCAGCGCGAAGCTGACCGCGGCGTCGCTGCCCGACAGCGCCAGCGCGACGCCGTCGAGCCCGCGCAGCCGCGCCACCACGTCGTCGGCATCGATGCCGGCCGGCAGGTGCACACAGGCGAACGAACCGAGCGCGCCGTGATGCGCCACGTGCGGATCGGCGATCGGCAGCACCACGCGGCTGGCCGGCACGCCGTACCAGGCATCGAGCGCATCCTGCAGATACACCACGTTCGGCTTGCCGGAGCGCGCATCGTGCTTCGCGTGCATGCCGTGGTCGGCGGTCAGCCCGATCACCCAGCCGAGCGCGTCGAGCTGCGCGAGATGCCGGTCGATCATCGCGTAGAACGCATTCGCGTCGCCGCTGCCCGGCGCCCACTTGCGCTGCACGTAATCGTGGGTGGACAGGTACATGAGGTCGACGTTGCGCGCCTTCGCGAGCCGCACGCCGGCGGCCATCACGAAGGTGGACAACGCGGGGCTGTAGACATCGGGCGACGGCAGGCCCACCAGATCAAGCGCGTCGGCAATGCCGTTCTCGCACAGCGACGCCTGCGCGGCCTTCTCGGCCGAGAAGCAGACGCCCTTGAGCCCGGCGCCGAGCAGCCGCCGCAACCGGTCGCGCGCGGTCACCACGGCCACCCGCGCGCCGGCCTCGGCCGCCGCGGCCAGCACGGTGCCGGCCCGCAGGTCGTCGGCGCCCTGCAGCGCGTGCTCGACGCCCGCGCGCGGATCGTAGACGGTCTGGCCGCAGATGCCGTGCACGGCCGGCGACGCGCCGCACACGATCGACACCTGGCTCGCCGCGCCCAGCGCCGGCATCGCGCTCTCGGCGCTGAACGCGGCGCCGTCGCGCGTCATGCGCGCCACGAACGGCATCACGCCGGCCGCCAGCGCGGCATCGAGATAATCGGGCGCGCCCCCGCCGATGCAGACGACGGCAGTGGGTGCAACGGGCAGGCGATAACGGCGTCCATTGACGTCGATCGTCTTGCGAATCGGCTTCAGCATGATTCCTCCACCTTCTCTCATCTCGATGCGCGCACGGCCCGTGCGCGATCCGGCTCCGTCACATCGCCCGGCTGCCCGCAACGCGCGGCTGTCGTGTCACAGTCTTGCGAAATCACTTCAACTTCATCCCGCTCACCGCCCGCGCGGCACGCGGGCGGCGATCAGCATCAGCGCCGCGAGCGAGGCCAGCAGCATCAGCAGCGCGAGCGCGGAGGCAGGCAAATAATAACCGCGCTCGACCTGCCCGATCACCACGATCGGCACCGTTGCAAAACCCGGCGGATAGACCGTCATCGTTGCGCCCAGCTCACCGAGCGACAACGCGAAGCCCAGCGCGAGGCTGGCCCGCAGCGCCGGCACCAGCTGCGGCAGCAGCACGCGGCGCAGCACCATGGCCGGGGGCGCCCCGAGGCTCGCGGCCGCCTCGCGCAGCACCGTCAGCTCGGGCCGCAGCGCCGCGGCGGCGCAGCGATAACAGAATGGCAGGATCAGCGCGAGCTGCACCAGCACCACGATCGCCGCCGAACCGGAAAGGTCCACCGGCTTTTGATGATAGGCGATCAACACGGCCAAGCCGAGGACGACGCTCGGCACGCCGTTCGGCAGCATCACCAGCGCATCGATCAGCGTGCCGAGCCGGCCGGCCGTGCGCCCTTCCAGCGCGAGCGCGAGCCACAGGCCGAGCAGCGTGCCGAGCACGGCCACGCCGAAGCCGATCTCGAGGCTCGCGGCGAGCGCGTCGAATTCGGGCTGGCCGAGCCGCCCGAACCAGCGCAGGCTGTAGCCGGCCGGCAGAATGGTGCCCGACCAGCGCGTGGCCACGCTCGACAGCGCCACCACGATCACCGGCAGCACGAACAGCCAGAAGCAGGCGAACGCGGCCACGCCGAGCGCCACGCGCGAGGCGAGCCGCAGCAGCGCGTCGCGCGGGCCGCCCGTGCCAGCGGCGGCCGGGGCGGGCCTCGGCGCAGGCGACGGCGCGCCGCCGCCCGGACGATATTCAGCGGGCATGGCTGCTTCCTCCCATGGCACGCCGGTTCACACGGCGGTAAAGCGCATACAGCGACAGCGACATCGCCAGCATCACCACGGCGCCGGCCGCCGCGGTGGGCAGGTCCAGATCGACCGAGGCGCTGGTATAGATCGCCACCGGGAGGGTGACGAGCCGCGCGCTGCCGAGCACCAGCAGGATGCCGAACTCGTTGAGCGTCAGCAGGAAGCACAGGATCGTGCCGGCCGCGATGCCGGGCCACGCGATCGGCAGCACCACGCGGCGCGCCAGCATGAAGCCGTTCGCGCCCAGGCTGCGCGCGGCCTCGACCAGGCGCAGGTCGAGCGTCGCGAACGAGGCCAGCGTGGGCCGCACCACGAACGGCGTGTAGAACACCGTCTGCGCGAGGATCACGCCGCCGATGCCGAACAGGAAGTCGAGCGGCGGCGCATCGAGATGGAACAGCCGCTGCAGCGCGATGCTGATCGAGCCCTGCGAGCCGTACAGGAAGATCAGCGTGAAGGCCACGAGGAACGAAGGGAACGCCACATACAGTTCGAGGAAGCGCGTGACGAGCGCGGCGCCCGGGAACGGCCGGAAGAACAGCAGCGCCGCGAGCAGCACGCCGAGCACCGATGCCGTGCCCGCGCTCACGCACAGCACCCCCAGCGTGGTGCCGAGCACGCCGCGCGTGTCGGGATTGCCGAAGAAGCCGCGATACGCGGCCAGCGTGAAGCCGTGCTCGCCCGTCACGCTGAGCAGCAGCAGCCGCGCGAGCGGATACAGCACGAGCGGGCCGAGCACCACCAGCGCCAGCACGATCAGGTGCAGGTTGGCGCGGCCGCGCGCGCGCCGGGCAGCCCGCGCGTGCGCGGCGGCCGAGGCCTCGCGACGCGCGGCGGCATCCACACCCGCCTCGAGACGCGAATCAGGGCTCGACAAGGACGACATCATCGGCCTCGCAATGCAGGGAAACACGCGCGCCGCGCTCGGGCAGCATGCCCCGGCCGCGCTGCAGGGTGACGAGCACGGGCACGTCGGGCGCCGCGTCGATCACGACCGAGACCGACAGCTCCGAGCCGTGCCATTCCACGGCGGCGATCGTGCCGTTCAGGCCGCCGCTGCCGGCCGGCTTCAGCGTGAAGCGCTCGGGCCGCACGCAGGCCACCTGGTCGCGCACGTTGTGGAGCGCGTCGCCGATCGGATAGATGACATTGGCCGGCAGCAGGTTGGCCGCGCCGAGGTAGCGTGCCACGAAGCCGTCGCGCGGCCGGTCGTACAGCTGCTGCGGCGTGCCGAGCTGCGCCACCCGGCCGTCGCGCATCAGCAGGCAGCGGTCGGACAGCACCAGCGCGTCGTCGCGGTCGTGCGTGACGCACACGATCGTGAGGTTCGGCAGCCGCTCGTGCAGCGCCTTCAGCTCGGTGCGCACCGAGGCGCGCAGGTTGGCGTCGAGCGCAGACAGCGGCTCGTCGAGCAGCAGCACGTCGGGCTCGATCACCAGCGCGCGCGCCAGCGCCACGCGCTGCTGCATGCCGCCCGACAGTTGTGCCGGCATGACGTGGCCGGCGTCGCCGAGCTGCACCAGCTTGAGCGCCTCGGCCACCCGCCGCGCGATCTCGCCCGACGACAGGCGCCGCGCGCGCAGCCCGAAGGCCACGTTCTCGAACACCGACAGATGCGGAAACAGCGCGTAGTTCTGGAACAGCAGCCCGATGTTGCGCTTGTGCGGCGGCACATGGGTCAGGTCGCGACCGCCCACGCCGAGCGTGCCGGTCAGGCCGTCGGCCTTCACGAAGCCGGCGATGAAGCGCAGCATCGTGGTCTTGCCGCAACCGCTGCGGCCCAGCACGGTCAGCAGCTCGCCGGCGCCGATCGACAGGGAAAGGTCGTCGAGCACCGTGCGCGTGCCGTAACGCACGCTCAGATGTTCGATCTGCACCCCGCCCGGCTCGCTTGCGCGCGGCACGGCACGCGACGGTGCCGAGCCGAGCGCGCCGGTGCGGGTCAGGCTCGCGATGTCCACGCTCATGTCTCGGCCGTTGCTCACTTCGGTTTGACGACTTCGGTTTCCTTGCCCGAGCCGCCGATCACGTCCTTCTTCCAGCGCTCGGTCCAGCCGGCCTTCTTCGCCATCACGGCGTTCCAGTCCACCGGAATCAGCTTCACGCCGGCGATCGCGTGCTTCACGGCCTCGCCGTTCCTGCCGGTGAGCGGCACGTCGGTGCGGCCCGGGATGCCGTACATGTCGGGCACCTTCGACTGCACGTCGGTCGACATCAGGTAGTCGATCAGCTTCCTGCCGACATCGGCGTTCGGGCCGCCCTTGATCAGGCCGATCGCGTAGGGCAGCTGGAACGTGGTGGGCGCCTCGCCCGCTTTCGCCGCCAGGAACACCGGCTTGACCGACAGGCCGCCGTGCTCGGCATCGTCCAGATCCATCTGCAGGTCGCCGTTGGCCACGCTGATCTCGTTGCGCGAGAGCAGCACGTTCAGGTAGCCCGTGCCCTTGGTGTGGAACTTCGCGCTGCGCTCGAGCTTCGCCAGGTAGTCGAACGCGGCGTCCTCGCCCATCAGCGTGGAGGTCAGGATGATCACGGCCATGCCGTCGCCGGCCGTGGCCGGGTTCGAGTAGGCGATCTTGCCGCTGTAGTCGGGCGCGAGCAGGTCGGCGAAGGTCTTCGGCGCGTTCTTCACCACGTCCGGGTTGATCGCGAACGAGAAGTAGTTGTTGACGAAGGTCGCCCACGAACCGTCGGCCGCCTTCGCGATGGCCGGCACGTTGGCGTAGTTCGTGCTCTGGTAGTTCTGCAGCAGGCCGAGCTGGCCCGCCTGCTGGATGAACGGCGGCAGCGTGACCAGCACGTCGGCCTTCGGCGAATTCTTCTCGACGTTGGCGCGGTTCACCACCTCGCCGCTGCCCGCCGTCACGATGTTCACCTTCACGCCTTCCTTCTTCTCGAACGCCGGCAGCACGTCGCGATAGAGGTTCTCGAGGCCGTCGGCCGTGTACAGCACCACCGCGCCGGCCGCGTGCGCCGGCATGGCGATGGCCGGCAGCAGACCGGCCGCGCACGCCGCGAACGCGATCCTGCGCAGCGTCGTGCCGAAGGAATTCTGGAATGTCATCTCGCTTCTCCGTAGGGCGGATCCATCGTCGGCGCCGGCTTCGGCCGGCGCCTGTCGTATTGGCGGGCGCGTTCGCTGCCCGGCTGCGCGCCGACCGGAACGCCATCGCTCCGTCAGCCATGCGAAGCATCACAGCGTTCGATGACAATCCCATGACGCCGCCAACCAATTCCAACAATTGACACAATTTGCCACTACGATACGCATCATCGACATCCATCGACGACCTCTCTCCCATCCGGAGGCAACGTGATTCCCGACAACGATCCGATCCTGCTGACGCCCGGCCCGCTCACCACCTCGCCCGCCACGCGCCGCGCCATGCTGCGCGACTGGGGCTCGTGGGACGCGGCCTTCAATCGCCTGACGCACGAAATCCGCGAGGCGCTGGTGGGCATCGCCGGCGGCGACGCCGCCTACACCTGCGTGCCCCTGCAGGGCAGCGGCACCTTCGCCGTGGAAGCCGCGCTCGGCACGCTGGTGCCGCGCGACGGCGTGGTGCTGGTACCCGATCACGGCGCCTATTGCACGCGCATCGTGAAGATCCTCGGCCGGCTCGGCATCGAGGCGATCCGCCTGCCGTTCGCCGAGCACGAAGCCGCGAGCGCGGCGGCCGTCGACGCGGCGCTCGCCCGCGAGCCGCGCATCACGCACGTGGCGCTCGTGCATCTGGAGACGAGCGCCGGCATCCTCAATCCGCTCGATGAGATCGCCGCGGTGTGCGCGCGGCACGGCAAGCCGCTGATCGTGGATGCGATGAGCTCGTTCGGCGCGCTGCCGGTGGAGGTGGCCGCGAACCGCATCGACGCGCTGGTGTCGGCCAGCGGCAAGTGTCTGGAGGGGGTGCCCGGAATGGGCTTCGTGATCGTGAAGCGTGCCTCGCTCGAGGCGGCGGCCGGGCGCTCGCCGTCGCTCGCGCTGGATCTGCACGATCAGCACGCGTACCTGGAGCGCACCGGGCAGTGGCGCTTCACGCCGCCGACCCACGTGGTGGCCGCGCTGCACGAAGCGCTCGCGCAGTACGCGGCGCAGGGCGGGCTGGCCGCGCGCGGCGCGCGCTATGCGGAGAACTGCGCCACGCTGATCGACGGGATGCGCGCGCTCGGCTTCGCGCCCTTCCTCGACGCGCGGGTGCAGGCGCCGGTGATCGTGACCTTCCACGCGCCGCGCGATGCGGCGTACGACTTCGCGGCCTTCTACGCGGCCGTGCGCGAGGCCGGCTTCGTGCTGTACCCGGGCAAGCTGACCGAGGTGGACACGTTCCGCGTGGGCTGCATCGGCGCGATAGACGCGCGGCAGATGCGCGGCGCGGTGGCCGCGATCGCGGGCGCGCTGGAGCGGCTCGGGATCGCCGCGCAGGCCGCGCCGCCACAATGAAAAAAAACCCGGCGCCGCATGCGCGGCCCGGGCAAGTCGTGCTGTTGTCTGGAGAACCTTTCTTACAGCACGATCCGCTTGATGTCGCCCACGACGAAGATGTACGACAGCGCGCCGATCAGCGCGATCACGCCGATGAACACGAGCGCACCGACGAACGAGCCCGTCGAGGCGACGATGAAACCCACCGCCAGCGGCGTGACGATCCCGGCCAGGTTCGCTGCCAGGTTGAAGATGCCGCCCGTGACGCCGAGCAGGCCTTCCGGCGCGATGTCCGACACCAGCGTCCAGCCCAGCGCGGCCATGCCCTGCGCGAAGAACGCCACCGACATGATCGCGATCACGGCTTCGTTGCTCTGCACGTAGTTGGCGAGCACGATCGTGGAGGCGAGCAGCAGGCCGGCGATGATCGGCAGCTTGCGGGCGACGTTGGCCGACTTGCCGCGCCGCAGCAGATAGTCGGAAAAGATGCCGCCGAACATCACGCCCACCGACGCGGCGATGAACGGCATCACCGCGAAGAAGCCGATCTTGAGCCAGCCCATGTGGCGTTCCGTGGCGAGGTAGGTCGGGAACCAGGTCAGGAAGAACACCAGCGTGGAGTTGCCGGCAAACTGGCCGAGACAGATGCCCGCGAGCTGGCGCTTCTTCAGCAGCTTGCCCGCCATCGCCCAGCTGAACTTGCCCTGGCCCGGCTCGCCGCCGATCTTGCGCTCGCCGTCGATCAGGCCGCCGCCCTCGGCGATGTAGGCCAGCTCGGCCGCGTTCGCGCCCGGATGCTGGCGCGGCTCGCGGTAGAACTTCAGCCACACCAGGCCGAACAGGATGCCCACGCCGCCCACCACCCAGAACAGCGAGCGCCAGCCGAACGCGCCCATCAGCGCGAACAGCACCGGGCTCAGGAACGCCAGGCCGATGTACTCGCCCACCGTGTAGGTGCCGGTGGCCATCGCGCGTTCCTTCTGCGGGAACCAGGTGGCGACCACGCGGCTGTTGGTCGGGAAGCACGGCGCCTCGCTGAAGCCGAGGCCGAGCCGGCATGCGAGCAGCGTGCCGACGCCGCCCACGAAACCCTGCAGCAGCGTGAACAGCGACCAGAACGTCATCGACAGGTAATAGGTGATCTTGCTGCCGAAGCGGTCTAGGAACAGGCCGCCCGGCACCTGGGCCAGCACGTAGGTCCACGAGAACGACGAGAACATGATGCCCATCACGGCGGCGCCGATGCCGAGCTCCCTGGTCAGGCTCGGCGCGGCCACGCCGAGCACGGTGCGGTCCAGATAGTTGATCATCGTGCCGAAGGCGAGCAGCGCGAGGATCTTGTAGCGCGCCGAGGTGCGCCGCGCGGTGCCCGATGCGGATTCGGACACGGCGGCCGCGGAGGATTGGGACGAGTGCTGCATCGAAGTCTCCTGGTTGTTGTCGTGGTCGTGACGCATCAGCGCCCGACGAGCGATTCGAAATGCGAGAACATGCGCTCGGCGTCCGGCTCCCGACCGGTGAAGATCTCGAACGCATCGACGGCCTGATAGACCGCCATGCCGCCGCCAGGCAAGGTCTGGCAGCCCATTTCACGCGCCACGCGGATCAGCTCCGTCTCGAGCGGGAAATAGACGATGTCGGCCACCCACGGGCGCGACGCGAGCAGCGCGGCCGGCAGCGGCAGGCCCGGATGCTTGGCCATGCCGGTAGGGGTGGCGTGGATCAGGCCGGTGGCCGCGGCCATCGCGTCCTCCAGCGAGCCGCCCGCGGCCACGGCGGCCTTCGGGAAGCGCGCCTGCAGGTCGGCGGCCAGCGCCGCGGCGCGGGCCGGCTCCACGTCGAACACGGTCAGGGCGTCCGCGCCGAGCATCAGCGCCGCATGCGCGACCGCCGCGCCCGCGCCGCCGGCGCCGAGCTGCACGACCCGCGCCAGCGACACGCCGGCCAGGCCGCGCCTGAACGACTTCGCGAAACCCGACCAGTCGGTGTTGTGGCCGCTGCGCTTGCCGTGGGCGAAGCGCACGGTGTTCACGGCGCCGAGCGCGCGCGCGTCGTCGGACAGCGAATCGAGGTGCTCGATCACGCGCTGCTTGCACGGATGCGTGATGTTCAGGCCGTCGTAGCCCATCCGCTCGGCCATCTCGAGCAGTTGCGGCAGCGCGTCCACGCTCATGCCCAGCACGTCGAGATCGAGGCGCCGGTAGACATAGTTGAAGCCCTGCAGGCGACCTTCCTGCTCGTGCATCACCGGCGACAGCGAGCCGCCGATGCCCTGCCCGATCAGCCCGATCAGGAACGATTGTTTCGATTGCCCGCTCATTGCGCAGCCTCCTTCAGAAGCGTCGCGAAGCGTTGCAGCGCGAACACGTAACCTTCGGTACCCATGCCGCAGATCACGCCAAGCGCGACCGACGACACGTAAGAGTGATGACGGAACGGCTCGCGGCGATGCACGTTGGAAATGTGCACCTCGATCACCGGCTTGTCGATGCCGCTCAGCGCGTCGGCCAGCGCGACCGAGGTATGCGTGTAGGCAGCCGGGTTGATCACCACGCCGTCGATGCGCGTGCGCGCCTCGTGCAGCCAGTCGATCAGCTGATGTTCGGCGTTCGATTGCCGGAATTCGATCTCGAGGCCCAGCGCCTCGGCGGCTTCGGTGCAGCGGCGCTCCACGTCGGCCAGCGTTTGCGCGCCATAGATGTGGGGCTGGCGCGTGCCCAGCAGGTTCAGATTCGGCCCGTTCAGCACCAGGACCTTCGGCTTCGACATCGTGCGTGACTCCGTAAAACAGGGGCGGACCACTTGGCAATCTCGCCCCGTCGACTACTCTTTTTGACGTGGCGCAAGTGTGCCTGCGCAGCGGCGCGCTTGTCTTTGGGGGTTTATGCTTATTTGTACCATCTAGTTAGTTTGTATAATCCAGCTTCGTTTTCCATTAAATTCGGGGAGTTGCGCGATCTTCGAACGCATGCGGGTTAGCCTGTTCGTCCGTTGTTGCGCCTTCCGAGCTCACTTGCAGGAATTCGCTCATGAAGCGTTCGATCGCCACCGTGTCGCTGTCGGGCACGCTCGTCGAGAAACTCAATGCGATCGCGGCTGCCGGCTTCGACGGCGTCGAGATCTTCGAAAACGACCTGCTGTACTTCGATGGCTCGCCCGCCGACGTGCGCGGGATCGCCGCCGATCTCGGCCTCGAGATCGTGCTGTTCCAGCCGTTCCGCGATTTCGAGGGCGTCGGCGCCGAGCAGCTCGCGCGCAACCTCGACCGGGTGCGCCGCAAGTTCGACCTGATGCATGCGCTCGGCACCGACCGCATCCTGGTCTGCAGCAACGTCTCGCCGCACACGATCGCGGACGACGCGCTGCTGACCGAGCAGCTCGGCGTGCTGGCCGAAGCCGCGCGCGCCGCCGGCGTGACCGCCGCCTACGAGGCGCTGGCCTGGGGCCGCGTCGTCAAGACCTACCGCCACGCGTGGAAGCTCGTGGACGCCGTGAACAGCCCGCACCTCGGCCTCGCGCTCGACAGCTTCCACACGCTCTCGCTCGACGACGATCCCGACGCGATCGCGCAGATCCCGGGCAATCGCATCGCCTTCGTGCAGATCGCCGACGCGCCGAAGCTCGCGATGGACGTGCTCGAATGGAGCCGCCATTACCGCTCGTTCCCCGGGCAGGGCGATTTCGATCTGGCCCGCTTCACGGCGCGCGTGATCGAATCGGGCTTCAACGGCCCGCTCTCGCTGGAGATCTTCAACGACGGCTTCCGCGCCGCGCCCACCGCGATCACCGCGGCCGACGGCCTGCGCTCGCTGCTGCATCTCGAGGACATCACGCGCGTGCGGCTCGCCGCCGACGGCCACGCGCCGGCCGACGACCAGCCGCTGTTCGCGCCGCCGGCCGCGCCCGCCCACGTCGGCTTCAAGTTCATCGAATTCGCCGTGGATGCGGCGGCCGCCGCCAACGTGGCCGACTGGCTCGGCAGGCTGCGCTTCCGCCCGGCCGGCAAGCACCGCTCGAAGAACGTGATGCTGTATCAGCACGGCGCCGCCTCGATCGTGCTGAACGCCGAGCCCGATTCCTTCGCCGACGCGTTCTTCCAGCAGCACGGGCTGTCGCTGTGCGCATCGGCATTCCAGGTGGACGACGCGAAGCTCGCCTTCGAGCGCGCCGCGAGCTTCGGCTTCGCGCCGTTCTCGGGCAGCGTGGGGCCGAACGAGCGCGTGGTGCCGGGCGTGCAGGCGCCGGACGGCAGCCTCGACTACTTCGTGGACGAGGCGCCCGGCGCGCCCACGCTGTACGAATCGGATTTCGTGCTGAGCGGCGCGCAAGGCGCGGCCGGGGCGGCCACGCTGAGCGGCATCGATCACGTGTGCCTGGCGCTGCCGGCCGACGCGCTCGACACCTGGGTGCTGTTCTTCCGCACCGCGTTCGGCTTCGAGGTGGAAAAGAGCTGGCTGGTGCCCGATCCGTACGGCCTGATGCGCAGCCGCGCCGTGCGCAGCCCGGACGGCAGCGTGCGGATCGCGCTCAATGCCTCGGTCGATCGCCACACGGCCGTGTTCGAATCGCTGAACCGCTATCACGGCTCGGGGCTCAACCACGTCGCGTTCCGCACCGACGACATCGTGAAGGCGGTGGCCGAGGCGGCGAAGGACGGCGTGAGCTTCCTGCGCATCCCGCGCAACTACTACGACGATCTGGCCGCGCGCTACGCGCTGTCCGACGACTTCATCGAAACCCTCTGCGCGCATCACCTGCTCTACGACCGCGACGAGCACGGCGGCGAATTCCTGCACGCGTATACGGAGCTGGTGGACAACCGCTTCTCGTTCGAGATCGTGGAACGGCGCGGCGGCTACGACGGCTACGGCGCCGCGAACACCGCGGTGCGGCTGGCCGCGCAGGCGCAGCGTCGCAAGTGAAGCAATGAAGTCACGGAAGGATCGGCGGTGATCCGGGTAAACCACGGGCGCCGCCGTATCCGCCGAGTCTTACGGCCGTAACAGGTGCGCGCGCAACAGGGCGACGCAGCTGCCACGGCCGCCCTTCCCCGCCCGCCGGGCCGGGCACCGATAACCGCAGCGCACCATGTCGGGCACGCTTGCATTCAGCGGTTACAGCTTGTAACTCGACCGCCCCGTGCGCGCCTCGATTGCCTCTCCGTTTTAAGAATCGTTTAAGTCTCGGACGTCACCATCCGCTACCAATCGATTTTCGAGATAAATAGGAGGTTGCAATGAGCGCCATCGATGCACACGGCCGCCCGGCCAGCCCCCCGTCACGCCCGAAGACGATTCTGCGTCGCCTGCTCAGCCATCACGAGATCGCCACGCTGCTCGTGCTGCTGCATGCGCCGATCTCGGCGAACGCCAAACCCGAATTGCCCGCGCTGCAGGAAGCCGGCCTGATCGAGATGGTCGGCAGCGATGCCGACGCGCCCGTGGTGCGCCTGACCGCCGATGGCAATGCCGTGCTCAGGGGCCTCGGCCTGCGCTGAGCTTCGGACCGGACGCGACGGCGCCCACCATCCCGCCCTTTTTTCGAATTCCCTTTTCATTCATTGCGATCATGCTGGGCGTGTCGATGCACACGTGCCGACGCGCGTCGCTGTGGCAGACCGTTAGTTGCACTTTGCGCGCTCAGGCGCCGCGTTCGGCCAGCAGGGTCATCCGGTATTCGGTCGGCGTCACGCCCACGGTCGCCTTGAACTGCCGCGAAAACGCGCTGTGATCCGTGTAGCCGCACAGTGCCGCCACGTCGGTCACCTTCTCGTGCGTGACGAGCAGCGCCGTGGCCGCATCGAGCCGCGTCTTCAGCAGCACCTGGCGCGGCGTGAGGTGAAACACCTTGTGGAAGTAGCGTTCGAGCTGCGCCACCGACATCCCCGCCATCTCGGCCAGATACCGCAGGTTCAGCGGCTGCACGTAATGCTCCTGGATGTGCTGCACCACGTCGGCGAGCCGGCTGTAGGCCGGGTGCGAGCCCTCGTTCGCCTTCAGGTCGCGCGAGATGCCGGCCAGTCCCACCACGCGCCCGCCCGTGTCGCGCAGCGGCTCCTTGGTGGTCAGGCACCAGCCCGGCTGGCGGCCCGCGTAAAGATGCAGCTCGAGCTGATCGGTCAGCGGCTGGCCCGCGTGGATCGTGGCCATGTCCTGTTCGAGGAAGCTGCGGCCGAAGCGGCGCGGAAACACCTCCTCGGTGGTCTTGCCGTACAGGTCGCGCTTGTCCTTGAAGCCGCAGCGCTGCGCGAGCGTGCGATTGGCCAGCACGTAGCGGCCCGCCACGTCCTTCACGAAGAAGGCCACGTCGGGCAGCCCGTCGAGCACCGGTTCGAGCAGCGCGAAATGCGCGAGCATCGCGTCGAGCCCGTCCGCGGCGATGGCGGGCAGGCGCAGCGAATCGGGCGACGGGGAGGCGGCGAGCGAGGACGTCATGGAGGGATCGCGAGTGGGTCGGGTGGCGTGCGTCGATTATAGGAGCGGCGTGTCGGTGGGCTCGGCGGCCTCGGCGAGCCCGGCCAGCGCGGCGATCCGCACCGGCACGAACGGCGGACGCGGCGTGCCGTCCTGCCAGCCGAGCAGCACGCGGCCCGCCGCGCCGCACACGCGGCCCTGGCAGGCGCCCATGCCGCAGCGCGTCTGCAGCCTGGCATCGCGAGCATGGACGAAGCCGCGCGCGGCGCCGAGCGTCACGTCCTCGCAGCGGCACAGCACGGTGTCGTCGGGCGGCAGCGCGCGCGCCGCCTCGCCGAGCGCGAAGGCCCGCGTCACGCGCGCCGCGAAGCCGCGCCATACGTCGCGCTCGCGCAGCAGCGGCGCGAAGCGCGCGTCGCCGTCGGCCACGCCGGCCGCCGCGAGCCCGGCGATCGCGCCTTCCGCCCACGCGAGTTCCATGCCGCCCACGCCGGTGCTCTCGCCGGCCGCGTAGATATCCTCGACCGAGCTGCGCTGGCGCGCATCCACGCGCACCGCGCCCTCGTGCACCTCGCAGCCGAGCGCCTGCGCGAGCACCGGATTCGGCAGCAGCCCGAAGCCGCATGCGATGCGGTCGCAATCGATCGCACGCAGGCGCCCGTCGGTTTCGATCACGGCCTGCGCGACGCGCGCGCCGCCGCGCGCGGCGCGCACCACGCTGCCGCTCAGGTAGCGCGTGCCGGCAAAGCCGCGCGTGAGCCGCGCGGCCTGCAGGAGCTTGGACGGCGTGGCCGCGAGCGACAGCCCGAAGCGCGCCAGCGCGCCGGCCCCCGCCTGCTCGACCACCGCCACCACCTGCGCCCCGGCCTCGCGCGCGGTGGCCAGCGCCGCGATCAGCAGCGGCCCGCTGCCGGCGATCACGATGCGCTCGCCGTGCACCGGCGTGCCGCCCTTGATCAGCGCCTGCAGGCCGCCGGCGCCGGTCACGCCGGGCAGCGTCCAGCCCTCGAACGGCAGCAGCAGCTCGCGTGCGCCGGTCGCCACGATCAGGCGTGCGTAGCCGATCGTGGCGCTGCCCTCGCCCGTTTCCACGAGCAGCGCGCGC
>JASLEG010000201.1 GCA_030151225.1 Burkholderia sp. | reverse complement strand
CGGCCTGCGGCGGCCTGCGCCTGGGCCGCCGCCACGTCGATCGGCACGAACGGTGCCTGGAAGTGGTCGACGAGAAAATCGATGAAGGCCCGCGCGCGCATCGTCTCGGTGCGCTGGCTCGGGTAGTACACGTAGAGATCGGCCGACGGCAGCGCGAGCTCGGGCAGCACCAGCCGCAGCCGGCCGCTCTGCAGATACTTGGCCAGATCCCATTCCGAGCGGATCAGGATGCCGTGGCCGTCGAGCGCCCAGCGCAGCACGATGTCGCCGTCGTTGCTGGAGAGCGAGCCGTTCACCTTCAGCGCCTCCAGGTGATCGTCCTGGATGAAGTTCCACACGCCGTAAGCGTCGTCGTTCTGGCTGTGGATGATGCAGCGGTGGGCGACCAGTTCCTCCTTGCGCGCGGGCGTGCCGAAGCGCTCCAGATACTTCGGCGACGCGCACAGAAAGCGCCGGTTGCTCATCAGCCGCCGCGCGCGCAGCCGGCTGTCCGGCAGCTCCCCGAAGCGGATCGCCATGTCGAAGCCGCCCTCCACCAGATCCACCGGCCGGTCCGTCACCACGAACTGCACGTCCACGTGCGGATAGCGCCTGGCGAATTCGGACACCAGCGGCGCGATCGTGGTGCGCCCGAAGCCGAGCGTGGCGTTCACGCGCAGCCGGCCATGCGGGTCGGCCGGCGTGCCGGCGATCGCATCCTCCATCTCGCGCACCTGTTCGAGGATGCGCGCCGCGTAGCGCGCATAGGTTTCGCCTTCCGGGGTCAGGCTCACGCTGCGCGTGGTGCGGTTCACGAGCCGCGCGCCGAGCCGCTCCTCGATGATGCCGAGCCGCTTGGTGGCGGCCGGCGGCGTGAGCCCCATCGAGCGCGCCGCGCCCGACAGGCTGCGCAGCTTGGCCAGCTGCACGAAGAAGGCGAAGTCGGAGGTGGAATCGGTTTTCACTTTTGGTGAAAGATGAAGTGAAAGTGAGCGAATTCTAGCGTGTTCGGCCGGGGCTATGCTACGTCCCGTTGCAGCGTGC
Source organism: Burkholderia sp. (assembly GCA_030151225.1). Lineage (GTDB taxonomy): Bacteria > Pseudomonadota > Gammaproteobacteria > Burkholderiales > Burkholderiaceae > Burkholderia. The sequence continues at coordinate 42,393 of JASLEG010000201.1, read as the reverse complement.
ACCGTCGCGCGCTCCGCATTCCGAATCCGTCTGGAGACCCCCGCATGAAAATCGTGGAAATTCGCGAAAAGACCGTGCCGATCAGCTCGCCGATCCGCAACGCCTACATCGACTTCAGCAAGATGACGCTGAGCCTGGTGGCCGTGATCACCGACGTGATCCGCGACGGCAAGCCGGTGATCGGCTACGGCTTCAACTCGAACGGCCGCTATGGTCAGGGCACGCTGATGCGCGAGCGCTTCATTCCGCGCCTGCTCGAGGCCGATCCCGCCTCGCTGGTGGACGACGCCGGCACCAACCTCGACCCGCACCGGATCTGGGCCACGATGTTCCAGAACGAAAAGCCGGGCGGCCACGGCGAGCGCTCGGTGGCGATCGGCACGATCGACATGGCGGTGTGGGACGCGGTGGCCAAGATCGAGGGCAAGCCGCTGTTCCAGCTGCTGGCCGATCGCTACGGCAACGGCACGCCCGATCGCAGGATCTTCGTGTACGCGGCCGGCGGCTACTACTACCCGGGCCAGGACCACGGCAAGCTCAAGGACGAGATGCGCAGCTACCTCGACCGCGGCTACACGGTGGTCAAGAAGAAGATCGGGGGCGCCTCGCTCGACGAGGACCTGCGCCGCATCGACTCGATCCTCAGCGTGCTCGGCGACGGCCAGAAGCTCGCCGTGGACGCGAACGGCCGCTTCGATCTGGACACCGCCGTGCGGTACGCCAAGGCGCTCTCGCAATACGACCTGTTCTGGTACGAGGAGCCGGGCGACCCGCTCGACTTCGAGCTGCAGGCCACGCTGCGCAACTACTACGACAAGCCGATGGCCACCGGCGAGGATCTGTTCTCGATGCAGGACGCGCGCAACCTGATCCGCTACGGCGGCATGCGCGCCGACCGCGACTGGCTGCAGTTCGACTGCGCGCTCAGCTACGGCCTGGTGGAATACCTGCGCACGCTCGAGATGCTGCATCAGCACGGCTGGTCGGCAAAACGCTGCATCCCGCACGGTGGGCACCAGATGTCGCTGAACATCGCGGCCGGCCTGGGCCTGGGCGGCAACGAATCGTATCCGGACCTGTTCCAGCCGTATGGCGGCTTCCCCGACGGCGTGAAGGTGGACAACGGCTACATCACCATGCCCGATCTGCCCGGCATCGGCTTCGAGGGCAAGGCCGACCTGATCGTCGAGATGCGCAAGCTGGCCGACTGAGCCACGCCGCGAGCAGCAAGCGGGGCCGTGGCGACACCGCAGCCCCGTCGGCAGCACGAATACGAAAACAACGCAGCACCACCGGCACGACCCGCGGGACGACACGATGCGACACGACGTCGAGGTCCCGCCCCTCATCAGACGACGGCATGCACAGGAGACAGCCATGCGCGTATCGACCCTCCGGAAGTCGCTTTCCCGGCTTTACGTCCAGGTGCTGATCGGCATCGTGGCGGGCGTGATCGTCGGCCACTGGTTTCCCGATTTCGGCGCGCAGCTCAAGCCGCTCGGCGACCTGTTCATCAAGCTGATCCGCATGGCGCTCGCGCCGATCATCTTCGCCTCGGTGGTGGTGGGCATCGCGCGCATGAGCGACCTGCACGTGGCGGGGCGGGTGGGCGTGAAGGCGCTGCTGTACTTCGAGGCGGCCTCCACGCTCGCGCTCGTGATCGGCCTCGCGATCGTGGACCTGGTGCGGCCCGGCGCCGGCATGAACATCGATCCCGCGAAGCTCGACGGCGCCTCGATCGCCACCTACACGCACGCGGCGCAGCAGCACGGCATGCTCGAGTTCTTCATGAGCATCGTGCCGGGCAGCATCGTGGGCGCCTTCGCGAAGGGCGAGATCCTGCCGATCATCTTCTTCTCGGTGATCTTCGCGATCGCGCTGGCCAAGCTCGGGCCGCGCACGGCGCCGCTGGTGGACATGCTCGACATGTTCCTGCAGGGCATGTTCGGGGTGGTGCGCATCGTGATGGTGGCCGCGCCGATCGGCGCGTTCGGCGGCATGGCCTTCACGATCGGCAAGTACGGCATCGGCACGCTCGCCTCGTTCGGCCAGCTGATGCTGTGCCTGTACCTGACCTCGATCCTGTTCGTGGTGCTGGGCCTGGGGCTCGCGATGCGGCTGTGCGGGCTGTCGCTGTGGAAGTACCTGCGCTACATCAAGGACGAGATCCTGATCACGCTCGGCACGGCGTCCACCGAAGCCGTGCTGCCGCAGATGCTGATGAAGATGGAGCGCATGGGCTGCGCGCGGCCGGTGGTGGGCATGGTGCTGCCCACCGGCTACACCTTCAACGCCGACGGCACCGCGATCTATCTGACGATGGCCGCGATGTTCGTGGCCCAGGCGATGAACATCCACCTGTCGCTGTGGGACCAGCTGCTGGTGCTCGGCGTGCTGCTGCTGACCTCGAAGGGTTCGGCCGGCGTGGCCGGTGCGGGCTTCGTGGCGCTCGCGGCCACGCTGGCCACGATGCGGCAGATTCCGGTGTCGGGCCTCGTGCTGCTGCTCGGCGTGGACCGCTTCCTGAACGAGGCGCGCGCGGTCACCAACCTGATCGGCAACGGTGTGGCCACGGTGGTGGTGGCGCGCTGGGAAGGCGCGCTCGATCTCGACATGGCGCGCGCCGTGCTCGAGCGGCGCCATCACGAGGCGGCGGAGCCGCCGGCGGTGCCGGCGGCCGAGCCGGAAGGCGGCCCGGGCCTGCCGACCGCCCACAGCGTGCGCTGAGCCGGCCGGACGGCGCTTACGCCGCGGCTTCCTCGATCGTGGCCTCGCAGCGGATCGGGAAGTTCACCGAATTCGCCACGTAACACTTCTCGTGCGCCGCGTGATGCAGACGCTGCGCGAGCGCGACATCGCTGCCGGCGCGGATCGTCACGCGCGGGCGCAGCACGATTTCCGTGAAGTGGCCGCGCTCGGCGCTGTCGAGCATGGTGCCTTCGGCGTCGTCGGCATAGGCCAGCACGCACACGCCCGCATCGGCGCAAAGGTGCAGATACCAGAGCTTGTGGCAGGCCGAGGCGGCCGCCACCACCAGATCCTCGGGATTCCAGCGCGCCGCGTCGCCGCGGAAGGCCGCATCGGCCGAGCCGGCGATCTCGGGCTTGGCGCCCGCGCGGATCGTGTGTTCGCGGCCGTAGTCGCGATAGCCCGAGGTGCCGCTGCCGCGATTGCCGGTCCACGTCACCGCCACGCGGTAACGATGTTCACCGTATGCCATGCTGTTCTCCTTGCCGGGTTGGGGCCGTCATTGTGGCATCGTGCGGGTCATTTGGTATACCATTATTCCAAATTTTCTCCGGGACCGACGATGGAAGCACGACTCGATTCGACCGCCGACGTGATCGCCGCGTCGCTGCGCGAGCTGATCAACAGCGGCGAGCTCGCCAGCGGCGAGCGGCTGGTGGAGCGCGATCTGGCCGAGCGCTTCGGCATCAGCCGGATTCCGCTGCGCGAGGCGGTGCAGCGGCTCGAGCACGAGGGGCTGGTGGAGATCTTCCGCAATCGCGGCGCGGTGGTGCGCCAGCTCGATGCGGCCGACGTCGACGAGATCTACGGCCTGCGCGTGCTGCTCGAGGGCGACGCGATCTTCCGCGCCGTGAAGCGGCTCGACGACGAGACGATCGCGCGCGCCGAGCTCGTGCACCGGCTGCTCGGCGATGCCGCCTCGGTGGAGCGCCAGGGCGAGCTGAACCGCGAATTCCATGCGCTGCTGTATGCGTGCTGCGGCAACGCCCGGCAGTTGCGCGCGATCCGCGACCTGCGCGGCCAGGTGGAGCGCTACGAGCGCCTGCAGAGCCGGCTGCTGGCCGAGACGCCGTCGTTCCAGGTCGAACACGCGGCGATCCTGCAGGCCTGCCGCGAGCGCAATGCGCGCGGCGCGCGCGCGATGACGGTGGCGCATCTGGAATCGGCGCGCGCGATCGTGCTGCGGGTGGTGCGGGCGGGCTGAAGGGAAGGGCGGTGAAGGGAGCGGGCGAGCGCCCGCCTTTCGGGCCGGATCGCGCGCCACGCCTGATTTTTGACACGACGGCGCGGCACCCGCGCCGATGCTAGACTGGCCTGCCCGCTGCAAGGGCACGGCATCGCAGGCCGTGCGATGCCCCGCAACACGGCCGCGCGGCCGCCTGGAACGGAGACGCCACGATGGCGATTGCACGAATCGAATCACTGACCTACGGCGTCGACGCGCTGGCCGACGGCCTGCGCTTCGCGGAGGACTTCGGTCTCGAACGCGTGTCGCGCGGCGGCGATCGCGCCGTGTTCGCCACTCCGGCCAATCAGACGCTGCAGTTGGTGGCCGCCGACGCGCGCGACCTGCCGCGCGGCCTCGAGCCGGGCTCCACGCTGCGCGAGCTGATCTGGGGCGTGGATACGCCGGCCGCGCTCGACGCGCTGTACCAGTCGCTGTCCCGCGACCGCTCGGTGCGCGCCGATGCCGACGGCGTGCTGCACACCCACGACGACACCGGCTATGCGATCGGTTTCGCGCTGACGCAGCCGCGTCCGGTGGTGCCGCGCCGTCGCGTCGAGCGCGTGGCCGGCGGCGACGCGTGGTACCGGGATCGCACCTTCGACGCGTACACGCGCGCCACGCCGCTGCGGCTGCTGCGCGTCACCCTGGAGATTCCCGAGGAAGGCCGCGAGGCCGCGATCGATTTCTACCGCCACCGGGTCGGCCTCGAGGCCGTGCCCGACGCGGTGGGCGGCGGCATGTTCCTGCGCTGCGACGCTCGCCTGCCCGGCCGCGGCCTGCGCGAGGGGCTGCGCCTGAGCGTGCACGCGAACCGCCCCGGCGTGGACCGCGTGGCCTTCGAGGTGGCCGATGCCGAGGACGTGACGGCCGGCGGCGACTTCATGAGCGCGCAGGGCTGGCGCGGCGCGCGCCGCGTCGATCGCGAGCGCAGCGGCGCGAACCTGTTCCGCGCGTTCGACGCGCCGTGCGGCGGCCGTTTCGAATATGTGGAGCGGGCCGCCGAGCGCGAGCCGCGCGAGGCGCTGGCCGGGCTGCCCGTGCGCCAGCCGGCGGCGAGCCTCGGCGCCGGCCCCGAGGCCGTCGCGCCGGGCCTGCCTTACTGACTTCCTGCCGCGCGGCGCCCGCCGCTCATTCCACCGCCGCCTTCACCCGCGCCGCGCCGGAACGCGCCACGCGCGAGCGCATCATCGCATTGCCGATCGCGCCGATCGCCATGATCACGGCGGTGCCGAAGAAGGTCGAGCGCATGCCGTAATGGCCGCCCACGTAGCCGCCCGCCAGCGGCCCCGCCACCTGCCCGACGTATTGCGACGAGGTGGAATAGCCGAGCATCGTGCCGGCCACGGCCGGCGGCGCGTTGTGGCGGATCACGCTGGCCACGCAGGGCAGCAGCCCGCCCAGCGCGATGCCCATCGCGAAGCGCAGCGCCACCAGTTGCCAGCCGGTCGTGACGAAGGCCTGCGGAATCAGCAGCACGGCCGAGGCCGCCAGACACCCCACGATCACGGTCCAGTGGCCGACGCGATCGGCGAGCTTGCCGAGGCGCGAGGCCGACACGATGCTGCCGAGCGCGGCCGCCGACATCACCAGCCCGGCCACGAAGGTGACCTGCTGCGGCGGCACGAGCTGCGCCACGTACACGGTGATGATCGGCTCGATCGACATGTTGGCCAGCATCAGCAGCGCGCCGGTCACGAGCATCGCCGCCACCGGCCGCCGGTCGGGCAGCGCGGCCCAGCCGGGCTTCTCGCCGGCATCGCGGCCGGCCGCGGCGGGGCGGTCGCGCTTGATCAGGAACACCGTGGCGAGGAAGGCCACGCCGATCGCGGCGCCGGCCACCTGGAAGGTGGCGCGGATGCCGATCAGCGACGGCAGCCAGCCGCCGATCAGCGGGCCCGCGATGTTGCCGGCCATGATGCCCGAGGACAATACGCCGAGCGCCCAGCCGCAGCGCGCCTTCGGCGTCTGGGTGGCGACCAGCACCGTGGAGCCCGACGCGTAACCGCCCAGCAGGCCCACCGCGAGGCGCAGCGCCACCAGTTGCCAGACGTCGTGCGCGATGCCCATCAGCGACATCACGATCGTCATGCCGAGGCTCGCGCGGATCAGCATCAGCTTGCGGCCGTAGCGGTCGGCCAGGCGCCCCCACAGCGGCGCGGTCAGCGCGGCCGTGAAGAAGGTCGCGCCGTAGGCCACGCCCGACCACTGCACGATCGCGGCCGGATCGTGCACGCCGAGCTGCTCGACATAGAGCGGCAGGAAGGGCAGCAGCAGCGTCATCGACACGATCGTGGTGAACGAGCCGAACACGCACACGGCGAGGTTGCGGCGCCAGTGCGCGTGGCCGTCCTCGGCGGGCGCCGGGGCGGGGGAAACGGGACGACTCATGGCGGTGGCCTCGGTGTCTGACGTGTCGTGTGGGGCCACCTCGAGCGGGATGCGGGGCAGCAAGTGCCCGATGCTACGCCGTGCGGGCGGGCGCAAACAGTCGTCGGACGATACCGGTATCGGCACTACCAGCCTGGCGTGCGGGGGCGGGACGGCGCAGGGGAGGGAGAAAGGGCAAGCGGCGGGCGGGGCGCCGCGGCCGCTTGCCGGGATCGGGATGCGGGCGGTTCAGTCGCCGAGCTCGTTCGCGCCGAGCAGCGCGGCGGCCACGCCGATCACGAGCGGCATGTCCTCGTCGTCGATGCGCAGGTTCGCTTCGAGATCGAGCTCGCTCTCGATGTCGCGCCGCGCGGCCAGCCGCGGCAGCGAGGCCAGCAGCGCCGGATCGTGGCGCGCGCGGAAGCCGGGATCGTTGAAGGCGCGCGCCTCGATCGCGAGCAGCATGCCCCAGCTCGGGCCGCGCAGCTCGCCGAACGGGCTGCCGCGGCGCGGGCCGAAGGCGCGGCGCGCGAGCGCCACCAGCACCTGCTGCAGATCCTGGGTGGCGCGCAGGCGGGTGCGCTGCGCCTCCATCTGCTCGAGTTCGTAATCGTCCACGAGCCAGTCGGCATCGGGGCGCGCGCCGCTTTGGCTCGCCTGGCTCAGGTCGGACATCGTCGTCATGAAAGGCCTCGTCGTGTGATCGGGTACTGTAAATATATACAGTCTTTTGGGCCTGTGCAATCGTGCGCGACGACGTGGGTGCGCGCTCAGCCCCGCGCCAGCGCCCGCATCTCGCTCACGCGCGACCACATGCGCTCGACGCCGTGCACGTCGGCGCGCTCGCCCACGCGCGCCTCGAAATCGGCATCGTGCAGGAAGACCAGGGTGCCCTGGTGGTCGTGGAGGATGTCCACCAGCCACACGAAGCGCTGCAGCACGGCGCGCGGCGTGGCCGCGTCGAGCGCCACGCCGTCGAGGATCAGCACGCGAAAGCGCGCGGCGAGGTCGAGGTAGTCGAGATGCGAGCGCGGCTGGCCGCACAGCGCCTCGAAGTCGCACAGCAGCGTGTGGGCGCCGAGCGCGCGTGCCGCGAGCGGGCGGGTGGCGATCGGCACGCTCGCGTCGGTGGCGAGCACGGCGTCGCCGTGGCGCGCGAAGTGCGCGGCGATCGGGGCGGGCGTGGTATCGCCGGATGCCGCCGGCAGCCGCGCCGCCTCGCGCACACGCCGGTAATCGACCTTGCCCTCGAACGGCAGCATCAGGCAGTGCGCCTCGAGCAGCGCGATGGCGGGCTCGAAGCGGGCGTGGAATTCGGGATCGGGCAGCAGGCCGGCCGGCGCCTGATTGGAGGTGAACAGCAGGTACACGCGCCGCGCGATCGCCACGCGCAGCAGGGCGGCGAGGATCAGCGCATCGGCGATGTCGTGCACGTGGAATTCGTCGAACCACAGCAGCCGCGCGTCGCCGAGCCGGTGCGCGAGCACGTCGCCGAGCTTGTCCTCGGAGGGCGGTGCGGCGAACAGGCGGCGGTTCACGTCGCGCAGGAAGGCGTGGAAGTGGGTGCGCACGCGCGCGCCCGGCCAGGCATCGTGGAACAGCGCGGCCAGCAGGCTCTTGCCGCGCCCGGGCGGGCCGTAGCAGTAGGCGCCGATGGTCGCCTCGGGCAGCGTGCCGGCCAGCAGCGCGTCGAGCCGCGCGGCGGCGGCGAGCTGGTCGGTGTCGAGGCTCAGGTGGCGGCGCGCGAGTTCGGCGGCGAGCCAGGCGGGCAGGCGCGGCATCGAGGCGGGCGGACGGGAATGACGAACGGCCGACAGTCTGCCACAGCGCGCCGCCGTCTCATTCGACGGTCGCGGCGGCGGCGGCGCGCGCCCGGCCGTGCAGCCAGTTCATGCAGCTGAACATGGCGATCGCGAACACGATCAGCACGGTGGCCACGGCCAGGATCGACGGGTCGATCTGGTCGCGGATGCCGCTCCACATCTGGCGCGGCACGGTGCGCTGGTCGGGCCCGCCGATGAACAGGATCACGATCACCTCGTCGAACGAGGTGGCGAACGCGAACACGCCGCCGGTGGCCACCGCGGGCAGGATCAGCGGCAGCGTCACGCGCCGGAACGTCACCCACGGCGGCGCGCCGAGCCCGGCCGCGGCGCGCAGCAGGCTCTGGTCGAACGACAGCAGCGAGGCGGTCACGGTGATCACCACGAAGGGCGTGCCCAGCGCGGCGTGCGCCAGCACCACGCCCGGATACGAATTGACGAGGCCGAGCGGCGAGAAGATCAGGTAGAAGCCGGCCGCCACCACCACGATCGGGATGATCATCGGCGAGATCAGCAGCGGCATGATCAGCGAGCGCAGCGGGAAGTTCTCGCGTGCCAGGCCGAGCGCGGCCAGCGTGCCGAGGCTGGTGGCGATCAGCGTGGACACCGCGCCGATGCCGATGCTGTTGGCGAAGGCGCGCTGCCAGTCGGGGCTGGCGAAGGCCTGCGCGTACCAGCGCAGCGAGAAGCCTTCCATCGGGTAGGAGAAGTAGGAGCCCGAATTGAACGAGAGCGGGATGATCACGAGGATCGGTGCGACCAGGAAGATCAGCACGAGCGCACAGTGCAGGCGCGTGCCGATGCGGGCGAGGCGCACGGACGGAATGCTGTTCGTCAGTTGCACGATGGGTCTCCGTGGGCGGCTGGTCAGCCGAAGCGCAGCCGGTCGACGCCGACCAGCCGGTTGAAGATGAAGTAGAACACCGCGGTGAAGATCACCAGGTACGCGGACAGCGCGCCGGCCAGGCCCCAGTTCAGCAGGTCGTTGGTCTGCGAGGCGATCAGCTGGCTGATCATCACGTCGCCGGCGCCGCCGAGCAGCGCGGGCGTGATGTAGTAGCCGAGCGCGAGCACGAACACCAGGAAGCAGCCGGCGCCCACGCCGGGCAGCGTCTGCGGCACGTACACGCGCACGAAGGCCACCACCGGATGCGCGCCGAGCGACTGCGCCGCGCGCAGGTAGATCGGCGGCACGCCCTTCATGACCGAGTAGATCGCCAGGATCATGTACGGCAGCAGCACGTGGGTCATGCCGATCAGCACGCCGGTGCGGTTGAAGATCAGCTGCAGCGGTGCGTCGATCACGTGCAGCGACAGCAGCAGCTGGTTGACCACCCCGCTCGGCTGCAGCAGCACGTACCACGCGGTGGTGCGCACCAGCAGCGAGGTCCAGAACGGGATGATCACGAACAGCATCAGGCGGTTGCCCTGCTTCGGCGGCAGGTTGGCGAGCAGCCAGGCCACCGGGTAGGCCAGCACCAGGCACAGCAGCGTGACGGCCGCGCTGATCGACACGGTGCGCAGGAAGGCGGCGCGATACACGGCGCTGTCGGCCGGCACGTTGCCGACCTGGCCGTTCGCGCCCACCTGGGCGTCCACGCCGTTGAGCAGGTAGTCGGGCGTGAACGGCGCGGCCGCGCGGCGCAGCAGGCGCCAGGTCTCGGGCGCGGCCCAGCGCGCGTCGGCTTCGGTCAGCACCGGCTGCCACGCGCTCGCGCCTTCATGGCTGCGCACGGTGCGCGCGCTCTTGAGCAGCAGGCTGCGGAATTCGGGCTGGTAGAAATTCATGCGGCGCGCCACCTCGCCGAGCGCGCCCGATTGCGAGGCGGCCGCGAGGCCGCTCGCCAGCGCCGCGAAGGCGGGCTCGCCGGGCACGCCCTGGCCGTTCCATTGGCGCAGCGCCTGCGCGAGCTGCGGCATCGCGGCGGGCAGCTCGGGGTTGCGCACGCTGCGCGCGAGCAGGATCGCGATCGGCGCGATGAAGGTGGCGAGCAGGAAGGCGAGCAGCGGCAGCGCGAGCAGCAGCGCCTGCAGGGCGGACTTGCGGCGCGCGCGCCGGTAGCTGGCGATGCGGTCCGCCGCGAGCGGCGAGCCCGGCGGCGACCCGGCCGGCAGCGACGGCGAGGTGGGGTTCATGATTCGCACTCCTGCGCGTGAGGGGAGGCGGCCGCGCGGCGCCCGCGAGGGCGGGGCGCGGCCGCGGTGGGCTGCCTGCCGCTTACTTCGACTGCCAGACCTGGAAGCGCTTGCTGATCTCGTCGCCGTTGTCGGCCCAGAAGCCGGCGTCGATCTGCACCGGTCGCTTGAAGTTGGCCGGCGCGGTGGGCAGGTCGGCCAGGCGGTCCTTCGCGATCAGCGGCAGCGAATCCTTGCGCGGCGGCGCGTAGGCGATGTACTTGGTCAGGTCGGCGAACGACTTCGGCTGCGAGGCGAACGCGATGAACTGCTTGGCCGTGTCCGCGTGCCTGGCGCCCTTCGGCACGCCCCACCATTCGTAGTCGTACACCTGCGCGTCCCACACGATGCGGAACGGCTTGTGATCCTGATGCACGGCGCTGTCGATGCGGCCGTTGTAGGCCTGCACCATCGTCACGGCGCCGTCGGCGAGCAGCTGCGGCGCCTGCGCGCCCGCATCCCACCACACGATGCTGGACTTGATGGTGTCGAGCTTCCTGAACGCGCGGTCGAGCCCGGCCGGCGTGCCCAGCACCTTGTAGACGTCGGCCGGGGCCACGCCGTCGGCGATCAGCGCCCATTCGAGCGTGACCTTCGGCGACTTGCGCAGGCCGCGCTTGCCCGGGAATTTCTTCAGGTCGAAGAAGTCGGCGATGGTGGTGGGCGGGGTCTTCAGCTTGGTGCTGTCGTAGGCGTACACGGTGGACCACACCATCGCGGCCACCGAGCAGTCGCGCAGCGCGCCGGGCAGGAAGTCGCCGGTCTTGCCGATCGACTTCGGATCGATCTTCTCGAGCAGGCCCTCGTCGCACGCGTTGATCGCGTCGTTGGTCTCCATGTCGATCAGGTCCCAGGTCGGGTTCCCGGCCTGCTCCATCGCCTGCAGCTTGGCGAGGCCGCCGTCGTACGACTCGGTCGTGAACTGCGTGCCGGTCTTGGCCGTGAACGGCTCGAACCAGGCGTGGCGGGCGGCCTGTTCATAGGCCCCGCCGAACGTGACGACGGACAGCGTGTCGGCGGCGTGCGACAGCGCGGGCAGCACGGCGAGCGTGGCGGCAACCGCGGCGAGCAGGCCGCGCACGGCGAAGCGGGTGGTCGTGTTCTTCATTTCGTGGCTCCGGTGGCGAGGGGCGATACGGGTGACGGGACTGCGGAAACGGAAGCGGAAGCGGTGGGGCGGGCGGTGCGCGGCGCGGCGCTGGCGGCCAGCACCTTGCAGTCGTCGCGGCGCCAGATCACGCGCGCGGCGGCGCCCACCGGCGGCAGGTCCACGAGACGCGTGTTCGGCACCTTCACCACCAGCGGCTGGCCGTCGGGCAGGTGCAGGTGCACGCGATGGTGGTCGCCGCAATACACGAGCTCGCTCACGGTGGCGTCGAGCGCGTTGATGTCCACGGGTTCGATGCGCAGCTCGCCGGCCGCGGCCACGCGCGCGCGCTCGGGGCGCAGCGCCAGCGTGGCGGTGTCGCCCACGGCGAGATCGGGGCCGACCCGGCCCACGATGCTGCTCGTGCCGTCGATGCCGATCGCGAAGCTGGCCAGCTCGCCGTCGATCGCGCTCACCCGGCCCTTCAGGCCGTTGTTCTCGCCCACGAAATTCGCCACGAACGCGTTCTGCGCGTTCTCGTACAGCTCGGTCGGCGCCGCGGCCTGCTGGATGCGCCCGTCGGAGAACACGGCGACGCGATCCGACATCGTCAGCGCCTCGTTCTGGTCGTGCGTGACGTAGACGATCGTCAGCTTCAGCTCGCGGTGCAGCCGCATGATTTCGTACTGCATGGTTTCGCGCAGGCGCTTGTCGAGCGCGCCGAGCGGCTCGTCCATCAGCACCACGCTCGGCTCGAACACCAGCGCGCGCGCGAGCGCCACGCGCTGCTGCTGGCCGCCCGAGAGCTGCGAGGGGCGGCGCCCGGCCAGGTGCGAGAGCTCCACCATGTCGAGCGCGCGCTGCACGCGGCGCTTCTGGTCGGCGCGCGAGACCCTGCGCACCGACAGCGGAAACGCCACGTTCTCCGCGATCGTCATGTGAGGAAACAGCGCGTAGTTCTGGAACACCATGCCGATGTCGCGCTGATGGGGCAGCTTGTCGTCGAGGCGGCGGCCGTCGAGCAGGATGCTGCCGTCGGTCGGCGTCTCGAAGCCCGCGAGCATCATCAGCGTGGTGGTCTTGCCCGAGCCGGACGGCCCGAGCAGCGACACGAACTCGCCGCGCGCGATGTCGAGGTCGAGGCCGTCGACCACGGCCTGCCGGCCGTCGTAGGACTTGCTGACGCCGACGAACGAAATGAAGGGTTGGCTGGCCATCGTGTGGGAGCTCGGGCGGGTGGTCAGGGGGCGGGGGCAGGGACGGCGGGGGCAGCGGATCGGCTTGTCATGAAGTCTTCCATCGCGTCATCGGTGATGCATCGGAACGAATCTAGCAAGTCAAATTAACAGCCAAAATATTCTTTTCGGATGTAACGGCCAGTTTTTGTCTATGCAGCCACCGGAGCGCGATCGTGCAGCGCCGGCACGTGGATCTCGCAGAATCGCGCGAAGCGCGTGACGAGCTGGCGCGGCTTCATGTGGCGCGACATCGCGATGCCGAGCGTGGTGGCCGCCACCGGATCGCGGAACGGCCGGATCACGAAGCTGCCGCCGTCCACCGTGCTGGTCGAGCGCAGTGGAAAGTTCAGGATGCTGTAGCCGAGCCCGTTGGCCACCATGCCGCGCACCACCTCGGGCTGCGAGGAGCGGAAGGCCGGCACCGGGCGCCGGCCGAGCGGCGCGAACAGCGCGGCGAAGTACTCGCGGCTGTGCGGCAGGTCGAGCTGCACGTAGGGCTCGTCGAGCAGTTCCTCGAGCGTCACGTCGGCCTTGCGCGCGAGGCGGTGGCCGTGCGGCAGGATCGCGTAGGGCGGCAGCGACACCAGCGGGGTGAACGCCACGTCGTCGCGCAGGTCCAGGCTGTAGGTCAGCGCGATGTCGAGCGAGCCGTCGCCGAGCGCGGCGAACAGGTCGTCCTGGTGCGCCTCGAAGGTGCGAAAGCCGATCGCGCCGTGCTCGGCCACGAAGCGGCTCATCACGGCCGGCATCAGCGGCGGCGCGAGCGAGACCAGGCAACCGAGCGCGATCGTGCCCGACAGCCCGCCCTCCATGTCGCGCGCGGCGGCCTGCAGTTCCTCGGCATTCTTCAGCAGGTTGCGCGCCTGGCCGAGCATGTCGCGGCCGGCCGGCGTCAACGACAGGCCGCTCGCGTGATGGCGGATGAACAGCTGCAGGCCGAACGAGGCCTCGAGCTCGGCGATCGAGGTCGAGATCGACGGCTGGGAGATGTGGAGCTGCCGCGCCGCGGCCGTAAACGACAGCGCCTCGGCGGTCACGACGAAGTAGCGCAGTTGCCGCAGCGAGTAGCGCAACGGGAAGTTTTCCATGAAGCACGCTCCGGTGCGGCGTCGGGGCCGCCGGTGAATCGGGTACCCGTCGATTGTGGGTGGAAAGAAATGTTTCGCATAGGCAAAAACAATGCAGCCGCGGTGGTGTGTGCGCGCTGCAACGGCGGCCCGGATGCGCTAGTGTTCCGGGGCTGGATCGGTGGGGGCGCGGGGCGCGTCGCTCGCACGTCGCCCCGTCTTGCCGACCCGTTTTCGCCGTTTCATTTCGTTTTCCGCCCGTCCGACCTTCGCAGGAGCCCCGCGTGAGCACGCAACCCGAATCGCCCTATCACTATTACGAACCGGCCACCGGCCATGGCCTCGCCCACGATCCGTTCAACGCCATCGTGGGCCCGCGCCCGATCGGCTGGATCTCGAGCGTCGACGCCGACGGCCGTCCGAACCTCGCGCCCTACAGCTTCTTCAACGGCTTCAACTACCGGCCGCCGATCGTGGGCTTCGCGAGCCTCGGCTGGAAGGACAGCGTCGCCAACATCGATGCGACCGGCGAGTTCGTGTGGAATCTGACCACGCGCGCGCTGGTCGAGCAGATGAACATCAGTTGCGCGCCGCTGCCGCGCGGCGAGAGCGAGGCGGCCACCGCGCGCCTCGAACTGGCGCCGTCGCGGCGCGTGCGCGCCCCACGCGTGGCCGCGAGCCCGGTGCACTTCGAATGCCGCAAGACGCAGATCGTGCGGCTGGCCGATGCGGCCGGCGCCGAGCTCGACACCTGGCTCGTGCTCGGCGAGGTGGTGGCCGTGCACGTCCATCGCTCGCTGCTGCGCGACGGCGTGTATCGCACGGCCGAGGCGCGGCCGGTGCTGCGCGCGGGCGGGCCCGGCGATTACGCCGTGATCGAGCCGGCCTCGATGTTCGAGCTGCTGCGACCGCAGACGGCCGAGGATGCCGAGCGGATGGGGCAGGCCTTCGACTGAAGGGCGGGAGACGGGGCGAGGGAGGGACGGGGCGCGTTCAGCGCACCGTCATCTTCGTCACGAGCTCGACGATCTTGCGCGTCGGTACGCTGACCGAGAGCGTATCGAAGCGCGTGCGGCCGACCCAGCGGCAGTCGAGGATCTCGTCGCTCGCGATCGCCTTGAGGCCGGCCGGCACGTCGGTGATGAACACGTGGTGGCGCTTGCTGAGGCCGCCGAACTGGAACGCGTAGTGGAGCGTGAGGTCCTCGAGCCGGGTCTCCTCGTACAGCTCGCGGTGCGCGGCCTCGTGCGGCGTCTCGTCGGCGCGGATGGTGCCGCCCGGCAGGGCCCAGCGCGCGCGGGCACGCGTCACGAGCAGGATCTTGTTGGCGCGGCGGCACAGAATGGTGGCGCGTTCTTTCATCGTTGTCGGCAATCGTTCGGAGCGGCGCGGCACGGGCGCCGCCAGGCGAGGACGCGGGCGGGACCGGAACCGGATCGGCGAAAATCCTAACGACAAATGCTCGAATCGGCAAATCCGCAAATATCTGCAAACGGCTGTCATTTCCCGGTGACGCGGGGATTGGGCGGGGTGCGCGCGTGGCCGGCGATGCGTGCGGGCAGGGGCCGTGTGCGAATTTGTGGCGAATCTGCAGTCGCGAGGACGCGCCGCGTCAGGCCGGCACGATCGTCTTCACGCGTTGCTTCAATGCCACGAAGGCGCGCTCGGTGGCCTTGCCCTGCGCGCCGCGCGGCGTGACCAGCAGGTCGATCGCGTCGATCGGGCAGCAGCTCACGCGGCTGCGCACGCCGAGCCGGCTCGCGTCGGCCAGCATCGCCACGCGATCGGCCGCCTCGCACATCGCGCGCGCCACCTCGGCCTGGGCGCGGTCGTCGAGGCTCGCGCCGTGCCGCGCGTCCAGACCGCTCGGCGCGAGCAGAGCGAGATCGACGCGATGGCGCCGGATCTCGCGCACCGTGTCCGCGCCGGCCGTCATCGGGCCGGCCCCGGTGGTGCCGAGCGTGCCGCCGAGCACGACCACCTCGTTGGCCGCCTTGCCGCCCACGGTCGGACGCAGCCGCGCGGCTACCTCGAGCGAATTGGTCAGGATCGTCAGGTCGGCCTGGGCGGCCAGCAGGTCGGCCAGGGTCGTCACGATGGTGCCCGCCCCCGCATGCAGGAACAGCGTCTGGCCGCTGCAGACCTGGGCGGCCGCCGCGCGGGCGATCGCGCGTTCGGCGCGGGCGACGCGCTCGCGCGCCGTGCCGGGGTGGGCGCCGGTGCTGCCGTTACCGCCGGTGCCGCTGCCGTCGGCCGGATCGGGCCGCACCGCGCCGCCCCGCACCCGCACCAGCACGCCGAGCGTTTCCAGGTCGAGCAGGTCGCGGCGCACCGTTTCGCGCGACACGCCGAGCTCGGCCATGATGCGTTCCATCGAGACACGCTGCAGCGTGCCGAGCAGCGCGCGGATGCGCTGATGGCGGTCTTCCTGCCACATAGGGGGCGTCGTCCTGTGGATAGCGGGGGGGCCGGCGCGCGTGATCGGGGCGCGCCGGCCGTGGTCGTCGCGCCCAGTCTGGCAGGCGAGTGTGGCAATCGCGGGGCAGCGGGGGCCGACGGCGGCGCAATCGGGCCGCTCAGCGCGGCCGCCGCTTCATCTCCTGGCGCAGCGTGTCGGCCACCAGCGAGCGGAACCAGCGGTGCCCGGCGTCGTTGTGGCGCCGCGCGTGCCAGAACTGCTGCACGGTCAGGTCGGGCAGGGCGATCGGCAGCGGGAACACGTCGACATCCGCCATCTTCGCGAACAGCTCGGCCAGCTCGTCGGGCACCACCGCGATCAGCTCCGAGGTGGCGACCAGGCTCGGCACCGCCAGCAGGTAGGGCACCTCCACGCCCACCTTCAGCCGCGTGCCCTGGCGGCGCAGCTCCTTCGCGATCAGCTGATTGGTGATCGCCAGCGTGGCCGGCACCACGTGCTCGGCCTCCACGAACTGCTGCAGGCTCAGCGAGACGCGCCGCCGCGCGCCGCCACCCCGCACGATGCCCACCAGCGAGCGCTCGAACAGCGGCTGCTGGTGGAGGTGCTCGCCAAGGCTGCCGAGATAGCCGATCGCCAGGTCGATGCGGCCGGTCTGCAGGGCGGCCGACAGTTCGGGCGAAGGCAACTGGACCGGCTTGAGCGTGGCGTGGGGCGCGTGACGCTTGAGCGCGGCGAGCAGGCGCGGCAGCAGCACGATCACGCCCATGTCGCTCAGGCACACCGTGAAGCTGCGCTGCGTGGTGGCCGGATCGAAGCTCACGTTGCTCCAGATTTCCTCCTCCACCACGGCGAGCACCCGCTCGACCCCGTCCACCAGGCGTTCGCCGATCTGGGTCGGCGCCATCTCGCTGCCCGCGCGCACGAACAGGTCGTCCTGGAACAGCGTCCGCAGTTTCCCCAATGCATGGCTGACCGCGGGTTGGGTGATGCCGAGCCGCTGCGCGGCGCGCGACACGCTGCGCTCCCTGCCCAGCGCCTGAAGCACGAACAGGAAGTTCAGATCGGGGTTCGGAATCATGAATTCAGCTCATTCCAAATATGAATTTCATTGCATGGATTTATATAGGCATGCGCACTATCTTAAGCGCAAAGATCGTTGACCAGGAGACGGGAATCAGATGGATTGCGACGTCATCATCGTGGGTGGCGGGCCGGTGGGCCTGTATCTGGCGGCCGCGCTCGGACAGCGCGGCCTGCGTGTCGAGCTGTTCGAGGCGCGCGACGGCACCAGCCGCCACCCGGCCGCCAATGCCAACAGCGCGCGCACCATGGAGCACTTTCGGCGCATCGGCGTGTCGGCGGCGATCCGGCGATTGGGGCTGCCAGGCGATTACGCGCCCGACATCGCCTACTTCACGCGCATCACCGGGCACGAACTCGCCCGGCTGCATCAGCCGCCGTCGGACGAGGCCGAACGCTGGGCGCGGCTGCGCGGCTTCGCGTGGCCCACGCCGGAGCCGCCGCATCGCTGCTCGCAGCTGTTCGTCGAGCCGGTGCTGCTCGAGGCCGCGCGCGCCTGCCCGTCGGTGACGGTGCATTTCGGCCGGCGCGTGGTGGACGTCGCGCAGACGGCCGGCTCGGTCACGGCCACCGTCGAGGCGGCCGACGCGGCCGAGGGCGCGGCGCGGCGCACCGTGCGGGCACGCTATCTGGTCGGCTGCGACGGGCCGCGCAGCGTCGTGCGCAAGTCGCTCGGCATCGGCTACGGCGGCGTGGCCGGCGAGAAGCGCGCGTTCATGGGCGGGCAGATGGACGCCGTCTACTTCCACGCGCCCGAGCTGTACCGCGTCTCGCCGCACGCGCCGGCCTGGCAATACTGGACCTTCACGCCGCAGCAGCGCGCGCTCATGATCGCGGTGGACGGCAAGGGCCACTTCATCATCAACGTGCAGGCCCGCGACGGCGAGGCGGCCGACCCCGCGGCGATCCGGGCGCGCATTCGCGAGGCGATCGGCGCGGACGTGCCGTTCGAGATCCGCAGCACCTCGCGCTGGACGGCCGGCTACACGCTGGTGGCCGATCGCTTCGGCGAGGGCCGCGTGCTGCTGGCCGGCGACGCGGTGCACCTGTTCACGCCGACCGGCGGGCTCGGCTACAACACCGGCATCGACGACGCGGCGAACCTGGCCTGGAAGCTCGAGGCCGCGATTCGCGGCGAAGGCGGCGCGGGGCTGCTCGACAGCTACGAGGCGGAGCGCCGGCCGGTGGCGTTCCGCAATACCGGCTTCGCGCGCGCGTTCGCCGACAGCATCGGCCACCTGGCCGTGCCGGGCGAACTGCTCGACGACGACGCGGCCGGCGCGGCCTCGCGCGACGCGCTCGGCGCCTTCCTGCAGTTTCACGCGAGCTTCGAGTTCGCGATTCCGGGCGTGCATCTGGGCGCGCGCTACGAGGGCTCGCCGCTGAACGCGGCGGAGCACGGCGCGCCGCCGCCCGACAACGCGAATCTCTACGTGCCGTGCGCGCGGCCCGGGCATCGCGCGCCGCATGCGTGGCTCGCGGACGGCGGCTCGCTCTACGACCGCTTCGGCGCCGGCTTCACGCTGCTGTGCACGGCGGGCCGACCCGGCGACGGGCAGGGCGACGAGGGCGAGCATCGCGCGCTCGCGGCGGCGCGCGCCCTGCATCCGGCGCTGAGCGTGGCGCGGATCGAGGAGCCGGCGCTCGCCGCGCTGTACGGCGCGCGCTTCGCGCTGATCCGCCCGGATCTGCACGTGGCCTGGCGCGGCGACGTGCTGGACGGCCAGCTGCCGCAAGCGCTCGCCCGCGCGCTCGGGCGCGAGGGGCCGGCGAGCACCGCGAGTGCCGCGCCCGCGGCCGCCTGAACGGCGACGGGTTCCATGGACTGAAGCGATACCCGGGCGCACGCGCTGCCACAGACGGCGCGGCAGCCGACGAAGATTCGATCGGAGACATTCATGCAGGCAAACGCAACGGCGGCGCCGGCCGCCCGGACGGGGGCGAGCCGCCTCACGGCCATCCAGATCCTCACGCTCGTGCTGTGCTTTCTCGTGGTGGCGGCGGACGGCTTCGACGTGGCCAGCGTCGGCTACGTGGCGCCCTTGCTGAAGCAGCAGTGGCAACTGGGCCCGGCCATGCTGGGGCCGATCTTCGGCGCGGGGCTGGTGGGCCTGACCGTCGGCAGTTTCGGCTTCGGGCCGCTGGCCGACCGCATCGGCCGCAAGCGCGTGATCGCGATCTCGCTGCTGCTGTTCGGCGCGGGCAGCCTGGCCTGTGCGTTCGCGCCGTCGGCGCGCTGGCTGATCGTGCTGCGCTTCGCGACCGGCGCCGGCCTCGGCGGCGCGATGCCGAATGCGATCACGCTGTCTTCCGAGTTCGCGCCGCCGCGCAACCGCGCGCTGCTGGTCACGCTGATGTTCTGCGGCTTCACGCTCGGGCTGGCCTTCGGCGGTGCGGTGGCCTCGCTGCTGATCCCGTCGTACGGCTGGCAGGGTGTGTTCGCGTTCGGCGGCCTGTTTCCGCTGCTGCTCGCGCCGTGCATCTGGCGCTGGCTGCCCGAATCGCTGCGCTTCATGGCGGGCAAGCCGCGCCATGCGGCCGAACGCGAGCGGGTGGCGCGCCGGCTCGGCGAGGCGGCACCGGCGCTGCTGCAGGGCGCCGAGGACGACGCGGGCCGCCCGTCGGGCCGTGAGGGCCGCGCCGGCCGCGACCTGGCGGGGGCCCTGTTCGACACGCGTCATCGGGCCGGCACGCTGCTGCTCTGGCTCGCGTTCTTCTGCACCTTGTGGGTCTATTACCAGGTCAGCAGCTGGCTGCCGCTGGTGATCACGGGCGCCGGCATCGATCCGGTCCACGCGGCGCGCGTCGGCGCCATGATGCCGCTCGGCGGCACCGTCGGCTCGCTGGTCAACGCGCGGCTGATGGATCGCCGCAATCCGTTCGGCGTGCTGGCCGTGTCCTATGCGATCGCGGCGGTGGCGATCTGCGCGATCGGCGTGTCGATCCGCATGCCGGGGCTGATCTACGGCGCGGTGTTCGTGGCCGGCTACGGGCTGTCCGGCGCGCAGACGGCGGCCAACGTGCTGGTGGCCGGCTTCTACGCCACGGCCGCGCGCGCCACCGGCGTGAGCTGGGCGCTCGGGGTGGGCCGGATCGGCTCGATCGTCGGCTCGATGACGGGCGGCGCGATCCTCGCGCTGTTCGGTCAGGTGCAGTTCGCCTTCGTGGCCTTCGCGGCGCCCGTGCTGGTGGCGTGCGTGGCGATGCTCGCGGCCGGCCGCCGCTATCCGCGCGGCACGCTGGAAGTGGACGGGCCGGCCGCGCACTGACGATCGGCGCACCGCCGACGACGCAGCACATAACGACAAGAAAGATCGATTCACACGACGACAAGGGAACGGAGACATGAAACGACGCGTGTTGTCGCTGGCGGCACTGGCCGCCGGCTTGCACCTCGGCTCGGCCGCGGCGCAGAGCAGCGTGACGCTGTACGGCATCATCGACACCGGCATCGAGCTGGTCACGCACGCCGACCCGGCCGGCGACCGGCTGGTGCGGATGGCCAGCATCACCGGCTCGATGCCGTCGCGCTGGGGCCTGCGCGGGCGCGAGGATCTGGGCGGCGGCGTGCGCGCCGAATTCACGCTCGAGAACGGCTTCAACACGCGTGCCGGCGACGCGAATCAGGGCGGCCGGCTGTTCGGGCGGCAGGCCTGGGTGGGGCTGTCCAGTCGCTACGGCATGCTGAGCTTCGGACGTCAGTACACGATGACGTACTGGGCGATCGTGGACGCCGACATCCTCGGCCCCGACATCTACGGCGGCGTGGGCTCGCTCGACGCCTACATCCCCAACTCGCGCAGCGACAACACCGTCGCCTACAAGGGCAGCGATGGCGGCTTCACGGCCGGCGCCACCTGGTCGTTCGGGCGGGATTCCGCCGGCACCGGCAATTCGCCGGGGCAGGGCACCTGCGCGGGCTCGCTGCCCGGCAACCCGCAGGCCTGCCGCCAGTGGTCCGCGATGCTGCGCTACGACGCGGCCCATTTCGGCGTGGCGGGCGCCTACGACGAACAGCACGGCGGCCCCGGCGCGGCGGCCAACCTGTTCAACGGCGCGGCGCCGCTGCCGCTCGTGGCGAGCGGCGACAAGGACGTGCGCATGCAGCTCAACGGCTACCTCCAGTTCGGCGGCCTGAAGCTCGGCGCGGGCTGGCTGGGCCGGCACGTCGAGACCGTGTCGGCGGCCGTGCCGGACGTGCGCACCGACACCTGGTACGCGAGCGCCAGCTACCTCGTCACGCCCACCACGATCGTGGACGGCGGCGCCTATCGCACCATCGACACGCAGCAGGACACGCGCGCCACCATCGTGACGCTGCGCGGCACCTACCTGCTGTCGAAGGCGAGCGCCGTGTACCTGCAGACCGGCTATCTGTTCAACAGCGCGAAGGCGAAATACACGCTGAGCCAGGGCGGCCCCGGGGCCACGCCCGGCGCCGGCATGGGCCAGCTCGGCGTGATGGCGGGGATCCGCCACAACTTCTGATGTCGATGCGCGCGGGCGATCCCGCGCATCGCCGCATGGCATTCAACCGGCGCGAGCCGTCAAGCAAGGAGCAAACAATGCGTTTCGTCAGTTTCGAAGTGAAGGGCCGGGCCATGCTCGGCGTGCGGGAAGGCGAGCAGGTGCGGGTGATCGGCGAGGTGACGCTCGAATCGCTGCTGGCCGACGGCGTGGACCTGGTGGCGTACGCCGGGGCGCACGCCACCGACGCGCGACACGATTTCGCTGCGCTGAAGCTGCTGCCGCCGCTGTCGCGGCCGCCGAAGATCCTGTGCGTGGGCCTGAATTTCGCGGATCACACGAGCGAGAGCAACTACCAGCAGCCCGACTACCCCACGCTGTTCCTGCGCGTCGCGACCAGCCTGGTGGCGCACGACCAGCCGATCGTGCGGCCCGCCGTGGCCGATTGCGCCGGGATCGACTACGAGGGCGAGATCGCGGTGGTGATCGGCCGCGGCGGTCGCCACATCGCACGCGACGCCGCGCTGTCGCACGTGGCCGGCTACGCGCTGTTCAACGACGGCTCGGTACGCGAATACCAGTTCAAGACGCCGCAATGGACGGTGGGCAAGAACTTCGACGCCACGGGTGCGTTCGGCCCGGATCTGGTGACCGCCGACGAGCTGCCGCCGGGGGCGGCGGGCCTGCGCCTCGAGACCCGAGTGAACGGCCGCGTGGTGCAGTCGGCCAGCACCGACGAGATGGTGTTCGACGTGGCCAGCCTGATCAGCATCATCAGCGAGGCGATCACGCTGGAGCCCGGCGACGTGATCGTGTCGGGCACGCCGTCCGGCATCGGCTGGGCGCGCACGCCGAAGCTGCTGATGCAGGCCGGCGACGTGTGCGAGGTGACGGTCGAACGGCTCGGCACCCTGCGCAACGTGATCGCGGACGAAGTGACGGCGTAAAGCCGTCGGCTCGCCCCTCCATCGTTTCGGGAGACGACGATGAACGCTGTATCTGCCGGCCCGGCGGCCGTGCACTCGATCGACCATTTCGCGCTGAACGTGCCGTCGATCGACGCGGCCCGGCGCTTCTACACGCGCTTCGGCCTGGACGTGCGCGAGACGCCGGGCCCGGTGCCGGAGCTCGCGCTGCACGCGGCCGACGGGCATCGCTGGGCCCGCATTCTCGGCAGCGATCGCAAGTCGCTCGCGTATCTGTCGTTCGGCTGCTTCGAGGCGGATCTGCCGAGGCTGCGCGAGCAGATCGCGGCGGCCGGCGCGATCGTGACCGAGCGCGACGGCGGCCTGTGGTTCGCCGATCCGGACGGCAACACGATCGAGGTGCGGCCCGCGCCGAAGACGAGCCCGGACGGCAAGCCGCGCACGCGGCTCGAGGGTGCGCCGGCCGACGCGCGCGGCAGCCATGCGCGCGCGGCCTCGCGCACGGTGCGTCCGCACCGGCTGTCGCACGTGCTGCTGTTCAGCCCCGACGTGTCCGGCGCGATCGCATTCCATGCGCGCGCGCTGGGCCTGCGCCTGTCTGACCGCTCGGGCGAGCTGATCGCCTTCACGCACGCGCCGCACGGCAGCGACCACCACCTGCTGGCCTTCGCGAAGAGCCACGCGCGCGGCTGGCATCACTGCGCGTGGGACGTCGCCGACGTGAACGCCGTGGGCGAGGGCGCCGCGCAGATGGCGGCGGCCGGCTACACGCGGGGCTGGGGCACCGGGCGGCACGTGCTCGGCTCGAACTACTTCCATTACGTGGAGGATCCGTGGGGCTCGTTCTGCGAGTATTCGGCCGACATCGACTACATCTCGGCCGGCAGCACCTGGCCCGCCGGCGATTTTCCGCCCGAGGATTCACTGTATTTGTGGGGGCCCGCCGTGCCCGAGAACTTCGTGCGCAACAGCGATTGAGCGCGGGCTGGCGTTGCCCCCGATCTCCACCGCGCTGCGCCTCGCGCGGCTCGACCACGGTGACGAAGGTGGACCGAAAACTTTCCGGTTAGCGGTCGGCCAGCAGCGGGATCAGGTCGCGGAACATGTGGCTCGCGGCCGGCCTCGGCGCCGCCGGCGCCCCAACCACCTCACCCCCGCGTGGCCGCCCCCGCCATGCGCGCGGCGAGCGCGCGCCGCGTGACGCGCGCCAGATAGGCCACGCACAGCATCGCCGCGGCCAGCAGCGCGAGCCCGTAGCCGACCACCGCGTGCCAGCCGCCGTCCTGCCAGAACTGCCCGCCCCAGGAGCCGAGCACGCTCGAGCCGAGGTAGTAGGCGAGCAGGTACAGCGCCGACGCGTAGCTCTTCGCGCCCTGCGCGAGCAGGCCCACCCAGCTGCTCGCCACCGAATGGGTGATGAAGAAGCCGATGGTGAGCAGCGCGATGCCGGCGATCACCACGGCGAGCGAGCCGTCGAGCGTCAGCGCCACGCCGGCCGCGCCGATCACGAGCCCCGACACCACCACCGGCACGCGGCCGAAGCGGTCGGCCAGCGCGCCGGCCGTGGACGAGGCCACGATGCCGAACACGTAGGCGCTGAAGATCAGGCCGGTGCGGGTGGCGTCGAGCGAGAACGGCGGCGCCATCAGGCGGAAGCCCGCGTAGTTGTAGATCGTGACGAACTCGCCCATCACCAGGAAGCCGATCGCGAACACGGCCGGCAGGGCCGCGTGCGCGAGCTGGCGCCGCCATTGCGCGGCGTGCTCGCCGATCCGCACGCCCAGGCGCGGCGTGAAGTGGCGCGAGGCCGGCAGCAGCAGCGCGAAGCCCGCCGCCGCGACCAGATCCACCACGCCGATGCAGGCCATCGCCTCGCGCCACGACATCCAGTCGCTCAGCACGCTCATGCCCACCCGGCCGATCATGCCGCCGAACGCGGTGCCGCCCACGTACAGGCCCATCGACAGGCCGAGCCCGCGCGGCTGGATCTCTTCGGCCAGGTAGGCCATCGCCGTGGCCGGCACGCCGCCGAGCACGAAGCCCTCGAGCGCGCGCGCCACCAGCACGCCGTCCCAGCTCGGCATGCAGGCGGCCACCACGTTGAGCGCGGCGGCCAGCGCCATCGACACGAACATCAGCCGGCGCCGGCTGAGCCGCTCCGACAGCGCGCTCGCCGCGAGGATCGAGAAGGCCAGGAAACCGGTGGAGAGCGACAGCGCGAGCGAGCTCTGCGCGGCGCCGATCGAGAAGCTGCGCGCGAACAGCGGCAGCAGCGGCTGCACGCAGTACAGCAGCGAGAAGGTGGAGAAGCCGGCCAGGAACAGCGCGAGGCTGATGCGGCGATAGTCGGCGCTGCCGGGCGCGACGCGCGTGTCGGCGTCGGGCCCGGCGGGGGAAGCGAGGGCGGGGGAAGCAGCAGGATTCATGGTGAAGGGCGGCCGATGCGGCCGGCTGACGTGACGACGGCTTCGATTGTCCGCGTCGATAGTTATACTGTCCAATATATGAAACGGATTGAAGAAAGACGTTTCACAGATATCACTGCACCGGAGCGCCTGCCCGACATGGAACTGCGACATCTGCGCTATTTCCTCGCGATCGCCGAGGAGTCGAACGTCACGCGCGCGGCCGAGCGGCTCGGCATCGGCCAGCCGCCGCTGAGCCAGCAGATCCGCAATCTCGAGCGCGAGCTCGGCGTGGCGCTGTTCCGGCGCACCTCGCACGGCGTGCTGCTGACCAGCGCGGGCGAGGCGTTCCGGGTGGAGGCGCAGCGCGTGCTCGACGACGCGGCGCGCGCCTGTCGCGCGGCCCGGCAGGCCGGCAGCGGCGAGACCGGCAGCCTGCGGCTCGGCTTCACCGCCTCGGCCGTGTTCAATCCCGTGGTGCCGGCGCTGATCCAGCGCTTCAAGGCCGCCTGGCCGGGCGTGGACGTGACGCTCGACGAGGCCAACACGCCGGCGCTGGTGCGGCGCCTGGCCGACGAGCGGCTCGACGGGGTGTTCGTGCGACCCGGCGCGACGCCCTACGAGGGCGTGACGCTGCACCCGTTCCCCGACGAGCCGATGAAGCTGGTGGTGCCGGCCACCCATGCGTTCGCCAGGCGCCGCCGGGTGGCGCTCGACGCGCTGGCCGACGAGGGCTTCGTGCTGGTGCCGGGGCCGGCCGGCGCGACGCTGTACGCCGAGATCCTGGACGCGTGCCGGCGCGCGGGCTTCACGCCGCGGCTCGCGCAGGAAGCGCCGCAGATCTCGTCGGTGATCAATCTGGTGGCGGCCGGGCTCGGCCTGTCGATCGTGCCGGCCGCGTTCGAGCAGGTGCGCGTGCAGGGCGTGCGCTATCTCGACATCGACGGCGTGCCGGCCGTGGCGCGCCTCGCGCTGGCCACGCGCGCGGGCGGGCAGGAGGCGGTGGTCGCGAATCTGGTGGCGCTGCTGTGAGGTGGGTCGGGCGGCTCAGCTCGCGCCGCTTCCCGAGCTTCTCGGCTGGGCGTTGAGGAAGCGCACGAGGCCGCCCACGCTGTCGAGCGCGCCGGCTTGGTGGGGATTGCGCGTGCCGGTGTCGTCGAGCGAGCGGCCCGCGCGCCGCGCGATCGCGGGCACGATCTCGAGCGCGAGATCCTCGGGATCGAATTCGAGCGCCTCGAAGGTGTCCGAGGCGCGCAGCGGAAAGCCCGGATGGGTGGGGTCGAGTTCGTGGCGCAGCGCGTCGTGCACGGCACGGAGGATCCACGTGTCGATGGCGCGCCGCTCCGGCAGGGGGAAGCTGCGCGCGAATTCGCAGAGGCCTTCGCCGTCGCGCGCTGCCGCGATCGCGGCGAGCCGGGCGCGCTGGCGTGCCGACCCGTGCAGGCCCAGCAGCACGAGCGCGATGGCGGCGATGCCGACGATCGCGAGGGTGCGGGCCGACGCGAACCACAGCAAGCCCGACGGCGCCGCCGCGAGCAGCGCCCACGCGCGCCACGGGTGCGGGTTCGGGAGGCTCGCGGCGAGGGGCGGCAGGTTCCGCGACGGCGCTTTCACGGCCGAGATGGCTGAAATGGCAGCGGCTGGATGCGTCGGCCGGGCCGCCTCAAAGGGGCTTCGCCTGAGTCAGCCCCGAGGCGCGCACGAACTTGCCCGCGCCGAGGTGATGGATGGTGTGCAGCTCGGTGTTGGCATCGTCGAAATGCCAGTGGCCGTCGGCGAACACGCGGCTGTCGGCGGCGGCCGACACGACCTCGCAGAAGCAGGTGTCGTAGGCGTCCTCGGTGTGCCTCTCGGGGATCAGCCGGCATTCGAGCCAGGCCGCGCAGCCCGCCTCGATCACGGGCACGCCGAGTACCGGGCCGGGGCGCGCGTCGATGCCGTAGCGCGCGAACTTGTCCTCGTCGCGGCCGCTCGTGCTGCCCACCGCGAAGCTCAGGTCGAGCGCGGCGAAGCCGGGCACCACGATGCCGAACACGCCGCTGGCCGCGATCAGCTCGCGCGTGTAGGTGCGCTTGTCGATCACGACGGCCAGGCGCGGCGGCGTGAATTCCACCGGCATCGACCACGCGGCGGCCATCACGTCGCGCTGCGCGCCGTGCAGGCTCGTCACGAGCACGGTGGGGCCGTGGTTCAGCAGGCGGCTCGCGTGTTCGAGCCGCACGGGGGCGAAATGCGTCATGGGCGGAGAGAGGGGCGGTGAACGGAGCGATCGATTCTACCGACTCGTCGGCCTGCGCGGCGCGAGCCGCGATCGGATCACGATCGGATAAGATACGGCCCGCCATCCATTCATGAAACTGCGGAGCACGCCGTGATTCAACCGACCCCCGTCTTCAAGGACAACCTCGCACTGCTGCCTTCGATCGACGGCATCGAGCGCATCGATCTGGTCGATGCCGGCGGCGCGATCGTCGCGACGATCGACAACAAGCCGGGCAAGCAGGGCTCGCTGGCCGTCTACCACTACCTGCGCGAGGCCTTCGGCGCGCTCGACGCCAGGGCGGCCGAGCATGGCCTGGCCGTGTTCGGCGAGCATACGGCCGACGCGCGCAATCGCCCCGGCGCGCATCCGAACGTCGACCGCCTGGCCGAGATCGCGGCCGGCGCGCCGGCGCTGCGCATCGACGTGATCGCCGCGGCCTGAGCGCCGCCCGGCTTCTCCTGCCGGGGCTCGGCCCCGCGCAATCACGCCGGATCGTGCCTCGTGGCGCGATCCGGCGTTGCTTTTCCGGCGGACGCCGCTGTGTGGCTTCGTGTGCCGCTCAGGCGGCGGCCGGCGCGTCGCCCGCGCCGAACTCGCCGTCCAGCCAGCGCGTCACCACGCCGGGCAACTCCGACATCCGGTCGAAGGTCACGTGCACGCCGATCGCGAGCAGCGCCTCGCGGCGTTCGGCCGGCACGTGCGCGCTGCCCGTGAAGCCGAGTACCGTCATGCCGGCCGCCAGCGCGGCACGCGCGCCCGTCACGCTGTCTTCCACCACGGCGCAGCCCGAGGGCGGCACCTGCAGCGCCTGCGAGGCGGCCAGATAGACGTCGGGTGCCGGCTTCGGCCGCGCCACGCGCTCGCCCGTGAACAGACGATCGCCGAACACGCCGTCGAGCCCGACGCGCTTGACCACGCGCTGCACGTAGTCCAGATCGCTGTTGCTCGCGCAGGCGAGGCGCAGCTCGATCGACTTCAGCGCCTCGACCGCGCCGGCGATCTCGGGCGCGTGGGCCGCGCTGGTGCGGATCTGCTCGCGGATCGAATGGATCTCGTCCTCGCTGATGGTGCGGCCGAGCGTCCTGGCGGCCTCGCCCAGCACGACGGCGGTGCGCATGCCGAGCAGCGGGCGGATCGCGTCGTGCACGCCGTCGGTCTGCCAGAGCGCCTCGAGGCGCTCGATCACGATGCGTTCGGCGATCGCCTCGCTGTCGACGAGCACGCCGTCGCAGTCGCTGATGAGCGCGCGATCGGCGCGAAACGGGGAAGGATGGGGGGCTTGCATGCGTTTCTCCTGCGGTAACCGGCCATGATACCGGACCCGCCGGCCGCGCCGCGTGCCGCGGGCCGGCAGGTTCCTGCCTCGATGCGACGGCCGGGCGGGGCGGCCGCCGGCCGTGCCGCACCGCATTGGATCAATTGCGCATCGATTGGTCAAAAGATCAAGTTTGACTTATGGGATGACCGATCGGGATGACGGTGCGAGGAATCGGCGTCGATTCGGCTGTCGAAGCGCCGATTCTTGATTTTCAATCAAGGGTCTTTGCACCGAACGCGGCTTTTTGCGGAGCAGCAAGCACGGCACACTACGCATCACCCGAATTGCGGGCGCCGCGCCCGCATTCCCAGGCTTTCAAGGATTTCCCGCCATGACCGCTTCTTCCTCCCCTGCCGCATCGACGGGCTCGGCGCTGCCGCTGCTCGCGCTGGCCGTCGGTGCCTTCGGCATCGGCACCACCGAGTTCTCGCCGATGGGCCTGCTGCCCGTGATCGCCGATGGCGTGCACGTGTCGATTCCCACCGCCGGCATGCTGATCAGCGCCTACGCGTTCGGCGTGATGCTCGGCGCGCCCGTCATGACGCTGCTGCTCGCGCGCGCCTCGCGGCGTACCGCGCTGGTGCTGCTGATGAGCATCTTCACGATCGGCAACCTGCTCTCGGCGCTCGCGCCCGACTACTCCACGCTGCTGCTCGCGCGGCTCGTGACCAGCCTCAACCACGGCGCGTTCTTCGGCATCGGCTCGGTGGTGGCCGCCTCCGTGGTGCCGCGCGAGCGGCAGGCGAGCGCGGTGGCGTCGATGTTCATGGGGCTCACGATCGCCAACATCGGCGGCGTGCCGGCCGCCACCTGGCTGGGCCAGGCGATCGGCTGGCGCATGTCCTTCGTGGCCACCGCTGGGCTCGGCGTGCTCGCGATCGCGGGGCTGCTGGCCGCGCTGCCGAAGGGCGAGGCCGGGCGCATGCCCGACGTGCGCGCCGAGCTCGCGGTGCTGACGCGCCCGGTGGTGCTCGGTGCGCTGGCCACCACCGTGCTCGGCGCGGGCGCGATGTTCACGCTCTACACCTACGTGGCGCCGACCCTCGAACACCTGACGCAGGCCTCGAGCGCGTTCGTCACCGCGATGCTGGTGCTGATCGGCGTGGGCTTCTCGATCGGCAACGTGGCCGGCGGCCGCCTCGCGGACCGCTCGCTCGAGGGCAGCCTGATCGGCTTCCTGCTGCTGCTGATCGTGGTGATGGCCGCGTTCCCGCTGCTGGCCGCCACCCATCTCGGCGCGGCGCTCGCGCTGCTGGTGTGGGGCGCGGCGACCTTCGCCGTGGTGCCACCGCTGCAGATGCGCGTGATGCGCGCGGCGTCCGAGGCGCCGGGGCTGGCCTCGTCGGTGAACGTGGGCGCCTTCAATCTCGGCAACGCGCTCGGCGCCGCGGCCGGCGGCGCGGCGCTGTCGTCGGGGCTCGGCTACGCCGCGGTGCCGGTGGTGGGCGCCGGCATCGCCGTGCTCGGCCTGCTGCTGGTGCTCGCGGCGCTGCGCCGGCGCGCGAGCCCGGCCGCCTGCTGAGCGGGGCCGCCGTGTCGTGAGCGACGGCGCGCGCGATGCGCCGTCGTTCTTCTTCACATCAATCAACAGGACAACGAAACATGGAACGCATCCCGTCGTTCGGCCTCGGCACGTTCCGGCTGAAGGGGCAGGCCGTGATCGATTCGGTGAGCACCGCGCTCGAGCTCGGCTACCGCGCCATCGACACGGCCCAGATCTACGACAACGAGGCCGACGTCGGCCGCGCGATGGCCGCCTCGGGCCTCGCGCGCCGCGAGCTGTTCATCACCACCAAGATCTGGGTCGATCACTACGCGCCGGACCGGCTCGCGCCGAGCCTCGAGGCCAGCCTCGAGCGGCTGCGCACCGACCAGGTGGACCTGACGCTGATCCACTGGCCCGCGCCCGGCAATGGCGTGCCGCTCGCCGCCACGCTCGAGGCGCTGGCCGAGGCGAAGGCACGCGGGCTCACGCGCGAGATCGGCGTCTCGAACTTCAGCATCGCGCTGACGCGGCAGGCGATCGAGGTGCTCGGGGCGCCGGCCATCGCGACCAACCAGATCGAGCTGAGCCCGTATCTGCAGAACCGTCGGCTGGCCGCGTTTCTTGCGTCGAGCGGGATCGCCGTGACCTCGTACATGACGCTCGCCTACGGCAAGGTGCTCGGCGATCCGGTGCTCGAGGCGATCGCGGCCGCGCACGACGCGACGCCGGCGCAGGTCGCGCTCGCCTGGGCCTTGCAGCAGGGCTACGCGGTGATTCCGTCGTCGACGCGGCGCGTCAATCTGGCGAGCAATCTGCTGGCGCGGGAGCTGCGGCTGAGCGAGGCGGAGATGATGCGGATCGGTGCGCTGGAGCGCAACGGGCGCGAGGTGAGCCCGGCCGGGCTCGCGCCCGAGTGGGATTGAGGCATTGATGCGTCCCGGCGGTCCGGCGGCTTACTGGCCGGACGGGGCGGAGGCGGGGGTGGCGGCCGATGCCGCCGACGGTGCCGATGCGGGGGCTGCCGCGGAGGCTGCCGCGGAGGCTGCCGACGCCGCGGGGGCGGCGGCCTGAGGCTGGCTCGCGGGGGCGGCGCCACTCGCGGCCGAGGCCGTCGATGCTGCCGGGGCGCTGGCGCTTGCCGGCGGAGCCGATGCCGGCGCCGCAGCGTTCGCGCTCGGGGCCGATGCTGCCGCCTGCGGTGCCTGAGCCTGTGCCGCTTGCGCCGGCGCGGCCGCGGCATGGGCCTGACCTGCCGGCGCGCCGAGCGGCGTGAGGTCCACGCCGGCTGCCTGGGGCTGCGCGCCCGGCGCCACCTGCGAGGCCGCCGTCGCGTTCATGCCCTGCGTGGTGGCGGCCGCGAATTGCGCCTCGCCGCCGTTCGGCACGGCCGAGGTACCCGTCGATGCGACCACCGGCTGCGGGCTGGAGGCCGGAGCAAGGTTCGAACCCGTCGCCGTCGCCGCCGCCGGCTGGGCGGCCTGCGCGGCGGCTTGATGGGGGGCGTGATTCGCGGCGTGATTCGCGGCGGCACCGGTTGCCGCCCCCGCGACTGCTCCGGCTGCCGCCGGCGCGAGCCCCGCGTCGGGCTGGACCGGCGTCGACGATACCGGCGCGGCCGGCGTGCGCAGCTTCACGCCGCCCTTGTCGTCGGGGCCGCCCGAGGACGGAGCCGGCTCCGGCAGCGGCGCCACCGGTTCTTTCTCGGCCGCCTTCGCGGCCGCCGTGCCGTGCTTCGCGGGGTTGATCTTCAGGAAGTGGTCGACGAGCTTGAAGAAGCGGTCGTAGAACACGCCGGCGGGAATCGTCTCGCTGGCGATCTTCACCATCGAATCGTCGCTCGAGCCGATCGGCAGCGACAGCGAGCCGAGCACCGACAGCCCCACGCTGGCCGAGGTGCTGGTCTTCTTCAGCGTGTAGCGATCCTGCACCGCGTTCACGTAGGCGATGCTCGAGCCCGAATCGACGTCGGCATCCACGCACACCACGTGGAATTCGATCACGACGTGCGAATCGCTGGCCGGCTGGAAGTTCTTGCTGCCGTCGACGGTATCGGGCCGCGGCATGTTGGTCGTGTAGCCCTGGCTCAGCAGCGCACGCCGGGCCGCCTCGCAGGTCGGCACCGAGGTTTCGTGGAAGGTGTGCGTGTACGGGCTGCTCGACGCGTCGAACTGCTCCTGCGTGTACAGCGGCTTGGGCGCGGACGAGCAGGCCGACAGCAGGGCTGTGGCCGCGAGCGCGCAAGTCAGGGAAATCAGGCTGAGTCGATTGTGCATGGCGTCGGGTAAAGGGAGGGCCGGCGTGGCACGTTCGTCGCATGATGCGTCGCCGGGCCGATTGCATGACCGGCCGCTATTATAGTTTCCCCTGATGTCGGGCTGCATTTGCTGGAAGACGCCGCCCGCGAAACGGCGCCTGCAAGGGCACGAAAAAAGTCCCGCCGATGCGGGGGCACGCATCGGCGGGATCGCGGGTGACGACTGCTGGCCGTCGCTCAGCGCGCGCGCGCCGTCACCTCGATCTTGCGCGGCAGCGCCTCGGCGCGGCGCGGGATGCGCAGCGTCAGCACGCCGTCGCGCAGGTTGGCCTCGATGCGCGTGGTGTCCAGATGCGGGCTCACCGCGAAGCTGCGCAGATAGCGCGGCGTGCGCCACTCGGCGTGCTGCGCGCGCAGCCCTTCGGTCTGGCGCATGGCGGCCTGCGCGTCGATGGTGAGCCGGCCCTCGTGCACGCGCACCTCGAGCGCCTCCTTCGCGACGCCGGGCAGGTCGGCCCACAGCGTGATGCCGTGCGCGTCCTCGGCGATGTCGACGGCCGGTGCCACCGTGGGGCCGCGGCGCGGCTGCGACGGGTTCGCGGCGGCCGCATGCGGTGCGGGGGTGTCGGCGACGGCGGGACGGTCGATGAGTTCGGGAGTCGTGGTCATGGCGATGTTCCTCGATGCGATTTACTGGACTTGAATCGAACGCGCTTGCGCGGCAGCGCGCTTCGCGATGCGGATGTGCAGGCAGCCGTCTTCGTAGCGGGCCTCGATGTTGCCGGCGTCGGCGTTCGAGGGCAGCTCCACGGCGCGACGGAAGCGGCCGCTGAAGCGCTCGCGAGCCAGCGGGCGGGCCGGCGTCGAGGCATCGGCACCCGCGTCGGCCGGCTGCGCCGATTCGACCGGCTTGATGCGGCGCTCGCCGCTGATCGTCAGGAGTCCTTTGTCGATCGTCACGTCGAAATCGGTGGCCTGCATGCCCGGTGCGAGCGCAACGATCTCGATGGCGTCGTCGCTCGCGCCCACGTTGATCGGCGGAAAGGCGTCGAGGCGGCCGCCGCGTGCGGCGAACACGCCCGAGACCTGGCGTTGCAGCCGGTCGAGTTCGCCGAACAGATCGGCGCCGAAACGATAAGTCGTCATGGTTCGAGTCCTCTCGAAAGTCTGCACGTGGGGCGTGTATTCACGCGGCGTGCGATGCGTTGTCGGGCGGCGGTGCGATGCGCGACCGCCTCATGGCTCCACAAATAGGAGCGCCCCAAACGAATTCAAGAGGCCACCCGAAAATCGATGCGGGCATCGATGCGGGCCGGCGCGGGCGCGCGAGGGTCGTGCCCCGCTTCGCCGGCGGCCCGGTGACATCCCTATCGGGATCATCCCTAGCGCGGCGTCCTGCCGTCCCACACTTCGGAACGCCGATGGTATGCTGGCCTCCCTTGAAAAATGAGGTCACGCATCGGCAATGCCGATTACCGCGATCGTTGTACGGATCCATTCCCCCTCTCGCAGTCTTCCCGGTTTCGCCGCCGCATCGTCGGGTTCGATGTCGCGCCGAAGCCCGCCCACGATGCCCGCGCCGCGCGTTCGATCCGCAGCGGCCGAGCCGGGCGGATCGCGCCGCGCGTCTGCGGCGCGCATGCGCCGCTTCCGCCCGGGCCGCATCCATCGCATCGCCGTGCCGCCGCGCCCGATCTGAGGCGCGTGCCACGTCCACGCCTTCCCTTCGTGTCTTCCTTCCTTTTTTCTTCAACCTTCCGGAGATTTTCATGACCCCAAGCCATGTGGTCGAGGCGGCGCATCCGCCCGCGATCGAGCTCGACGTACCCGATTACGTCAGGCATCGCGGCCTCGTCGACTGGGTCGCGCGCATCGCGGCGCTGACCGAACCCGACGCCGTCGTCTGGTGCGACGGCTCGCAGGCGGAATACGACCGCTTCTGCGAACAGATGGTCGCGCAGGGCACGATGATTCGCCTGAATCCGGCCAGGCGCCCGAACTCGTTCCTCGCGCTGTCCGATCCGTCGGACGTGGCGCGCGTCGAGGATCGCACCTTCATCTGCAGCGAAGCGCGCGAGGATGCCGGCCCCACCAATCACTGGATCGCGCCGGCCGAGATGCGCGGCACGCTCGACGGCCTGTTCCGCGGCGCGATGCGTGGCCGCACGCTGTACGTGGTGCCGTTCTCGATGGGCCCGCTCGGCTCGCCGATCGCGCACATCGGCGTGGAGCTGTCCGACAGCCCGTACGTGGCCGTGAACATGCGGATCATGACGCGCATGGGCCGCGACGTGTATCGCGTGCTCGGCGAGGACGGCCATTTCGTGCCCTGCGTGCACAGCGTGGGCAAGCCGCTCGCGGCCGGCGAGGCCGACGTGGCCTGGCCGTGCAACGACACCAAGTACATCGTGCATTTCCCCGAGACGCGGGAGATCTGGAGCTACGGCTCGGGCTACGGCGGCAACGCGCTGCTCGGCAAGAAGTGCTTCGCGCTGCGCATCGCCTCCACGATGGGCCGCGACGAAGGCTGGCTCGCCGAGCACATGCTGATCCTCGGCGTGACCTCGCCCGACGGCGTGAAGCGCCACATCGCGGCGGCCTTCCCGTCGGCCTGCGGCAAGACCAACTTCGCGATGCTGATTCCGCCGGCCGGCTTCGAGGGCTGGAAGGTCACCACGATCGGCGACGACATCGCCTGGATCAAGCCCGGCGCCGACGGCCGCCTGTACGCGATCAACCCCGAGGCCGGCTATTTCGGCGTGGCGCCGGGCACCGGCGAGAACACCAATCCGAACGCACTCGCCACGCTGCGCGAGAACGTGATCTTCACGAACGTCGCGCTGACCGACGACGGCGACGTGTGGTGGGAAGGCCTGACCGACACGCCGCCCGCGCATCTGCGCGACTGGCAGGGGCAGGACTGGACGCCCGCGATCGGCAAGGAAACCGGCCGCAAGGCCGCGCATCCGAACGCGCGCTTCACGGCCCCGGCCTCGCAGTGCCCGTCGATCGACGCGGACTGGGACAACCCGGCCGGCGTCGCGATCGACGCCTTCGTGTTCGGCGGCCGCCGCTCCACCACCGTGCCGCTCGTGACCGAGGCGCGCGACTGGACCGAGGGCGTGTACATGGCCGCCACGATGGGCTCGGAAACCACGGCGGCCGCGGCCGGCAAGCAGGGCGTGGTGCGCCGCGATCCGTTCGCCATGCTGCCGTTCTGCGGCTACAACATGGGCGACTACTTCGCGCACTGGCTCGCGCTCGGCGAGCGCCTGGCCGCATCGGGCGCCACGCTGCCGAAGATCTACTGCGTGAACTGGTTCCGCAAGGATGCCGACGGCCGCTTCGCGTGGCCCGGCTTCGGCGAGAACATGCGCGTGCTGAAGTGGATGCTCGATCGCATCGCGGGCCGTGGCGAGGGCGTCGAGCACGCGCTCGGCACCACGCCGCGCCATGCGGACCTGCACTGGGCCGGCATGGCGTTCACGCCCGGGCAGTACGAGCAGGTCGCCTCGGTGGACCGCGACGCGTGGCGCGAGGAACTCGCGCTGCACGAGGAACTGTTCGACAAGCTGCGGGCGCGTCTGCCGCAGGCGATGACCGACACCAAGGCCGCGCTCGAGGCACGCCTCGCCGGCTGACGTCGCGGCTGAAGCGGCTGCCGCCCTCGCGGCGGCCCGTCACATCGCGCCACGCGGGGTTCGCGCCCCGCGTGGCGTTTTTCATGGTGGCCCGCGCCGAGGCGCGCGGGCGCGGTTCGATGCGACAATCGTCGCCATTCCGAACCCCGCATTCCCATCGCCAACGGAGACACCGATTCCATGAGCATCCAACGTATCGCCGTGGTCGGCGCCGGCGTGATCGGCGCGAGCTGGACCGCGTTCTACCTCGACCAGGGCTTCGAGGTGGTGGTGACCGATCCCGCGCCCGACGCCGTCGAGCGCCTGCACACCGCGCTCGCGCGCTTCATGGGCGAGGCGCGGCTGGCCGAATGCGGCTCGCGGCTGCGCTTCGAGGCCGATCTCGAACGGGCGCTCGACGGCGCCGACTTCGTGCAGGAAAACGGCCCCGAGCGGCTCGACGTCAAGCGCGAGCTGTATCGCCGCATGGACGCCTGCCTGAGCGCCGAGGCGCTGATCGCGTCGAGCTCGTCTGGGCTGCGCATGTCGGAGATCCAGACCGCCTGCGCGCGCCATCCCGAGCGCTGCCTGATCGCGCACCCGTTCAATCCGCCGCACCTGATTCCGCTGGTCGAGCTGGTGGGCGGCGACGCCACCGCACCGGAGGCGATCGCGCGCGCCAGGGCGTTCTACGACGGGCTCGGCAAGGTCACGATCGTGCTGAACCGGGAGATGACCGGGCACGTGGCGAACCGGCTGGCCGCGGCGCTGTTTCGCGAGGTGTATCACCTGGTGGGCGAGGGCGTGGTGAGCGTGGCCGATGCCGACAAGGCCGTGTCGTGGGGCCCGGGCCTGCGCTGGGGGCTGATGGGGCAGGCGCTGACCTATCACCTCGGCGGCGGCGACGGCGGCATGGAACATTTCCTCGATCACCTGCGCGGGCCGATCACGAGCTGGTGGGACGATCTCGGCACGCCCTCGTTCAACGAGGCCGTGGACCGCAAGCTCGTCGACGAGCTGAAGGCGATCCAGGGCACCCGCTCGATCGGCGAATTCGGCGCGGAACGCGACCGGCTGCTGCTCGAGCTGGTCGCGGCGCGGCGCGACAGCTTCCTGCCCTGAGCGGCGGCCGCGCGCTGCCTACCGATTGCCCGGCGCCGCCCGTACCCACGGTGGCGGCATCGCCTCGATGCGCGCGCGATTGGCCGCGACGGTGGCGTCGCTGGGCGGATAGTCGCCGTCGCCGCTCGGCACCGTGCCGGCGCGATAGGCCTGCACGAGTTCGGCCACCACCTGGGCATGGGTTTTCTGCGGCGCCTGGGCCGGCACCGGATCGGTCTGGGCGCGGGCGAGCGGCGTGAAGGCCGCGAGCAGCAACGCGGCGGCGGCGAACGGGAAACGTGGCGAACGAGGCATGGCGGGGCTCCTGGCCCGGCCGCGCGATGGCCGGTGCCGCGCATTCTGGGCGCGCGGCACTGCCCGCACCGTGACCGCGCGATGGCGTGCTCGCCAGTTGGCGACAGGTGCGCCGGTCGTGCCCTCAGAATTCCGCGGCGGCCGCCACCAGCGTGGCCTCGAGCGCGAGCGTGGAGCGCGCCGCCGAGGCGGGCCGATCGATCACGTATTCGAGATCGCCGAGCACCGGCAGGTCCGCCTCGAGCCGCGCCAGCCCCTGCGGGATCACGTAGCCGGCGAACGCCGACACGCCGAGCCCGGCCGCGGCCGCCGCGCGCAACGCCGCGATGCTGCCGCTCGACACGGCGATCCGATACGGGCGACCGATCGCGTTCAGGGTTTCCAGCACGCGCTGGCGCGACACGCTCGGCTCCGGATGCAGCGCGAGCGGCAACACCGGCTCGCGCCCCGTGATCGGCGAGCCCGGCCCCGTGCACCAGTAGAGCGGCTCGGTGCGGATCACGCGGCCGCGCCGGCTGCCGGCGATGCGCTTGGCGAACACCAGATCGTGGCGCCCTTCGTCGAGCGCGTCGAACAGGTCGCCGGACAGGCCGGTGGCGATCTCGAGCTCGATCTCGGGATTGCGCTGGATGAAGCTCGCGAGCGCGGCGGTCAGGTGCGTGGAGGCGAAATCCTCGGACATCGCGAGCCGCACCTTGCCCGACAGCGGCGGCCCGCACACCGACATCACCGCCTCGTCCATCAGCTCGAGGATGCGCCCCGCGTAGCGGTGCAGCGCGTCGCCGTTGGCCGACAGCCGCACGTTGCGCGTGTCGCGCTCGAACAGCGGCCGGTCGAGCAGTTCCTCCAGCCGCCGGATGTGCTGGCTGACGGTGGATTGCGAGAGGTTGACGCGCTCGGAGGCGGCGGTGAAGCTGCCGGTCTGGGCGACGGCGACGAAACTGCGCAGCAGTTCGGGCGGTAACGGACGCATGACGAAATCCAGTTGAACGGCGCCGGCGGCGTAGCCGGCGCAGGGTGTCTCGGGTGGGCCTCGACGGGCCTTCGTGGGGCTGGGCAATGCAGTCTACGGCAAGACGGCCCGGCCCGGCGCGCGCCACGCCCGGACCGGCCGTTCGGCCAGGATCGATCGATCCGGCCTCTTAGTCGCATTCGGCAACGTCATCAATCGCCGGCGCGACGCGGCATACAATCGACGGCGACCGGACACGCATGGCAGGAGAGACGCAATGACGGGATGGAATCACGCGCGGCAGGCGCGCGACGCACGCCTCGCGGCGGGCGCGCACCTCGCGCGCGGCAAGCGGGTGGCGGCCGAGGATGCCACGGCGCTGCTCGAGGCGGTACTGCGCCCGGGCGACCGGGTCTGCCTCGAGGGCGACAACCAGAAGCAGGCGGACCTGCTGGCCGTGGCGCTCGCGGAAGTCGACAGCGGCAGGATCCACGACCTGCACATGGTGCAGTCGGGCGTGGTGCTGCCCGAGCACCTCGACGTGTTCGAGCGCGGCATCGCGCGCCGGCTCGACTACGCCTATTCGGGCCCGCAGTCGCAGCGCATCGCGAAGCTGCTGTTCGGCGGGCGCATCGAGCTCGGCGCCGTGCACACCTATCTCGAGCTGTTCGCGCGCTACTTCATCGACCTCACGCCGCACGTCGCGCTGATCGCGGCCGTCAGCGCCGATGCCGACGGCAACCTGTACACGGGCCCGAACACGGAAGACACGCCCACCGTGGTGGAGGCCACCGCGTTCAAGGACGGCATCGTGATCGCGCAGGTCGATCGCATCGTCGATCGCGTGCCGCGGGTGGACATCCCCGGCGACCGCGTGCACTTCGTGGTCGAGGCGGGGCGGCCGTTCTTCGTCGAGCCGCTGTTCACGCGCGATCCGGCCGCGATCACCGAAACCCAGATCCTCACCGCGATGCTGGCGCTCAAGGGCATCTACCAGCCTTACGGCATCAAGCGCCTCAACCACGGCATCGGCTTCAACACCGCCGCGATCGAGCTGCTGCTGCCCACCTACGGCGAGCGGCTCGGCCTGAAGGGCAAGGTCGGCACACACTGGGCGCTGAACCCCCATCCCACGCTGATCCCCGCGATCGAGTCGGGCTGGGTCGAGCAGATCCACTGCTTCGGCTCCGAAGTGGGCATGGACGACTACATCCGCGCGCGCTCCGACATCTATTTCACCGGCGCCGACGGCTCGCTGCGCTCGAACCGCGCGTTCTGCCAGACGGCCGGCCTCTACGCCTGCGACATGTTCATCGGCTCGACGCTGCAGATCGATCTGGCCGGCCATTCGTCGACCGTCACCGAGAGCCGCATCGCCGGCTTCGGCGGCGCGCCGAACATGGGCAGCGACGCGCGCGGGCGGCGTCACCCGAGCGAGCCGTGGCTGAAGGCCGGTGCCGAGGCCGATCCGGACACGCCGGCCGCGCTGCGGCGCGGGCGCAAGCTGGTGGTGCAGATCGGCGAGACCTTCGGCGAGAAGAACGCGCCGATGTTCGTCGAGAAGCTCGACGCGCTGCGCCTGGCGGACAAGCTCGCGCTCGATCTCGCGCCGATCATGGTGTATGGCGACGACGTCACGCACGTCGTGACCGAGGAGGGCATCGCCAACCTGCTGCTGTGTCGCGATGCGGATGAGCGCGAGCACGCGATCCGCGGCGTGGCCGGCTATACCGAGATCGGTCGCGGGCGCGACCGCAGGATGGTCGAGCGGCTGCGCGAGCGCGGCGTGATCCGGCGCCCCGAGGATCTCGGCATCGATCCGCTCGACGCGGACCGGCGCCTGCTGGCGGCGCGCTCGGTCAAGGATCTGGTGCACTGGTCGGGCGGGCTGTACGCGCCGCCCCCGCGCTTTCGCAACTGGTAACGCGGGCCCGGCCGGCACGACTGCCGGCACCCTCACCGGAACAACACGCAAACCCGCATCGCCGCGCGCTGGCCGCGCAGGCGGTGCGCGCCGGCCGGCCCGAGTCGGGGCCGGCGGCAGAGAGCGGAGATAAGCGAATGGAACGACTCAATTATCGTCACACCGCGCGCGAGCGCGCGGCAGGGGAGGCGAGCGCGGCGCTGGTCGGCGTGGTCGCCTCCGGCAACCTCGAGGTGCTGGTCGAGCGCGTGCTGCCCGGCGCCGACTGCGAGGTGGAGATCCAGACCGCCGCGGTCGGCTTCGGCGAGGTCTGGCAGGCCGTGGTCGCCGATTTCGTCGAGCGTCGCTCGCCGGGCGGCCTGCGCTTCTCGGTCAACGACGGCGGCGCGCGGCCCGATACGGTGGCGCTGCGGCTGGCCCAGGCGGTCCGCGCGATCGAGGGAGGCCGGTCATGAGCGGCTTCGATCCGTCCACCGCCGGCGCGAGCTGGTACGAGGCCTCGGCCCGGCAGCGCATCGACGGGCTCGTCGATGCCGGCACCTTCGTGGAGTTCGTGGGCCCGGCCGAGCGCGAGATGAGCCCGCACCTGCCGCTGTTCGACCTGCCGCGCCAGTTCGACGACGGCATGATCGTCGGGCGCGCCGCGCTCGACGGCCGCGCCGTGCTGGTGGCCGCGCAGGAAGGCCGCTTCATGGGCGGCGCGTTCGGCGAGATCCACGGCGCCAAGCTCACCGGCCTGCTGCGCGCCGCGCGCGAGGCGGCCACGCCGGTGCTGATCCTGTTCGACACCGGCGGCGTGCGCCTGCAGGAAGCCAATGCGGGCGAGCTGGCGATCGCCGAGATCATGCGCGCGCTGGTCGAGGCGCGCGCGGCCGGCACGCCCGTGATCGGGCTGGTGGGCGGCCGCGCCGGTTGCTACGGCGGCGGCGGCCTGCTGGCCGCGTGCTGCTCGGCGCTGGCCGTGTCGGAGCCGGGCCGCATCAGCGTGTCGGGCCCCGAGGTGATCGAGACCAATCGCGGCGTCGAGGAATTCGACTCGAAGGATCGCGCGCTGGTGTGGCGCACGATGGGCGGCAAGCATCGCCGGCTGATCGGCGGCGTCGAGCGCTTCGTGGAGGACGCCGTGCCGGCGTTCCGTGCCGCGGCGCTCGAGTTGCTGGCCGGGCCGCATGCCTTCGATCTCGACGTGCTCGATGCCGAACAGGCCCGGC
Organism: Burkholderia sp.; assembly: GCA_030151225.1. GTDB lineage: Bacteria > Pseudomonadota > Gammaproteobacteria > Burkholderiales > Burkholderiaceae > Burkholderia. The sequence goes on along the minus strand of JASLEG010000201.1, from coordinate 919 downwards.
TCGAGGCGCGGCTCGCCGCCTTCGGCGATTGCGCCGATGCGCGCGACGTGTGGCGCCGGCTCGGTGCGACCGAAGCCGAGGCCGAATCCATTCCCGCGATGCCCGGCGACGCGTTCGCCGAGCTCGCCAGCCGACTTCAGGAGCCGCGTCATGACGCTCGATGAGATCCTCGCTTCGTTCGACCACGAGGTCGCCGTGCGCGACGACGGCCTGCTGGCCGGGCGGGCCACGATCGCCGGCCGCGCCGTGGAGCTGGTGGGCGTGTCGGGCGGCGCCTTCGTCGGCGTGGACGAGGCGCTGTGGCTCGCGCGGCGCGTGCTGGACGTGGTGCGCCGCGGCGAGCGCACGCCGATCCTCGTGCTGGTGGACAGCGCGAGCCAGCGCATGAGCCGCCGCGACGAGCTGCTCGGCCTCAACGAATGCCTGTCGCATCTGGCCAAGAGCCTGATGCTCGCGAGCGGGCGCGGCCATGCCACCGTCGGCCTGCTGTACGGCGGTACCGCGGCCGGTGCCTTCATCGCCACCGCGCTCGCCACCCGCGTGCTGGTGGCGCTGCCCGGCGCCGAGCCCGCCGTGATGGACCTGCCGTCGATCTCGCGCGTCACCAAGCTGCCGCTCGACGTGCTGCAGGAGATGGCGAAATCCACGGCCGTGTTCGCGCCGGGCCTCGACAATCTGGCGCAGACGGGCGCGGTGGACGCCGTGCTCGATCCGGCCCGGCCGCTCGCCGCGCAACTGGCCGGCTGGCTCGACACGCCGGGCGATCGGCCCGACGGCCGCGACCGGCTCGGCGCGGAACGCGGCGGCCGTCCGGCCGCCGCCCGGATCGCGGAGCGCGTGCATGGCCTCGCCCGTTCGGCCGGCTGAAGCCGGCCTGATCCGCCACGCCCTCGTGCGCGTCGCGCCCGAGGCGTGGGCG
>JASLEG010000182.1 GCA_030151225.1 Burkholderia sp. | reverse complement strand
GCGCCCCTGATGCAGGAACATCACGTGGTTCGACACGTTGCGCGCGAAGCCCATCTCGTGGGTGACCACCACCATCGTGCGGCCTTCCTCGGCCAGCTTCTGCATGACCTTCAGCACCTCGCCCACCAGCTCGGGGTCGAGCGCGGAGGTGGGCTCGTCGAACAGCATCACGTCGGGGTTCATCGCCAGCGCGCGCGCGATCGCCACGCGCTGCTGCTGGCCGCCCGACAGATGCGACGGATACTGCTTCTCGGCGCGCGGCGGCAGGCCCACCTTCTCGAGGTATTCGCGCGCGCGCTCCTCGGCTTCACGCTTGCCGAGCCCGAGCACGTGCACGGGCGCTTCCATCACGTTCTCGAGCACGGTCATGTGGGCCCACAGGTTGAAGTGCTGGAACACCATCGCGAGCCGGGTGCGGATGCGCTGCAGCTGCTTGTGATCGGCCACCTCGAGCGCGCCGGTCTTGTCGGCCTTGGTGCGCACGGTCTCGCCGTCCACGATGATCTGGCCCGCGTTGGGCCGCTCGAGGAAGTTGATGCAGCGCAGGAACGTGCTCTTGCCCGAGCCGCTCGCGCCGATGATGCTGATCACGTCGCCCGCGTTGGCGGCGAGCGACACGCCCTTCAGCACTTCGTTGTCGCCGTAGCGCTTGTGGATGTCGACGGCCGCGAGCTTGGCGGCGTTCGGCTGCGAGGTCAGGGCCAATGGCGTCTCCCGGTGTGGATGCGATTCAATGACGGCCGGCCGCGAGATACGCGAGCCAGTGGCGCTCGGCCCGGCGAAACGCCGCGACGAGTGCGAACGATACCGCAAGATAGATCAGGGCGGCGATGCCGAACGACTGAAACGCCATGTAGGTGGCCGAGTTCGCGTCGCGCGCCACCTTCAGGATGTCGGGCACGGTGGCCGTGAAGGCCACGGTGGTGGCGTGCAGCATCAGGATCACCTCGTTGCTGTACAGCGGCAGCGCGCGGCGCAGCGCCGAGGGCAGGATCACGCGCCGGTAGGCCGTGAACGGGCTCATGCCGTAGGCGCGCGCGGCCTCCACCTCGCCGTGCGCGGTGGCGCGGATCGCGCCGGCGAAGATCTCGGTGGTGTAGGCGCAGGTGTTCAGCGCGAACGCGAGGATCGCGCAGTGGAAGCCGCTGCGGAAGAACGCGTCGAGCAGAGAGTGCGCGCGCACGAATTCGAGGCTGTACATGCCGGTGTAGATCAGCAGCAGCTGCACGTAGAGCGGCGTGCCGCGAAACACGTAGGTGTAGGCGCGCACCGGCATCGACAGCCAGCGCTTGCGCGACACCCGCGCCACCGCCAGCGGCACCGCGCACACGAAGCCGATGCCGATCGACGCCACCAGCAGCCACAGCGTGACGGCGAGCCCCGACAGGCGCTGGCCGTCCCAGTACAGGAACGCCCGGCCGAATTGCTGGAGGATCTCGATCATAGTTCCGCGTGCCTCACGCCGAGCGAATAGCGCCGCTCGAGCTGCCGCAGCACCAGGTTGGACACCGTGGTGATCGCCAGGTAGATCAGCGCCGCCACGAGGATGAAGAAGAACATGTTGAAGGTGCTCTTGCCCGCGTCCTGCGCGGCCTTCACCACGTCGGCCAGGCCGATGATCGACACCAGCGCCGTTGCCTTCACGAGCACCTGCCAGTTGTTGCCGATGCCGGGCAGCGCGAAGCGCATCATCTGCGGGAACAGGATCCGCGTGAACACCCGCAGCCCGCTCATGCCGTAGGCGGCGCCGGCCTCGAGCTGGCCGCGCGGCACCGACAGGAAGGCGCCGCGAAAGGTCTCGGTGAAGTACGCGCCGTAGATGAAGCCGAGCGTCAGCACGCCGGCCACGAACGGATCGATGTCGATCTGATCCCAGCCCAGCAGGTCGGTCGCGTCGTTGAGCCAGATCTGGATGCTGTAGAACAGCAGCAGCATCAATACCAGATCGGGCACCGAGCGGATCAGCGTGGTATAGGCGGTGCCGACGGCACGCAGCACGCGGTGGGTCGACAGCTTGGCCACCGCGCCGAGCAGGCCCAGCACCACCGCCGCGGCCAGCGACAGCACCGACAGTTCGATGGTCTGCACGGTACCCGCCCAGATGACGGGGCCGAATCCGTAGAGGAACACGCGCGTCTCCCGATGAAGGCCGGATGGAGGGCGCCGCCACGAAACGGGCGACGTCGAGTGGGGCGGATCATTGCCGGCGAAAAAAACCGCTTCAAACCGGGGCGCGGGAGTTTGCTGCGATGCAGCATCGACGGATGGGCAAGGCCGCGCGGGCCGGCTCGCCCGCCGACGTGGGGGCGCGCGCGGCGCGGCACCGCGCGACCGGCGACGAGAGGCCGGGGCCGGCCGTCGCGTTTTTGCACGTTTCGGGTCGCTTTTTCGATAGCCGAAACGGTGGGAGAAGCAGCGCGAGACGCAAGCGAGGCAGCGGCGCGCGCTCGCGTCAGGCCACCGCGTGCAGGCGCCGCGCCAGCCCGCTCACGGCCGCGCGCAGCGCCGCGCCCTGGATCGGCTTCTCGAAGAACGCCGAGGCCTGCACCGCGTCGGCGCGTTCACGCGCCCGCGCCTCGGCCTGGCCCGTCACGAAGATCGCCGGCACCTGCGCGCAGCGCGCGCTGGCCCGCATCGCGCTGCAGAACTGGAAGCCGTCGAGCGCGCCGCCGAGCACCACGTCGAGCACCACGAGGTCGGGCGGCGCCTCGCGCAGCATCGCGAACGCGGTCTCGGCCTCGCCGGCCGCGGTCACCTGCGAGCCGGCGCGCTTCAGCATCGCCGTGATGACCTTGCGCGACACGGCATCGTCGTCGAGCACGAGCACGTTCAGGCCGTCGAGCTCGAGCGGCGCGGCACGGCGCTCGTAGCGGATCCCGGCCGAGCGCCCCGCGCCCGAAATCGCCACGGGCGGCCCCGCCTGCGCCGCCAGGTGGCCGAGCTCGCCCAGCATCACGGCCGGCGCGCCGCGCCCGCTCGCGATGATCGGCGCGAGCGCCTCGGGCACCCCGAGAAACACCTCGAGTACGTTGTCCGCGCACAGCGCGAGCCCGCTCCAGCGGATCATCTCGGCGAACTCCCGGACGAAATTCGCGGGCCGCCGGCTCGCGAAATCGATCCGGAACAGCGTGCCGGTGCGCGCGGCCGCGACCAGTTCGTCCCAGGTCGCGAAGCCGGCCCGCGCGCAGGCGCGCCCGACCAGCCCGATGGTCTCGACCGACACGCTCGGCATCAGTGCGCGCGGTCCTTCGACGTGTGCTTCGATCCGTGTCTCACGGTGGGTGTTCGTCATCGCCCCTGCTCCCGGTTGCGGTTTTTCCAGACATGTTCGTGTGCTCAGGCCTGCCCGGCCGGGGCCGCCCTCTCGAGCGGCTCGGCCGCATCGGTCCGTTCGTCGAGCCAGGCCGCGAGCGCGTCCTCGTCCATCGCCTTCGACCACAGCCAGCCCTGCCCCGCGTCGCAGCCGTATTCGGCCAGCCGGTCGCGGACGGCGATCGAGTCGATGCCTTCCGCCACGCAGTGCAGCCCCATCTCGTGGCTCATCGTGATCACGGCGCGCAGGATGCGGTCCGCATCGGGCTCGCTGAGCGCCCCCGAGACGAACAGGCGATCGAGCTTGATCTCGTTGAACGGGATCTCCAGCAGCGACACCAGCGACGAATAGCCGGTGCCGAAATCGTCGATCGACAGCTGCACGCCGTTGATGCGCAGCCGCGTCAGCACGTCGGCGGCGGCGAGCGAATCGCCGAGCGCGCAGCTCTCGGTGATCTCGAGCACGAGCGAGGCCGGCGGCAGCCGGTGCCGGGCCAGCAGTTGCATGACGGTGGCGCCGAACGCGGAACCGATCACCGACGGCGGCACGTTCACCGCCAGCGTGAGCGCGGGATGCCGCACCCGCCAGCGCGCGCAGGCGGCCATCGACGCCGACAGCATGTGCTCGGTCAGCCGCGCCATCTCGCCGGCCTCCTCGGCCACCGGGATGAACGCGTCCGGCGAGATCGGGCCGAGCAGCGGCGAGTGCCAGCGCGCGAGCGCCTCCACGCCGAGCGGCCGGCCGCTGGCGAGCGACACCTTCGGCTGGAACGCCGGCCGGATGTAGCCGGCCTCGATCGCCAGCGCCAGATCGAGCGGCGTGACGCGCCGCGCCGCGTCGGGCCGCGCCGGCCGGGCGCCGGCCGGCGCCGTGCTCAGCAGATGCGCGAGCGCGGCCTCGGCCACCGGCTTGGCCAGCGCGCCGGCCACGCGCACGCCGCTCGCCTGCGCGAGCTTGCGGGTGGCGGCGAGCGTGCGTTCGTCGCAGCCGCTGGTCAGCACCAGCGTGCGCGGCGTCGGCGAGCGGCCGAGCTGGTCGAGCAGGTCGAGGCCGGCCTCGTCGCCGAGCCGCAGGTCCAGCAGCACGGTGCCGATGCGCGCATCGTCGAGCAGCACGCGCGCCTCGTCGAGGCAGGCGGCCGCGACGCAGGGCCGGCCGAGCCGCGTCAGCATGGCGCGCATCATCAGGCACTGCACCGCGTCGTCGTCGACGATCAGCACGGTGCGCGCGGTATCGATCGGACCGTCAGCCATCCACGTCGCCCTCCGCGAACAGCGCCGACAGGCGCCGCTGCACCTGGACGTGCGCCGCCACGATGCGCGCCGCGAGCGCCGGTGCATCGTCCACCTCGCCGTGCCGGTGCTCGACGTCGCGCATCAGCGCGGCGAAGCCGAGCGCGCCGACGTAGGCGCTGCTCGATTTCAGGGTGTGCGCGAGCTTCGCGGCTTCCCCGGCCTCGCCACGCTCGAGCGCACCGGCGAGCGTGGCCACCTGCGGGCCGGCATTGGCCAGGTAGGTCGCCACGATGTCGCGCGCGATGTCGGGCATGTCGTCGCCGGCCAGCTCGCGCAGCGTGTCGATGCACTGGTCGTCGATGGCGGCGTCGTCGAACTCGCACAGGCCGGCCGTGGCCTGCCGCGCCGGATCCGCCGCCTCGTGCGCCTGCGAGGCGAGCGCTTCCGAGACGGACGCGAGCCACGGCACGGCGGTGCGGATCGCGCTGCCGAACTCGTCGAAGGTGAACGGCTTGGCGATCACGCTGTCGATGCCGACCGAGCGGCACTGCACGAGATTGGCCGAGGTCAGGTCGGCGGTCAGCGCCACGATCGGCACCGGGCCGATGCCCCGCGCGCGCTCGGTGGTGCGGATCGCCGCCGCGGCGGCCACGCCGTCCATGCGCGGCATGTGGCAATCCATCAGCACGAGATCGAAGCGCCCGCGCTGGACCAGGCGCACGGCCTGCTCGCCGTCGATCGCGACCTGCGCGTCGAGGCCGAGCCGGTGCAGCATCGCGAGCACGACCGCGCGGTTGGTGGCGTTGTCCTCGGCCAGCAGGATCGACGGCGCGGCACTCGTGTCGCGCGTGTCGCGCGCGGCCTGCCCGGCGCTCGGCGCGGCGCCGTCCGCGCCGCGATCCGGTGCGGCGGCCTGCTCGGCGCCGGCGCCGGCCTCGATCGGCAACCTGACCGTAAACACCGATCCGACCTCCGGCTCGCTCTCGCATGCGAGCTCGCCGCCGAGCCGCCGCGTCAGCTCGCGCGCGAGGAACAGGCCCACCCCCGCCCCGTCGACCTCCCGGGTGCGCGATTCGTCGGCCTGCGCGAACGACGCGAACATGCGCTCCTGCTTGTCCGCCGCGATGCCGCGCCCGGTATCGCGCACGCTGATCACGAGCGCGGCGCCGAGCGTCGCGTTCAGTTCCACCGCGCCGTGCGCGGTGAACTTCACGGCGTTCGACAGCAGGTTCGCCACGATCTGCGCGAGCCGGTCCGGATCGGTCGACACGAGGCGATCCTCGCCCGCGCAGCGAACCGCGAACACGAGCCCCTTGTCGTGCGCGTCGCGCGCGAACGGCTCGCTCGTGCGACGGATCAGTTCGAGCGGCGCGACCCGCGCGCGGTTCAGCGTCAGCGCGTTCGATTCGATCTGCGAGATGTCGAGGATCTGCTCGATCACGTTCCTGAGCGCGGTGCCGGAGTCGCGGATGCCCGTGAGCATCGCGCGCTCGCCGGCGGCGAGCGGCACGTCCGAGGCACGGTCGAGCAGCAGATCCGCCGGGCCCAGCACGCCGTTCAGCGGCGTGCGCAACTCGTGGCTCATGCGTGCCATGAACTGGTTCTTGGCCGCGTTGGCGACCTCCGCGGCGTCGCGCGCCGCCGCGAGTTCCCCGGCCAGCCGCTGCTGCTCGATGATGCGCCGCCGCAGCGCCCGGTTCGCGACGGTCAGTCGCTCGCGCGCGCTGTGCAGGCCCTCGCGCGCATCGTCGAGCCCGAGCGCGGCGGCGGCCACCTCGCGCTGCAGCGCGTCGAAGCTCGCGGCCATCTCGCCGAGCTCGTTGCTGGCGCGCACCTGCACGCGCCGAAAACCGATCGTGGCGTGCGCCGCGTCGAGATCGCCGTTGCCGAGCGCGCGCATCGCGTTCGAGAAGTCGCGCAGCGTGCCCGCCGCCAGCTCGCGCGCGGCCTGGCTGATCTGCGCGGCCGCGTGCGAGATCATGCCGGGCAGCACGATGCCGACCGAGATCGTCAGCAGGGCCACCACCACGAAGATGTCCTCGAGCGCGGTGCGCAATTCGACCAGCGCCGCCGGCAGGCGCTCGATGGCCAGGATGTAGCCGGCGCCGTCGAGCGCGAGCACCAGCAGCATCGCGCCCGTCAGCTGCAGGTGCAGGGTGGGCGCGATGCCGCGCAGGCCGGCGCGGCGCCGGTCCTCCCAGCGTCGCCACGCGTAGACGGCCGCACCCGAATAGGCCATCGCCAGGCCGAACACCACGGTCGGCAGCCCGAACTGTTCGAAGCCGAGCACCGTGGCGATCAGCCAGGCGACCGCCGCGGCCACGCCGAGGCCGATGGTGCCGCGCGGCGCGCGATACGGGCGCCGCGCGTCGGGCGCGTCGCGACGCAGCAGCCACACCGCGAGGCTCGGCGCGGCGATGCCGATCAGATAGGTGAAGTTGGCGGCCGCCACCAGCCAGATCGGATCGCCGATCAGCAGGAACACGATCGCGAAGCCGGCCGTGACGAGCGTGGCGTTGACCGGCACGTCGTGGCGATTGCGCTTCGACAGGAAGCGCGGCGCGAAGCCGTCGTCGGCGGTCTGCGACAGCGTGCGCGCCGCGCCGGCCAGCGGCTGGATCGTGCCGTGGAACATGTTGAACATCATGAACCACAGCGCGGCCGACTTCGCGAGCGCGCCGAACACCGGCGCGAAGGTCGGCCCGAGCACCTGGCCCAGATCGCCGCCGAGCGGCTGCGCGCCGAGCGTGCCGAGCCACACGAGCGGCAGCGCCACGAAGTACAGCGACGCGAGCGCGGCGCTCGCCTTCATGGCGCGCGGCACGTTGCGCTCGGGCGCCCGGGTCTCGCCGACGTGGCAGGCCGCGGCCTCGAAGGCGGGCGCCGCGAAGCCGACCAGATACAGGCCCGCCATCAGCGAGGTGAGGCCGCCGAACCAGCCCGCGAAGGGCGTGGTCAGCGAGAAGTCCGCGGCGCGATGCCAGTCGGTCGCGCCGCTCAGCACCGGCGCGAGCAGCGACACGAAGGCGAGCAGCGCCGAACAGGTGGCGATCGGGATCGCGAGCCGCGTGACCCACCGGATGCCGAGCAGGTTCAGCGCCGTGAAGGCGGCCACCAGCGCGCAGGCGAGCGCCGGCACCGGCAGGTTCGGCAGATACCACTGGTGGATCGCGGTGGCCGACAGGATCGCCGTGAGCCCGCAGGTCGGCACCCAGCCCCACCAGTAGCAGGTCGCGACCAGCGGCGAGAGGATGCGCCCGTAGGGGCGGAACGCCTCGGTGCAGGCGGCGGCGATGCCGCCCACCCGCTGCGGCGACATCGTCACCAGCTCGATCCAGCCCGGTAGCGCCGCGTAGCCGAGCAGCAGCCCGGCGATCAGCAGCGGCACCGCGGCGCTGCCCTGCCCCGGAATGTCGCCCTGCCCCGCGAACAGCGCGGCGATCAGGAACAGGCTCTGGTTGCTGCCGCCCACGGCCAGCGCCGTGGTGCCGATCCAGCCCATGCGGCGCCGATACGGGCGCACCGGGGCGGTATCGGGCTCTGCCATCACCGGAATCTTCATGCGAGCGGCTCCGAAGTGTCGTGCGCGGCGACGCCGTCGCGGCGCACGAGGATCGCCACGATCGCGTCGTCGAGTGCCGACACGTTCACGGGCTTGACCAGATAGGCGCTGAACAGGCGATCGATGCGCAGGTCGTCGGCCGCGCGCGGCCGCCCCGTCACCGCGATCACCGGCACCGGCGCGCCGAACTGCGACTGCGTGCGCAACTCGGCGGCCAGCGAGAAGCCGTCGAGATCGGGCATGTGGACGTCCACCACCGCCACGTCGAACTGCTGCTCGCGCAGCGCGGCGAGCGCGGCGCGCCCGCTCGCGTACGCATCGACGCGATAGCCGAGCCGGCCGAGCAGCGCGCCGAGCACCTTGCGGCTGACCGCGTCGTCGTCGGCCACCAGCACGCGCTGTGCATCGCGGCGCAGCGGCTGCGCCGCATCGCGCGAGGCGAGCGCGCCCGGCTCGGGCGTCTCGCCGGCGGCCGGCACGCGGCACGGTATCGTGAAATGGATCAGCGTGCCCACCCCGGGCGCGCTTTCCGCGGCGATGCGCCCGCCCATGCCGCCAATCAGCCGCTGGCAGATCGCGAGGCCGAGCCCGGTGCCGCCGTAGCCGGCCTGGATCGCCGGGCCGGCCTGCACGAAGCTCGTGAACAGCCGCTGCGCGGCGTCGGCATCCATGCCCACGCCCGAATCGGCCACGCCCACCGCGAGCTCCGCGCGCCCGTCGTCGGTGCGACGGAGCGCGGCCGTCACCGTGATCGCGCCGCGCGAGGTGAACTTCACCGCGTTCGACAGCAGGTTCAGCATGATCTGCGAGACGCGCGTGCGGTCGCCCACGATGCAGGCCGGCGTCTCCGGATCGACGTTGAGCACCAGCGCGATGCCCCTGGCCGCCGTCTGCGGGCGGATCACGTCGAGCGCGCAGCGCAGCGTGCGCCGCAGCTCGAACGGCTCCGCGTGGAAGGTGAAGCCGGTGGCCTCGATGCGGGCCAAGTCGAGCACCTCGTTGAGCAGCCGCGTCAGGTGCTCGGTCGACTCGAGCAGCGCGGCCGCTCCCGGCGCGGCATGCAGTCCGGCCCCGGCGCCCGGCAGCGCGCCCGCGCGGGCCGACGACTCGCTCTCGCACATCAGCGCGGCAATGCCCGCGATCGCGTTGAGCGGGGTGCGCACCTCGTGGGTGACCATCGCGAGGAATTCGGCGCGCTCCTGCTGCGCGCGCAGCTCGGCCTCCTTCGCCTCGCGCTGCGCGGCGAGCTGCGCCTCGAGCCGGCGCGAGCGCAGCCGCAGGTGCAGCTCGTCCACCACCAGCGCACCGAAGTCGGCCAGCGCCTCGCGCGCGGCGGCGTCGAAGCGGCGCGGCTGCGTGTCGGCCACGCACAGGATGCCGATCTTCTGGCCGAACTCCACGTCGAGCGCGATGCCGGCATAGAAGCGGATGCCCGGCGCGCCGAGCACGGCCGGATGACCCGCGAAGCGCGCCGACGCGGCGGCGTCCTCGACCACGTAGACGCCGTCGGCCTCGAGCGCGGCCTGCGAGAACGAGGCCTCGCGCGGCGCCGATTCGATGTCGAGCCCGATCTTGGCCTTGAACCACTGCGCATCGCGCCCGACGAAGGAGATCAGGCAGATCGGCACCGCGAAGAACTGGCTCACGCGGCGCACGATGCGGTCGTACGCCTCCTCGGGGAAGGTGTCGAGGATCTGGAACGCCTCCAGTGCCATCAGACGGGCCGATTCGGACATCGACACGTCGCTGCAGCCGGTCGGCTCGCCGTCGGCGCGGGGGGGGTGATCCACAATCACGGGGCGTTCTCCACGAGTCGTGCCGCTGTTGCAGCGATGGACGGCGCGCCGCCGCGTGGGCGCGTCCGTGCTTCACATGATTCGACGCGGCATGCTCTTGATGAATCGACTTCGCCATCCGGTTCGTTGAACGGCGTCTGTCTGGATAACGGCAGGAGACGGAAACGGGTTTCGTTTTTCACGCAGCCGCTTGATCCGAATCAAGTTGACGATTCGACACAATTCGAGCGGATCAGGGTTCGCTTCCAACATCGAGCAGCGATCCGCCCGATGTCGCGATCAGAACGTCGCCCAGCCGTCGCCCTCCGATGACGATGCCGCCGCGAGCGGACGCGACGGCGACGCCGCGATGCCGCGATGCCGGGCCGGCGCCGCGGCGCGCGACATGGCGGCCCGCTCGCGTGCCGTCGACACCGCGGGCGGCGCCGGCACACGCTCGGTCGCGCCGCTGCGGAAGAACGCCACGGCATCGCGCAGCTCGCCGCCCTGGCTTTCGAGCGACTGCGCCGCGGCCGCGGCCTCCTCGACCAGCGCCGCGTTCTGCTGCGTGACCTGATCCATCTGCGACACGGCCTGGTTGATCTGCTCGATGCCCTTCTGCTGCTCTTCGGAAGCGCTGGTGATCTCGCCCATCAGGTCGGTGACCCTGGTCACCGCCACCACGATCTCGCGGATCGTGTCGCCGGCCTGCGCCACCAGCGCCGTGCCCTGCGCCACGCGCCCGACCGAGGTGTCGATCAGGGCCTTGATGTCCTTGGCGGCAGCCGCGCTGCGCTGCGCGAGCGTGCGCACCTCGCCGGCCACCACCGCGAAGCCGCGGCCCTGTTCGCCCGCGCGCGCCGCCTCCACCGCGGCATTGAGCGCCAGGATGTTGGTCTGGAACGCGATGCCCTCGATCATCGCGATGATCGAGCCCACCTGCCGCGAGCTCTCGGTGATCGCCTGCATCGTGTCGACCACTTGCGCCACCACCTCGCCGCCGCGGCTCGCCACGTCCGAGGCGTTGCGCGCGAGCGCATTGCCCTGCCGCGCGTTGTCGGCGTTCTGCTTCACCGTGGCGGTCATCTGCTCCATGCTGGAGGCCGTCTGCTCGAGCGCGGCGGCCTGCTCCTCGGTGCGCTGGCTCAGGTCGATGTTGCCGGCCGCGATCTCGGCCGAGCCGCGCGCGATGCCGTCGGCGCTCGCCGTGACGCGCCCGACGATCTCGCCGAGGCTCTCGGTCATGCGCTTCATCGCCGCCTGCAGGCGCGCGGCCTCGTCGCGGCCGTGCACCTCGATGCGCACGTTCAGTTCACCGGACGCCACCGTCTCGGCCAGCACGATCGCCTGCGCGATCGGCGCGGTGATCGAGCGCGTGATCCACAGCGCGATCGCGACGCCGGCCAGCAGCGACACGGCGCCGAGCACGCCGGCCAACAGCAGCCCGCTGCGATAGCGCTCTCGCGCCGTGGCGATCTCGTCCATCGCGCCCTCGTGATTGAGCGCGATGCCGGCATCGATGTTCTTCAGCGCGTCGGTGAACAGGCGCGACGCGTCGCCGTTGGCGAGCCCGCGCGCCTCCACCATGCCGCTCTCGCCGTTCTGGCTCGCCGCCACGACCTTGTCGTCGAAGCCGAGGTAGGCGCTCCAGTCACGTCGCACGTTCTCGTACAGCTCGCGCTGGCGCGGCGTGCCGATCATCGGCTCATAGGTCTGGAAATTCCGGTTCAGCGTGGCGATCGCGGCCGCGCGGCGCGTGATCTGGTCGCTGCGGCTGGCCGGATCGGTCACCACCGTCAGACGCAGCGAGAGACGCCGCACCGCGTTCGCGTTTGCCTGGATGCTGCCGAGCACCTCGACGCTCGGCAGCCAGTGCTCGGCGATCCGGTCCGCCCCCGCGAACACGCGCGAGAGCTGCCACGCGCCCATGCCGGCGATCGCGCCGAGCAATAGCAGCACGATGCCGAATCCGGCGCCGAGCCGGGTGCCGATGGTGAGCCTGTCCAGATTCATGGTCGTACCCCGTCGATGTGCATGCCACGGTCGGATGCCCTGGCTTTCAAATACGTTAACGGGCCGCTCGCGGCGTTGCTGAACTCGATCCACATCCGGACGAACCCTGTAGCAAACGCTTGCGCGCCGGAAATTCGGCAAAAGGCGCGACGCGCGCGGCTTGTACACAAGCGCAGGTGCAAAAAATAGGCAGACGAAATCCGCGTTTTTACCTTCAGCAATGCGCCCTGCTGCCGACATCACGTGCATGGCAAGGCGAATCGCACCCTGCGTTTCGCCGACGATGCTCCGGCCCCCGAAGCGAACCGCGTGCTGTCGTCGCCCGTACGTAGTCATCAAATTTCGTGTGGAGTCCCTATGTTTGTTGCGATTGGTTGGGTGGTGGTGATCGCTTCCGTGATCGGCAGTTTCGTCGGGGTGGGCGGTCACCTGCCGGCGCTGATACAGCCGTTCGAGCTGTTGTGCATCTTCGGCGCCGCGGCCGGCGCGTTCGTGGTCAGCAATCCGCGCGACACGCTGCGCAAGACGTTGAAGGCGCTGCCCACCTGCTTCAAGTCCACCGGCTACACCAAGACCCAGTATCTGGAGCTGATCGCGCTGCTCTACGAGCTGCTGCAGAAGGCCCGTCGCGACGGCATGATGTCGCTCGAGGCCGACATCGAGAATCCGTCGGCGAGCCCGCTGTTCCAGAAGTATTCGCGCGTGCTGGCCGATCACCACCTGCTCGACTTCATCGTGGACTACCTGCGCATGATGTCCACCGGCAACGTCAATCCGCTCGAGATGCAGGACCTGATGGACGAGGAGCTCGGCACCCATCACGCGGAAGTGTCGGTGGCGCCCTCGGCGATCCAGAAGATGGCCGACGGCCTGCCCGCGTTCGGCATCGTGGCCGCGGTGATGGGCGTGGTGCACACCATGGGTTCGGTCGGCGCGCCGCCCGCCGAGCTCGGCAAGATGATCGCGGGCGCGCTGGTGGGGACCTTCCTCGGCATCCTGCTCGCCTACGGCTTCGTGGGCCCGGTGGCCGACCTGCTCACCGCCAAGGGCCGCAGCTCGGCCAAGCCGTTCCAGTGCGTGAAGGCCGTGCTGCTGGCCTCGCTGAGCGGCTACGCGCCGGCGGTGGCGGTGGAGTTCGGCCGCAAGGTGCTGTTCACGTCGGATCGCCCGAGCTTCCAGGAGCTCGACGACGCCGTGCGCGCGACCAAGAACGCCAAGGCCTGAGGAGAACGCCATGCCGACCGACCGCGCCGCCGAACAGGCGGTCCGCAAGATGGGCACGGGCACGACCATCGTGCGCCGTGTGAAGCGCGACAACCACGACGGCGGCCACCACGGTGGCGCCTGGAAGATCGCCTACGCCGACTTCGTCACGGCGATGATGGCGTTCTTCCTGCTGATGTGGCTGCTCGGCTCGACCTCGCAGTACGACCGCCAGGGCATCGAGGATTACTTCAACACGCCACTGTCCACGCTGTTCGGCGCCAAGACCGAAGGCAGCGGCGCGCCGCGCACGAGCGTGGTGAACGGCGGCGGCCACGACATCTCGGACGAGCACAAGGGCAACGGCAACACCTTGCCGCAGAGGGCCAAGGCACCCGCCCGCGACGCGGCCAACGACGCGCGGCTCGCGCAGCTCAAGCAGCAGCTCACGGTGCTGGTCGAGCAGCAGCCGAAGCTGAAGGCCTTCAAGGATCAGATCCGCCTGTCGACCACGCGCGACGGCCTGCGCATCGAGATCGTCGATTCGCGCAGCCGGCCGATGTTCGCGAGCGGCAGCGCCAGGCTCGAGAGCTATGCCTACGACATCCTGTTCCAGATCGGCGGCGTGCTGAACCAGGTGGAGAACCGCGTGTCGATCGCGGGCCACACCGATTCGGTGCCCTATTCGGGCGGCGTGGCCGGCTATTCGAACTGGGAGCTGTCGTCGGAGCGCGCCAACGCGGCACGCCGCGCGCTGGTGGCCGGCGATCTCGGCGAGAACAAGCTGCTGCAGGTGCGCGGCCTCGCCGACGTGCTGCCGCTCGATCACGGCAACAGCGATGCGGAAGTGAACCGCCGCATCAGCATCCTGGTGCTGAACAAGGAAGCCGAGCGCGCGTTCTTCTCGGACGCGGCGGAATCGGCCGCGAACGTGATGTCGCTGCCGGGGGTGGAAGTCGGGCAGCAGGCGAAGCCCTGAGTCGGAACGCAACCCGAGGCGCCCGCCGAAACGCAAAGCTGGAAACACCAACGCCCCGCAGGCCGGATCCCGATCCGGGCTGCGGGGCGTTGCGCATGGTGCGTGTCGAAGTCTCGAAAGGCGGGGCGCCCGCCGCTCGCTTACGCCGCCATCCCGCGCAGGCGGAACGCCGCCACCGACTGCCGCAGCGCGTCGGCCTGATCGGCCAGCGCGTGCGCCGCCGCCGAAGCCTCTTCCACCAGCGCCGCGTTCTGCTGCGTCACCTCGTCGAGCTGGGTGACCGCCATGTTGACCTGCTCGATGCCGGTGGACTGCTCGCCGGCCGCCGAGGAGATGTCGCCGACGATGTCGGTCACGCGGTGCACCGAGTGCACGATCTCGTCGATGATCTGCCCGGCGTTCGCCACCTGCGACGAGCCGGCCGACACCCGCTCGGTCGATTGCGCGATCAGCGCCTTGATCTCGCGCGCGGCCGCGGCGCTGCGCTGCGCGAGCGTGCGCACCTCGCCGGCCACCACCGCGAAGCCGCGGCCCTGCTCGCCCGCGCGGGCCGCCTCCACCGCGGCATTGAGCGCGAGGATGTTGGTCTGGAACGCGATGCCGTCGATCAGGCCGATGATTTCCACCACCTTGTTCGAGCTGTCCGAGATCGCCTGCATCGTGCCGACCACGTCGCGCATCACCGCGCCGCCCCGGGTGGCCGTCTGCGCGGCGGTGCCGGCCAGGCTGGTGGCCTGACGCGCGTTCTCGGCGCTGGTGCGCACGGTCGAGGTCAGCTCCTCCATGCTGGCGGCGGTCTCCTCGAGCGAGGCGGCCTGCTCCTCGGTGCGCTGCGACAGGTTCAGGTTGCCCGAGGCGATCTGCGCGCTGGCCGTGGCGACGCCCTCGGCATTGCTGCGCACCTCGCTCACCACTCGCGCGAGGCTCGCCTGCATCTGCGCGAGCGTGGCCAGCAGTTCGGCCGTCTCGTCGTTGCCGTGCGCGTGCAGGTCGGTGGAGAGGTCGCCGTCGGCCACCTCGCGCGCGAAGGCCACGGCGCGATGCAGCGGGCGCGTCACGGTGCGGCTGAACACGATGCCGCCCGCGAGCCCGAGCACGAACACCAGCGCCGCGATCACGGCGCTCGCGATGGTCGCGCGCTGCGCGTTCACGGCCGCCTCGGCGGAGATCCGCGCGTTGTCGGCCGCGATCCTCTGCGCGGCGCGGTCCAGCAGTTCGGCCGGCGCACGATCGACGCCAGCCACCATCGCGTCGCCGGCCGCGGGATCCTCGCCCGCGGCCTGGAAGGCCTCGAAGCCCTTGCGATAGCCCTTGCCCATCTCGGCGTGCGCGGCCGCGAACTGCGTGACGAGCGAGCGCGCCTCGCCCTCGGGCAGCTTCGCGAGCAGCGTCGCGGCCTGCTCGTCCACGCTGCGCTCGCGCTTCTGGAACGCGCTCCAGTACTTGTCGAGCTTCTGCGGATCCCTGCCGCGCAGCAGCGTGTCCTTCCACTCCTGCACCTGCAGCTTGAACTCGACCAGGGTGGCCGACACCATGCGCTCGTTGGCCGCCGCGTCCTGCACGCTGGTGCGGTAGGTCTCGATGGCTTCGTTGAGGGTGTGGATACCGTAGAACGCGCCCGCCGACATCAGCGAGAGGGACACGGCGAAAGCGAGGGGGATCTTGCGGCTGAGCTTCATGGCGGACCTTCCGACAGTACGATCGCACGGAATGCGCGACGCCTGTTTAACGGCCAGTAGCTCACTATCTGAAGATCGAACCCGATTTATTAAATAAATAAGACGAGAGTGCGAAGGATCCGCGGGGGCGCCTTCAGCGGCCGCGCAGGATGTCCGAACGCGAGGTAGTGGTGACGAGCCCGCTGTCGCCGAAGTGGACGTTGAAGAAGGCGTCCTGATTCACGCCGTCCTCGCGCCAGCGCCAGCTCCAGACGGTTTCGGGCTTCAGCGGATAGCGCGCGACCTCGGTGGGCTTGCCGAGCAGCTGGCGCACCTCGTGCTGGGTCATGCCGACGCGGATCATCGCGAAGGTGTCGGCCGTCAGCACCTGGGTGGCGCCGAGATAGAGGCCGTTGCGGTCGATGTCGATCATCCAGGTTTCGTCGCCCATCGGGCCGCGCGGATATTCGAGCCGCTTCGAGCCGTCGATCGCCTGGCGCTCGGTCTCGGGCTTGCCGAGCCGCGCGCGCACCTCGGCCTCGGTCGAGACGCCCGGTTTCAGGCTGCGCAGCAGGAGCGGCGCGGGCTGGATGGCACGGAAGAATTCCCTGAGTCGCTGCACGACCACCTCGTTCTGGCGGCTGTCGCAGCCGCCGAGCAGGACCGCCGAGGCAGCGGCGAGGGCCAGGAGCCACGGCCTTGCCGGCCGAAGTACGGATCCGATCATTGAATACGGGCGCGGGTAAGCGCATTGCCAGGCACGGTGCAAGAATACGCGCCTGCGTGACGCGCGAACAGATCGGCGGCGCACGCAGTGCGCATCGGTGCGCGTCGGTGCGCATTCGTGAGGCGCCGCCCGGGCGCATCGCGCAAGGCGCGGCCGATGGCGGCTTCGCGCGCAGGCGGCGCTTCATCATTTCCCGGCGCGTCAGCATCTCGCGCGCGATCTCCCGGATCTTCGCGGGCCGGAAATGGAACGCGCGACGGAAGTGCTCGAGCTCGGGGTGGATGTCTTCCTCCGGCAGGTGCGGGTAGCCGATCGCGGCCAGCGCGCTCACCGGCGGCCCGCCCGGGGCCACGGATTCGAGACGGAGATGGCGTCGAAGGCGACAGCGGACACGGAAGGTCGCGGATGGCCCCCGGCCGATCGAAGGTGACGCAGCGCACGGCTCGGCGGCCCCGCTCACCCTGCCCGCGACAGGGTTATCGCGCGGCCCTCAGCGGGTTCGGCAGGGCTTTGGCACAATCGGCGCGTCCTGCAGCCACGCACGCTGCCCCACTTTCGGCGCAAGCCCCCCTCCGCCCATGATCCCGTTTTCCGTTCTCGATCTCGCGCCGATTCCCGCCGGCACCAACGCCAGCCAGGCGTTCCGCAACTCGCTCGACCTCGCGCAGCACGCCGAACGCTGGGACTTTCGCCGCTACTGGCTGGCCGAGCATCACAACATGCCCGGCATCGCGAGCGCGGCCACCGCGGTCGTGATCGGCCACATCGCCGGCGGCACGAAGACGATCCGCGTCGGCTCGGGCGGCATCATGCTGCCGAACCACGCGCCGCTCGTGATCGCCGAGCAGTTCGGCACGCTCGCCTCGCTGTATCCGGGCCGCATCGAGCTCGGGCTCGGCCGCGCGCCGGGCACCGACCAGACCACGGCGCGCGCGCTGCGGCGCGACATGGTGGGCAGCGCGGATTCGTTTCCCGACGACGTGGTGGAGCTGCAGCGCTATTTCGCCGAGCCGGTGGAAGGCCAGCGCGTACGCGCGGTGCCGGGCGCGGGCCTGAACGTGCCGCTGTGGCTGCTCGGCTCGAGCCTGTTCTCGGCGCAGCTGGCCGCGATGCTCGGGCTGCCGTTCGCGTTCGCCTCGCATTTCGCGCCCGATTACCTGATGCGCGCGCTGGAGGTGTATCGCGCGCAGTTCCGGCCGTCGCCGACGCTCGACAAGCCCTATGCGATGGTGGGCGTGAACGTGTTCGCGGCCGAGACCGACGCCGCCGCGCGGCGCCTGTTCACCTCGCTGCAGCAGCAGTTCCTGAACCTGCGGCGCGGCACGCCGGGCAAGCTGCCGCCGCCGGTCGAGGTGCTGGAGGCCAGCGAGTTCGAGCTCGCCAACGTGGCGCATGCGCTGTCGTTCGCGGCGGTGGGCTCGCGCGACACGGTGCGCGAGCGGCTGCGCGAGCTGATCGCGCAGACCGGCGCCGACGAGCTGATCGTCGCCGCGCAGATCCACAATCACGACGCGCGGGTCCGCTCCTACGAGATCACGGCGCAGGTGCGCGACGAGCTGGCCACGGAATGACGAGGCCGCGGTGAGGCGCGGCGCTTCACCGGCTTCGGGTCACGGCGCCGGCAGCGCGTGCGGCGCCGCGAGCCACGGCAGCAGCGCCTTGTGGAACGCGTCCGGGTCCTGCATCTGCGGCGCGTGGCCGAGCGCCGGAAATTCGATCAGCGTGGTACCCGGAATCGCGGCCTGCGCGCGCCGGCCGAGCTCGGCATAGCGGCCGAGCCTCGCGTGCAGCTCGGGCGGCGCGACCTCCTTGCCGATCGCGCTGGTGTCTTTGTCGCCGATCATCAGCAGCGTGGGCACGCGCAGTTGCCCGAATTCGTGGACGACCGGCTGGGTCAGGATCATGTCGTCCAGCAGCGCGGCATTCCAGGCCACCGCCTCGCGTCCCGGCCCGCGATACATGCCGGCCAGCATCTGCACCCAGCGCTCGAAGGTCGGCGACCACTCGCCCGCGTAGTAGGTGGTCTGCTCGTAGCGGCGAATCGCGTCGGCCGAGGTCTTCAGCTCGCGCGCATACCAGTAGTCCACCGTCAGCGCCGGCACGCCCAGCGCCTTCCAGTCCTCGAGGCCGAGCGGATCGACCAGCACGAGCTGCCGGGTCTGCTTCGGATACATCAGCGCGTAGCGCACGGCCAGCATGCCGCCCGTGGAATGGCCGATCAGCGTGGCGTCCTTCACCCCGAGCGAATCGAGCAGCGCATGCGTGTTGTGCGCGAGCTGCTGGAACGTGTACTGGTAGCGCTCGGGCTTGCTCGACTTGCAGAAGCCGATCTGGTCGGGCGCGATCACGCGGTAGCCGGCGTTCCTGAGCGCCTCGATCGAGCCTTCCCAGGTGGCCGCGCAGAAGTTCCTGCCGTGCAGCAGCACCACGGTGCGGCCGTTCGGATGCTCGGGCTTCACGTCGAGATAGGCCATCTGCAGCGATTCGCGCTGCGATGTGAACGCGTAGCGATGCACGGGATACGGGTAGTCGAAGCCCTCGAGCTCGGCGCCGTAGGCGGGGCCCTCGTTGCCGGGCTCGGTATTCGAGGCCGGCAGCGGCGGCAGCGTGATGCCGGCCTCGGCCAGCGGCGTCGCGCCGGCCGGCACGAGCGCGGCCAGGCACGCGAGCGCGAGCGCGGCGGCGCACGCCCGGATCCGCGGGCGCGACGCGTGGCGTGCGTTCATGCGGGTCGTGCCGGTCGTGCCGGTCGTGCGCATCGTGCTTGCTGTCGAAAGCGGATTCGGAAACATCGTGGGTACCGGGAGGTAAAACGGACGGACACTGGGCAAGGCAACACGCCGGCCGCAATTTTACGATCGGTAAGCCTGCGCCGCCTCGAGCACGTGCCGCGCGCCGATTACCGCGTATTTCCGGGCCGCGATGCTTTCAGGTATCGTTCGGAGACCCGAACGCGACGAGCCGCGACCATGAAAAACGTCCTCAGCATCCAGTCGCACGTGATCTACGGGCATGCCGGCAACAGCGCGGCCGTGTTTCCGATGCAGCGCCTCGGCGTCAACGTCTGGCCGTTGAACACGGTCCAGCTCTCGAATCACATGCAGTACGGCCACTGGATCGGCAGCGCGATCGATGCGCCGAAGCTCGAACAGCTGGTGGACGGCATCGCCGCGATCGGCGCGCTCAAGCGCTGCGACGCCGTGCTGTCCGGCTTCCTCGGCTCGCCCGCGCAGGCCCATGCGGCCGCCGACATCGTGCGCACCGTGAAGTCGATGAATCCGAACGCCTGGTACTTCTGCGATCCCGCGATGGGCCAGACCGGCGGCATCCGCCCCGAGCCCGGCGTGGAGGAATTCATCGTCTCGGAACTGCCGGCGCTCGCCGACGGCATGGCGCCCAACCACAGCGAGCTGCAGAAGCTGGCCGGGCGCCGCATCGAGACGGTGCGCGAGGCGGTGGACGCGTGCCGCGAGATCATCCGGCGCGGGCCGAAGATCATCCTCGTCAAGCATCTGCACGACCGCAACAGCCCCGCCGACCGCTTCAACATGCTGGCCGTGACCGAGCACGAAGCCTGGATCGGCCAGCGCCCGCTCTATGCGTTCCCGCGCCATCCGGTCGGCGTGGGCGACCTCACCAGCGCCGTGTTCGTGGCGCGCCGGCTGCGCGGCGATTCGGTGCGCGCCGCCTTCGAGCACACGCTCGCGGCCGTGCACGGGGTGGTCAAGGCCACCTACGATGCGCGCCGCTACGAGCTCGAACTGGTGGCCGCGCAGGACGAGATCGCCAATCCGAGCGAATGGTTCAGCGCCTGGGTGACCGACATCGAATGACCCCGTCGGCTGAACGAAATCGATCGGCGCGCGCTCGCCGGCCGATCTTCGCGCCGTCGCAAATGTGTCATTGTTGGTCAATATGATGCGTTTTGTTGCAATTGAAACGGACGCCGCCATGACTGCCCGCGCCACCTCCCTGCCCTCCCACGCCCGCGTCGTGATCGTCGGCGGCGGCATCGTCGGTTGCTCGACCGCCTACCACCTGGCCCGCGCCGGCATCACCGACGTGGTGCTGCTCGAACAGGGCCAGCTCTCGTGCGGCACCACCTGGCACGCGGCCGGGCTGGTCGGCCAGTTGCGCACGCAACGAAGCCTGACCCAGCTGATCCGCTATTCCACCGAGCTGTACGCGTCGCTCGAGGCCGAGACGGGCCTCGCCACCGGCTGGCGGCGCTGCGGCTCGCTGTCGGTCGCGCGCACGGCCGAGCGGCTCACCCAGCTGCAGCGCACGGCGGCCACCGCGCGCGCCTACGGCGTGGCCTGCGAGCTGATCGGCGCGCGCGAGGCCGGCGAGCTGTGGCCCGCGATGCGCACCGACGATCTGGCCGGCGCCGTGTGGCTGCCCGGCGACGGCCGCGCCAACCCCACCGACCTCACCCAGTCGCTCGCGCGCGGTGCCCGCCAGCGCGGCGTGCGCATCGTGGCGGGCACGCGCGCCACCGCCGTGCTGAGCACCCGCACCGGCTCGCGGCGCCGCGCCGCCGGCGTGGTGTGGCGCAACAAGGACGGCGAGACCGGCAGGCTCGCGGCCGACATCGTGGTGAACTGCGCGGGCCAGTGGGCCAAGGCCGTCGGGCGGCTCGCCGACGTCACCGTGCCGCTGCATTCCGCCGAGCACTACTACATCGTCACCGGCCGGATTCCGGGCGTGCATCCGGAGCTGCCCGTGATGCGCGACCCCGACGGCTACGTCTACTTCAAGGAGGAAGTGGGCGGGCTGGTGATGGGCGGCTTCGAGCCCGACGCGAAGCCGTGGGGCATGCAGGGCATCCCCGAGGATTTCGAATTCCAGCTGCTGCCCGACGACTGGGACCAGTTCGAGATCCTGATGCGCAACGCGCTGCACCGCGTGCCGGCGCTCGAGACGGCCGAGGTGCGCCAGTTCTACAACGGGCCCGAATCGTTCACGCCCGACAATCACTTCATCTTGGGCGAGGCGCCCGAGCTCGCGAATTTCTACGTCGGCGCCGGCTTCAACTCGATGGGCATCGCCTCGGCCGGCGGCGCGGGCCGGGCGCTGGCCGAATGGATCGTGGCCGGCGAGCCCACGATGGACCTGTGGGCCGTGGACATCCGCCGCTTCGCGCGCCTGCACGGCAACGACCGCTGGCTGTTCGACCGCGTGAAGGAGACGCTCGGCCTGCACTACGCGATGCCCTGGCCGAACCGCGAGCTCGACAGCGCGCGCGGCGTGCGCCGCTCGCCGATCCACGCGCAGCTCGCGGCGGCCGGCGCCTGCTTCGGCAGCCGCATGGGCTGGGAGATCGCCAACGTGTTCGCGCCGGCCGGCGAGACGCCGCGCATCGACTACCGCTTCGGCCGCCAGAACTGGCACGACTGGAGCGCGGCCGAGCACCGCGCCGCGCGCGAGGCGGTGGCGCTCGTCGACCGCAGCGCGCAGGCCAGGCTGCTGGTGAAGGGCCGCGACGCGGAAGCGGCCCTGCAGACGCTCGCGGCGGGCGACGTGGCCGTGGCGCCGGGCACCGTGCTGCGCACCGGCCTGCTCAATGCGCGCGGCGGCTACGAATCGGACGTCACGCTGGTGCGCCTCGCCGACGACCGCTACCTGATCATGACCGGCGCCGCGCAGGCCACCCGCGATCTCGACTGGATCGAGCGCCATCTCGACGCCGGCGACCATCGCTGCGTGGCGCTCGACGTGACGGGCCAGTACGCGCTGTTCACGCTGCTGGGCCCGAACGCACGCGCGCTGCTGCAACACGTCTCGCGCGCCGATCTCGGCGAGGCCGGCTTCGCGCTCGCGACGAGCCGCGAGATCGACCTCGGCCACGCCACGGTGCGCGCGCTGTATCACGCGGTGGCCGGCGAGCCGGGCTGGGAGCTGCTGGTGCCGGTGGAATCGGCCGTGCTCGTGCACGACATGCTGATGGCCGCCGGCGCCGAGTTCGGCCTGCGCTACGCGGGCGAGTACGCGTTCGAATCGCTGCGCATCGAGAACGGCCACGCCGTATGGGGCCGCGAGCTGTCGCCGGGGCTCGATCCGTTCGAGGCCGGGCTCGACGCGTCGTGCAAGCACGCGCTGCCGCTGCCGTTCACGGGCGCCGCGGCGCTGGCCGCGAAGGCCGGCCGGGTGCCCGCGCGGCGCCTGCTCGCGTTCAGCGTGGACACGCGCCCCGACGTCACGCTGTGGGGCGGCGAAGGGATCCTGCGCGACGGCCGCCCGGTCGGCACGCTGAGCTCGGCCGCGTTCGGCCACACGCGCGGCGTGCCGGTCGCGCTCGGCGTCGTGAACTGCGACGCCGAGCGGTCCGATCCGGCCGCCGGCCACTACGAGATCGAGCTGGCCGGCGAGCGCCTCACCGCCACGGCGCGAATCCTCAAGTCTTTCTGATATTTCCCGATTCGGCAGAAATTGCGTGCTTTCAGGCAGTTTTCGGCCATTTTTTCACCATGCAAACGTTTACAGCCGTTCACGCGAATGACACTGTCGATTCGCTATCCTCACGGCAACGACGTGCCGCGCGCCGGCTTCGTGCCGGTGCTCGCGCACCCATGACACGCATTGCCCTCCGGTCGTAACTGGCACGACCGCCCATCCCCGCCGCACAGGAAGCAAACCATGACGACCAAGAATCGCCGTGACTTTCTGCGTCTCGCCGCCGGCTCCGCCGGCGCCGCCGCGCTCAGCGTCTTTCCGCCCGTGATCCGCAACGCCCTCGCGATTCCCGCGAACCGCCGCACCGGCACGATCCGCGACATCGAACACATCGTGATCCTGATGCAGGAGAACCGTTCGTTCGACCACTACTTCGGCACCCTGCGCGGCGTGCGCGGCTTCGGCGACCCGCGGCCGCTCACGCTGCCGAGCGGCAAGCCGGTATTCCACCAGCCGGCCGGGCTCGGCGAGGTGCTGCCGTTCCACCCCACCGCCTCGAACCTCGGCCTGCAGTTCCTGCAGGATCTGCCGCACGGCTGGCAGGACATGCACGCGGCCTGGAACGGCGGCCGCTACGACCAGTGGGTGCCGAACAAGGGCACCACCTCGATGGCCTACCTGCAGCGCGACGACATCCCGTTCCACTACGCGCTGGCCGACGCCTTCACGATCTGCGACGCGTATCACTGCTCGATCCCGAGCTCGACCGATCCGAACCGCTACTACATGTGGACCGGCTACGTCGGCAACGACGGCCAGGGCGGCGGCCCGGTGCTCGGCAACGACGAGCTCGGCTACGGCTGGACCACCTACCCGGAAGTGCTGGAGAAGGCCGGCGTGTCGTGGAAGATCTATCAGGACATCGGCGAGGGGCTCGACGCGGCCGGCTCCTGGGGCTGGACCAGCGACAACGCCTATATCGGCAACTACGGCGACAACTCGCTGCTGTACTTCAACCAGTATCGCGACGCGCAGCCGGGCAACCCGCTGTACGACAAGGCGCGCACCGGCACCAACGTCGCGAGGGGCGGCACGCTGTTCGACGTGCTGAAGGCCGACGTGGCCGCCGGCACGCTGCCGCAGGTGTCGTGGATCTGCGCGCCGGAGGCCTATTCGGAGCATCCGAACTGGCCGGCGAACTACGGCGCGTGGTACGTCGAGCAGGTGCTCGCCACGCTGACCTCGAACCCGGACGTGTGGAGCAAGACCGCGCTGTTCGTCACCTACGACGAGAACGACGGCTTCTTCGACCACGTGCCGCCGCCGTTCGCGCCGCAGTCGCGCGACAACGGCCTGTCCACGGTCGCCACCACCAACGAGGTGTATCCGGGCGACGCGAGCCACATGGCCGGCCCCTACGGGCTCGGGCCGCGCGTGCCGATGATCGTGGTCTCGCCGTGGACCAAGGGCGGCTGGCTCTGCTCGCAGACCTTCGATCACACCTCGCTGCTGCAGTTCATCGAGGCGCGCTTCGGCAGCCAGTATCCGATCGTGGCCGGCAACGTGTCGCCGTGGCGCCGCGCCGTGTGCGGCAACCTCACCTCGGCGTTCGACTTCCGCGATCCGGATGCGCGCGTGCCGTCGCTGCCCGACACCAGCGGCTACGCGCCGCCCGATCGCACCACCCACCCCGACTACGTGCCGCTGCCGCCGGCCGCGCAGGCCGTGCCGAAGCAGGAAGCCGGGCTGCGTCCGGCGCGCGCGCTGCCCTACGAGCTGTTCACCTACGGCCGCATCGACGCGAGCACCGGCAAGTTCAAGCTGACCTTCGCCAACACCGGCCGCGCCGGCGCGGCGTTCCAGGTGCAGGCCGCGAACCGCGTGGACGGCCCGTGGGCCTACACGGTCGAGGCCGGCCGCCGCCTGTCGGACAGCTGGAGCACGGCGGCCACGCTCGGCGTGTACGACCTGTCGGTGTACGGCCCGAACGGCTTCCTCTGCCAGTTCCGCGGCACCACCTCGGCCGGCGAGGGCCGCGCCTCGAACCCCGAGGCGCTGTACGGCTACGACGTGATCAACGGCAATCTCGCGCTGCGCCTCGTCAATCGCGGCAGGACGGCGGTGCGCCTGAGCGTGGCGAACGCCTACGGCGGCGGCACGCGCTCGGTCGAGCTGTTTCCGGGCCAGCGCCTCGACAGCGACTTCGACCTGCGCGCGAGCCACGGCTGGTACGACATCACGATCAGCGACGGCAACCCGAACGGCTTCCTGCGCCGCTTCGCCGGCCACGTCGAGACGGGCCGCCCGAGCAGCAGCGATCCGGCGATCGCCACCGCGTAAACGGCGACGGCGCCCGTCGCGCGATGCGGCGGGCGCCGTCGGCGCCGGGTTTCGGCACGCGCCCGGCGTTCCGCTCGTGCGGCGCGGGGCGTGTTCGTTTCAGCGTGGTTTCAACTCAGTGCGTGATCTTCGGCTCGTCCATCGGCGCGCCCACCACGAAGCCGCCGCCCTGGAAGCGCTGCGCCGGATCGTCGAGATTCGCGTCGGGGCCGCTCGCCGGGAACAGGTGCTCGAACGGCGTGGAGCTGTCCTGCGGGCGGTAGCCGAGGAAGGCGGCCTTGGCGTTGTCGATCCACTTGGTGCGGTTGTCCGACACGCCGTACACGATCGCGTGGCCGACGCGGTTGGTCATCAGCGAGCAGCGCACCAGCTCGATGAAATCGCGGAAGCTCAGGAAGGTGACCAGCATGCGCGGGTTGCGCGGTGCCTCGAACGACGAGCCGATGCGCAGGCACACCGTCTCGAGGCCGAAGCGGTCGAAGTAGTAGCGCGACAGCGATTCGCCGAAGCACTTGGTCACGCCGTACAGCGAATCGGGGCGCATCGGCGAGTCCGTGTCGACCACGTCCGTGACCGGGTGGAAGCCCACCACGTGGTTCGAGCTCGCGTACACGATGCGGCGCACGCCGAACTGATGCGCGGCCGCGTAGAGGTTGTAGACGCCGCGGATGTTGGCCTCGATCAGCGCGTCGAACGGCGCGTCCACCGAGATGCCGCCGAGGTGCACGATCGCGTCCACGCCGTCCACCAGCCGGTTGACGGCCGCGCGGTCGGCCAGGTCGGCCACCACCGCTTCCTCGTGCGCGGCGGTCTCGCCGAGCGGCGCGATGTCGGTCACGCGCACGATGTCGGCCCAGTCGCCGAGCGCGGCGCGCAGCTGGCGGCCCAGGTTGCCCGCGGCGCCCGTCAGCAGCAGGCGGCGGAACGGCTTGGCGGTCGGGGAAGTGGGCGAAGTCACGGCGGGATCCTCTTTGAATGTCTCGATGTCGGTTCGGAGCGGTGCCGCGACCGCCGCGAAACGGCGACCGGCACTCGGAAACGCCATCTTATACGACGACTGATGTGGTCAGCTACTCGCAGGAACCCGTAGCCGCGTCATCGCGGCGACGAGCCGCGACGACGCGTGGGCGGCGCTTACTCGGCGCCGTCGCGCCCGGCCTCGGCGGCCTCGTGGGCGCGGCGCAGACGCTCGCGGCTGTTGGTCAGATGGGTGCGCATCGCGGCGCGCGCCGCTTCCGGATCGCGCCGCGCGATCGCCTCGTAGATCGCTTCGTGCTCGTGATTCAGGCGGCCGACGTAGCGTTCGAGATCGTCGCCGGCGAAGCGCGCCGAATTCACGCGCGCGCGCGGAATGATCGAGGTGCCGAGCTGCGTCATGATGTCGACGAAATAGCGGTTGCCGGTGGCCTGCGCGATCTGCAGATGGAAATGGAAGTCGAGCTGCGCGGTGTCGCGGCCGCCCGAGGCGCTCTGCGCGATCGCGTCGAGCGCGCGGCGCAGCGATTCGAGATCGGCCTCGTTGGCGCGCTGCGCGGCGAGGCTCGCGCATTCGCTCTCGAGGCTGATGCGCAGCTCGAGCACCGCCAGCACGTCGCGCAGCGTGATGATGGTGGCCGGATCGATGCCGAGCGCGCGGCGCCGCTCGGGCGCGAGCACGAAGCTGCCGATGCCGTGGCGCGTCTCGATCAGGCCGCTCGCCTGCATGCGCGAGATCGCCTCGCGCACCACCGTGCGGCTCACGCCCTGCGCGGCCATCACTTCCGTCTCGGTCGGCAGCTTGTCGCCGGGCCGCAGGCTGCCGCCCTCGATCTGCGTCGTCAGGGCATCGACGACGTCTTGCGCGAGGCTGCGGGCGCGGCGGCGCGGGGGCACGGGAAGCGCGGGCACGGACATGGGGCCTGTTTCCTTAAAAGGTGATCGCGGCGAACGCGGAGGGTTGCCGGATGCGATTCGTTCGACCTGGCGGTCGGGATGGCGCGGTCATTATACTGCGTCGCTAGTCATCCGATGACTGATGTTTCCCTCAATCCGGTGCAGGATCGGACGCGACGACGATCTGGGCTGGGCGCGGCGGTCGGATGACGAATCATCGCACTTCCGGCACGCGCCGGACAAGTCGCGATCGGGCACGTGCGTTGCTCGACAGGGCCTGCCGCGGCGAGCGGGAACGGGCGCGTTTTCAGTCCGCGTGGTGTGATGCCGCGTTGTTGTCAACCCGGCATGCCGATGCCGCGCGCCAGCGCAACAGGGCCTGCATCGGGCGGATCTCAAGCAGCAGCACGATCACCAGCGCCGTCATCTTCAGGTGGAACAGCGGCGCGTGCAGATGGCAGGCACTGCCCTTTTCGACGCCGCCGAACGCACGCACGAGGCCGAACGCGCTCAGATGCACGGCGGCCAGCAGCCATTGAACGATCATGGTCCCCTTCTCGTGCCGGACGCGGGCGCCGGCGAGCGGCTCAGACGAACTGGCGCAGCGTCGCGTCGAGCGCGCGGGCCGCGTTGCGGTCCCCTTCGGTCGCGAGCGGCGCGCGCATCACGATCTCGCGGTTGTGACCCGCGGCGGCCGGCGAATTCCACAGCAACTCCACGCGGGGGCGCGAGAACAGCTTGCCGCGCGGCATGTCGGAGGTGGACGGCACGCCGTGGCGGCTCGGCTCCGCAGCCGGGGCCGTGGGTGCGGTGGATTCGGGTTCGGGTTCGACAGCGTTCGGCTGGGCCACGGCCGGCGCCTGCCCCGCTTCGGCGGATTCGACGATCGGCGCGGCCACGGCCGTGGCGGCCGCCGGCGCGTCGTGCAGCGCATGCGCCTCGGCCTGCACGTGAGCAGGCTCGACCACCGGTTCGGCCAGCGAGGCGGGCAAGGGCTCGACGCTCGCCGAGTCGCTCGCATTGGCGGGCATCGCCGGCACCGGCGCGGCGAACTCGTCCGGCGCGAAGGCCGGATCGAGCGCCGCGGGCGGCAGCACCGTGCCGCGCGGCCAGCGGATCGCGAGCTCGCGCGCATCGTACTGGCCCACCTTGCGGCTCTCCATCCACACCACCACGGTGCGGGTGAGCACGTCGATCGAGATCGCGTAGCGGCCGATCGCGAAGCGACGCGCGGCGATGTGGGTGCGCCAGAGCGGCTGCGGGCGGCAGATCCACACCACGGCGGCATACAGCACCGGCGCCGCGACCAGCCAGCCGTTGCTGGCCATCACCGCGTGCAGCGCGCGCCGCCAGCCAGCGAACCAGATATAGGCGCCGACCGACCAGGCGGCGAACAGGAAACAGAGCAGCGCGAGCAGGCGCAGCGCCTGGCGCAGCCATTGCGGCAGCGGATGGGCGGGCCGCTCGGCGCGCGCGGCGGCGCCGGGCAGGCTCAGCAGCAGGAACAGGAAGACGAGATTCAGGCAGGCCCACGGCGAGGACACCATCGTGGTGACGGTCGACCACTCCATCTGCGCCATGGCGTGCAGCCAGCGCACGAGCAGCACGAGACCGATCGCGCGCAGAGCGAAAATGACGCCGGCTCCGGGGGCCGGATTCGCGCGCGTGGTTTTCGTTCTGG
The DNA here is from genome assembly GCA_030151225.1 of Burkholderia sp. GTDB lineage: Bacteria > Pseudomonadota > Gammaproteobacteria > Burkholderiales > Burkholderiaceae > Burkholderia. The sequence goes on along the minus strand of JASLEG010000182.1, from coordinate 23,976 downwards.
CCAAAACAACTCTCCTGTCGATCGTGCTGCGGGCGCCGGATTTCACGGCACGGCCATTATAGGGGCATGACTTCGCGGGGCAGGCAAAACCTGCCGCTTCGCACCGATTCGCCAAACCCGCGCGGCGCGGAAACAACACCGCGAACACCGCGGGTGCCGCGCCCCGCCTGCAATTCGACACGATTCACGACGTTTGCCCGCCCCAATGCACGACGCCCCGCAGGGCGAACCCTGCGGGGCGTCGGTCGGACGAGCCGGCGATCAGTTGCCGTTGACTTCGCGCAGCACCGTGCGACGGCTCTGGCGCAGCAGTTCCTCGTACACCTTGATGTAGTTGGCGGCCATCACCTTCGACGAGAAGCGGGCCTCGAACGCGCCGCGCACCTTCTCGCGCGGCAGCGTGTGCAGGCGCTTGACGGCGGCGATCGCCGACACGTCGTCTTCCACCACGAAGCCCGACACGCCGTTGTCGATCACTTCCGGCACCGAACCGCGGTTGTACGCGATCACCGGGGTGCCGCAGGCCATCGATTCGATCATCACCAAGCCGAACGGCTCCGGCCAGTCGATCGGGAACAGCAGCGCGTGCGCGTTGCCGAGGAATTCCGACTTCTGCGATTCGTTGATCTCACCGATGTATTCGACGTGCGGCAGCGCGAACAGCGGCTTGATCTTCTCTTCGTAGTAGGCGCGGTCGGCCTTGTCCAGCTTGGCGGCGATCTTGATCTTCATGCCCGCTTCGCCGGCGATGTGGATCGCGCGGTCGACACGCTTTTCCGGCGAGATGCGGCCGAGAAAGGCCAGGTAATCGGGCTTCGCGTCCTTCGGCGGCGTCAGCAGGTTTTCCGGCAGGCCGTGATAGACGGTCGGCTGCCAGTTCGCCTGCGGCAGCGGAATGCGCTGGTTGTCCGAGATCGAGACGACCGGCACCGTGTTGAAGGTGTTGAAGATCGGCTGCAGCTCGGGCAGATCCAGACGGCCGTGCATCGTCGTGACGTGCGGCACCGGCTGGCGCGCGAACAGCGAGAACGGGTAGTAGTCGATGTGGAAGTGCAGCACGTCGAACTCGTCCGCGCGGCGGCGCACTTCCTCGAGCAGCAGCATGTGCGGCGCCATCACGTCGCGGATCGTCGGGTCCAGGCGCAGGGCCTGCGGCCAGAACGCTTCGAGCTTGGCCGACGTTTGCGAATCGCCGCTCGCGAACAGCGTGACGTCGTGGCCCATCTCGACCAGCGCTTCGGTCAGGTAGGACACCACCCGTTCGGTACCGCCATAGAGCTTCGGGGGGACCGCTTCGTGCAACGGAGCGATTTGAGCGATTCGCATCTGCGTAACTCCTAAAAAATCGGCAAAAAACCAGACTGAAAAATGTCCGTAAGCCTTGTGCCGTCCGGCGAGCCGGACTGTTCAAACATCGGAAAAACACCACCGGCTCGCGGTTTCGACGCGCTGCTCGACAGCGCCTTCCCTGCAATCAACGCGTGCCATCGTGAGGCGTTGACAGTATCTCGTAAAATTTCCCCAGCCACTTGAAAAAGCAGCCCGACAACCCGTAAAAATGACTCAGGGTTAGCCCGAGGGCCAATTATCGGGCCGTGGCTACGCCGCAGTGCGGAACATTTCAAAGAATTTACCTTGTTACAAAGGCGCAACATTTTGCAACCCTTGGATTTTCAAGGCGGAATTAGAGTAGGAACATCAGGGCGACGCTGCGGCACCATCCAGTTCGGCGTCGCCTTTCGTGTCGCCGACTGGCCAACCGACGTCCGCGCTGGCCGCGCGGAAAGAGTGCGAGCCGCCGAATTTTATCCCAGAATGAATCGCACACCGCAGATACGGTGCGATCGGGTACGGCACAAACGTCGGGCTTGTTTACAATGCCGGCTTTCGTCCGCTTCTCGGGCCATCGCGGTACGTGACGCATGACATGCCGCTCAACCTCCGTTCGACCACCACACGCACACATTTTGGAAGCTCTCACACCTGCCCAGCGCAACGCCCACAACGCGAAGCTCTCGAGCTATGCGAGCCACCCCCTTGCGTTTCTGTTTCGCTACATCCGCAAGCACCCCATCGCGCACATCATCGTGCTGGCGAGCGTGTTCGCCGCCGTCGGCTGCGCACTCGGTTCCCAGTACGCGATCAAGCACCTGATCGACGTGCTCGCCAACGGCCGGCATCATCCCGGCCCACTGTGGGGCGCGTTCGGCCTGCTGGTGGGCCTGATCGCGGCCGACAACCTGCTCTGGCGCATCGGCGGCTGGGTGGCCGCGCACACCTTCGTGGCCGTAACCGGCGACCTGCGTCGCGACCTGTTCCAGTATCTGAGCGGCCACTCGCCCACCTATTACGCCGAGAAGCAGCCCGGCACGCTCGCGAGCCGCATCACGGCCACCTCGAACGCCGTCTACACGTCCGAGAACACGATGGCGTGGAACGTGCTGCCGCCGTGCATCGCCGTGCTCGGCGCGATCGTGATGATCATCGTGGTCAATCCGATGATGGCGCTGGGCCTGTTCACGGCCTCGGCGATCCTCGCGATCGTGCTGTTCAAGCTGGCCGGCCGCGGCTCGGCCCGCCACCACGCGTTCGCCACCAAGGCCGCGGCCGTGGACGGCGAGTTGGTGGACGTGATCGGCAACATGGCGCTGGTGCGCGCGTTCGGCATGACCTTCAGCGAGCAGAAGCGCTTCGGCCAGACGGTCAAGGCCGAGATGGACGCGCGCCAGGCCAGCCTGCTCTATCTCGAGAAGCTGCGCCTGCTGCACGCGGTGATCACCGCGATGCTGTCGGCCGGCCTGCTCGGCTGGGCGCTGTGGCTGTGGAACCAGGGCCAGGCCACCTCGGGCGACATCGTGCTGGTCAGCTCGCTCGGCTTCACGATTCTGCACGGCACGCGGGATCTGGCCGTGGCGCTGGTGGACGTGACCCAGCACGTCGCGCGGCTGGCCGAGGCGGTCAAGACGATCCTCGAGCCGCACGGCATGCCCGATCGCTCCGACGCGAGCGAGCTGAGCTCGCGCGGCGGCCGCGTGGAATTCGACGGCGTGACCTTCGCCTATCCGCAGCGCACCGCGATCCTAGACCACTTCGACCTGCGCATCGAGGCCGGCCAGCGCGTGGGCCTGATCGGCAAGTCGGGCGCCGGCAAGTCCACCGTGCTGGCGCTGCTGCAGCGCTTCTACGACGTGCAGGGCGGCGCGATCAAGATCGATGGCCACGACATCGCCGCGATCACGCAGGACAGCCTGCGCAATCAGATCGCGCTGGTGCCGCAGGACATCTCGCTGCTGCATCGCACGATCTACGAGAACATCGCCTACGGCCGCCCCGACGCGAGCCGCGAGGACGTGCTGGCGGCCGCGCGCGACGCGCGCTGCACCGAGTTCATCGAGGCGATGCCGGACGGCTTCGACACGATCGTCGGCGACCGCGGCGTGAAGCTGTCGGGCGGCCAGCGCCAGCGCATCGCGATCGCGCGCGCGATCCTGAAGGACGCGCCGATCCTGCTGCTCGACGAGGCCACCTCGGCACTCGACAGCGCCTCGGAGGAAGCGATCCAGGCCGCGCTCGACCGGCTGATGGTGGGCCGCACCGTGATCGCGATCGCGCACCGGCTCTCGACGCTGCGCAACTTCGACCGCATCATCGCGATGAGCGCGGGCAAGGTGATCGACGACGGCGCGCCCGACGTGCTGCGCAATCGTCCGGGCCTCTATCGCGACCTGCTCGCCAAGCAGCACGGCCGCGACACCATCGACGACGACGACGCATCGCGCAGCAGCAGCGAGCGCGTGGCCTGACGCACGGGCCTTCGGGCCTCGCCCGATCCCTCGGTCCCAAAACGAAACCGCCGGCAGCGCGACGCGCTGACCGGCGGTTTTTTCATCTCGCGGCGCGATGCGCCTTGGCGCATCACGGCCTCCTCACTGCCCCGCCCCCGAACGCTGCAGGTCGCGCAGGAAGTTGTCGCGCCACACCGACACGTTGTTCTCGCGCAGCTGCGCGATCATGTCCGCGTAGCGCGAGCGGCGCTCGGCCACCGGCATCGACAGCGCCCGTGACAGCGCCTCGGCCATGCCGTCGATGTCCATCGGATTGACGATCAGCGCGCCCGTGAGCTCGCGCGCCGCGCCGGCGAAGCGCGACAGCACCAGCACGCCGGGATCGTCGGGATCCTGCGCCGACACGTATTCCTTGGCCACGAGGTTCATGCCGTCGCGCAGCGGCGTGACGAAGCCCACCCGCGCGAGCCGGTACAGCGCGGCCAGCAGCGGCCGCTCGTACTGGCGGTGAATGTAGAGGATCGGCGCCCAGTCGAGCTCGGCGAAGCGGCCGTTGATGCGCCCCGACTCGCCCTCGAGCTGCAGCCGGATGTCCTGATAGGCGCGCAGGTCCGCGCGAGTGGACGGCGCGATCTGCAGGAACGACACGTGGTTGCGATACGCGGCTTCGCTCTCGAGCAGCTTCTCGAATGCGCGGAAGCGCTCGACCAGCCCCTTCGAGTAGTCGAGCCGGTCCACGCTCATCACGAGCTGGCGGCCGTGCAGCGAGCTGGCCAGCGTGCGCACCGCGCGGCCGTTCGCGCCGGCCTGCGCGAGTTCGGCGATCTCGTCGGGATAGATGCCGATCGGATAGGCATGCGCGTGCAGCGTGCGGCCGAACGCGCGCACCGTGACGGGACCCGCGCCGTGGCGCTCCACGCGGCCGCCCGCCTCGGCGTCGACGTAGTCGCAGAATGCGCGCAGGTCCGGTTCGGTCTGGAAGCCGAGCAGATCGTACGCACACAGCGCCTCGACCAGTGCCGCGTGCGGCGGCACGTTGACGAGCACCTGGGCGGCCGGAAACGGGATGTGCAGGAAGAAGCCGATGCGGTTGCTCACGCCGGCCGCGCGCAGCGCCTGGGCGAACGGAATCAGGTGATAGTCGTGCACCCAGATCACGTCGTCGTCGCGCAACAGCGGCACCAGTTGCCGGGCCAGCCACACGTTGACACGACCGTAGCCCTCGAATTCGTGCCGGTCGTACTGGATCAGATCGGTGCGGTAATGGAACGCCGGCCAGAGCGTGGCGTTCGAGAAGCCGCGGTAGTACTGGTCGTAGTCGCGGCGTGTCAGGCCGATGGTGGCGAAGGTGACGGGCCCGCGCTCTTCCACGCTGATCTGCGGCGCGCCCGAGGACAGCACGTCGCCGCTCCAGCCGAACCACATGCCGCCGGTTTCCTTCAGCGCGTCGTACACGCCGATCGCGAGGCCGCCCGCGGCCGGCTCGCCTTCCGAAATCGGCGCGACGCGGTTCGATACGATGATCAGGCGGCTCATGCGGGTGCGCGCCCCGCGGCCACCCATTGCGCGATCTGCGCGCGCATCGCGTCGACCGAGTCGAGCCGCGTGCGCGCCGTGGTGTCGCCGGCGCCGATCTTGATCGACAGCCCGCCGGCCGCATCCACCACCGCGAAGCCCTTCTCGTCGGTCAGGTCGTCGCCGGCGAACACCGGCGTGCGCCCGGCGAACGGCGGCTCGTTCAGGAAGGCCGCGATCGCGCGGCCCTTGTCCACGCCCTTCGGCTTGATCTCGAACACCATCTTGCCGGGCTGCAGCACGTAGGCGTCGGCGTATTCGGCCACGAGCCGCTCGGCCACCTCGCGCGCGGCGCCTTCACGCCCGGGCGCGTTGCGATAGTGCAGCGCCACGGCGGCGCCCTTGATCTCGAGCAGCATGCCGGGATTGCGCTCCACCACCGCGGCCAGCTCGCGCTCGATGCGCAGCAGCCGCTCGTCGTTGAAGCCCACGCGCATCGTGTCGCCGTTCGCGTCGCGGCGCTCCGCGCCGTGCAGGCCCGCGATCGGCAGGTCGGTCAGGCCGAGGAAGGTGTCGATGCTGTCGATGCCGCGCCCCGAGACGATCGCCACCGCGCCGCGCGCGAGCGTGCGCAGCTCGGCGAGCAGCGCGGGCAGCGAATCGGGCACGTGGATGCCGTCGGGCGTGGGGGCGAGTTCGACGAGCGTGCCGTCGAAATCGAAGAAGAAGGCGGTATCGGTGAGCGAGAGGGAAGCCGGGACGGATTGCATCGGTTCTCTGATGAAGGTGGCGGCAGGCGACGGTTATGTCGCCGAAAGAATCTCCGCATCTTACCGCGCCCGTGTGACCGAGGGCAAAACGCGCCGCCGCCGTCAGCCATCCGCAAGCCGGACGCGCGATGCGCTATCGCCGGAATCGGGCCGCGTGCATCCCGCGCCGGGCCGGATGCGCTAGAGTCCGTGCATCGAATCCCGCTCGCTCATGTTCGCTCCCCACCTCGCCCCTGCCCGCTCCCGAACCCGTTCGTGGCCCCGTCCGCGTGCGGGGCTCGCCGCGCTCGCGCGGGCCACGATCCTGAGCATCGTGCTGGCCGCGACACTGGCCGGCTGCGCGCCGCGCGGCGGCCCCTACGCGCTCGCCGACGTCGGCGGCCACCTGCCCGATCTCGCCTTCTCGCTGACCGGCGAGGACGGCCGCCCGGTCGAGGCCGACGCGTTCCGCGGCCATCTCGCGCTCGTCTATTTCGGCTACACGCACTGCCCCGACGTGTGCCCCGAAACCATGGCGCGGCTCATGCAGGTGCTCGCGCTGCTCGGGCCCGATGCGAACGCGGTGCGGATCCTGTTCGTGTCGGTGGACCCGGCGCGCGACACGCCGGCGCTGCTGCGCGCCTACGTCGGCGCGTTCGACGCCGCGCACGCGTTCGGGCTCACCGGCAGCGCGGGCCAGATCGAATCGCTCGCGAAGCGCTATCGGGTCGCCTACCAGATCGAGCCGCGCGATCCCTCCGGCGACTACGCCGTGTCGCACAGCTCGGCCGTGTACGTGTTCGATGCGCAGGGCCGCGCGCGCCTGCTCGCGACCGAGCAGGACACGCCCGCCGCGATCGCCGGCGACCTGCGCAAGCTGATCGCGGGAGCGCGCTCATGATGCTCGCCGCCACGCGGCGCCGCGCGCCATGAACCCGCTCGTCTGGCTCGATCCTTGGGAGCCGTCGCCGACGGTCGTGATCGCCGTGGCGCTGGCCGCGCTGCTGTTCGTGCGCGGTCAGCGCAAGGCGCGCGTCTCGGGGCTGCGCCGCGTGTCGTTCTGGTTCGGGCTCGGCGCGCTGTACCTGGCGCTGCACACGCGGCTCGACTACTACTTCGAGCACGAGTTCTTCATGCATCGCGCGCAGCATCTGGTGCTGCATCATCTCGGGCCGTTCTTCATCGCGCTGTCGTATCCGGGCGCCGCGCTGCGCGCCGGCATTCCGTTCGCATGGCGGCAGCGCGTGCTGCGCCCGCTGCTCGCCAGCGCGCCGCCGCGCATCGCGATGCGCGTGCTGTTCCATCCGGTGGTGGCCGTGCTGCTGTTCGTCGGGCTGATCTATTTCTGGCTGCTCTCGCCGATCCATTTCGTGGCGATGCTCGACTGGCGGCTCTATCGCGTGATGAACTGGAGCATGGTGATCGACGGGCTGCTGTTCTGGTGGCTCGTGGTGGACCCGCGACCCGCGCCGCCGGCACGACTCGCGCCGGGCCGACGGATCCTGATCGCGATCGCCGCGATCCCGCCGCAGATCGCGCTCGGCGCGCTGATCTTCCTCACGCCGCGCGAGCTGTATCCGATCTATTCGCTGTGCGGGCGCGCGTTCACCTGGCTGAGCCCGCTGCGCGACCAGCAGATCGGCGGGCTGCTGCTGTGGATTCCCGGCTCGATGATGAGCGTGATCGGCGCGCTGATCGCGCTGCGCCACTGGATGCGGCTGTCGGCGCGCGGGCGGCTGTGCGACGGCACGCCCGCCGCGCCCGCCGTGTCTCAGGCGCCGGCTTCGGCCGAACGCATCCAGACGTGCGGAATGCCGTCCTCGTCGTGCACCTCCGAGCTCGGCGCGAAGCCGAAAGCCCCGTAGTACTTCTGCAGGTGCGCCTGCGCATGCAGGCTGATCGGCGTGCCCGGCCATTGCGCGCGAATCCGCTCGAGCGCGTTCGCGAGCAGCGCGTTGCCGAGACCGATGCCGCGGAACGGCGCCGTGGTCAGCACGCGGCCGATGCGCACGTCGGGCGAGCCCGCGTCGGGCAGCAGCACGCGCAGATAGCCGGCGAGGCGCCCCCCGGCATCGTGCGCGCCGAGGTGCCAGGCGCCCTGATCGGCCCCGTCGATGTCCTGGTAGACGCAGGTCTGCTCGAGCACGAACACGGCGCTGCGCGCCTCGAGGATCGTGTAGACGTCCTGCGCACTCAGCGCCTCGAACGGCCGCCAGCGCCATTCGAGCGCGGCGAGCGAGGGCTGGGCGGTGGCAGCAGGAGCGGAAGAAGAAACAGGGGAAGAAGCGGAAGACATGCGCGGCGGTCCATGAGAACGCGCGCCCCGGCGGGGGCGCGCATGGCAAACGGACATTATGCCCGCCTCGCGGCGGGCGTCATGCGGCGGATTTCAACCGGCGGCTCAGCCCGGCATGCCGCCGAAGCGGCCGCGGTTGAAGTCGTCCACGGCCCGGTGGATCTCCTCCTCGCTGTTCATCACGAAGGGGCCGTAGCCGACCACCGGCTCGTCGATCGGCTCGCCGCTCAGCAGCAGCAGCGTCACGTCGTTGTTGGCCTCGATCTCCACCGCGCCGCCCTCGCGCGAGAGCTGCACGACCTGGGCCTCGCGCACCACCTCCTGCCCGTTCACGAGCGCCGTGCCGCGCAGCACGGCGACCGCCAGCGTGCGCCCGTCGGCGATCTCGAAGCGCGCGCGACCACCCGCCACGAGCCGCACGTCCCACACGTCGATCGGCGTGAAGGTGCGCGCCGGCCCGCGATGGCCGTCGAACTCGCCCGCGATCACGCGCACCCGCCCCGCGTGCTCCGGCAGTGGCACCGACGGAATCTCGGCGTCGCGCAGGGTCTGATAGCCGGGCGCGCTCATCTTGTCCTTCGCGGGCAGGTTCACCCACAGCTGCACCATCTCGAGCGGGCCGCCGCGCCGCGCGAACGCATCCGAGTGAAACTCCTCGTGCAGGATCCCGCCGGCCGCCGTCATCCACTGCACGTCGCCGGGGCCGATGTGGCCGCCCGCGCCGGTCGAATCGCGGTGATCGACCTCGCCGTCGTACACGATCGTGACGGTCTCGAAGCCGCGATGTGGATGCTGGCCCACGCCGCGCCGGTGCGTGGTGGGCTCGAACTGCGCCGGGCCGGCGTAGTCGAGCAGCAGGAACGGGCTCAGGTGCGCGCCGGTGCTGTGATAGCTGAACAGCGAACGGACCGGAAACCCGTCTCCGACCCAATGCGAACGCGGTGCGCTGTAGATGCCGACGATCTGTTTCATGGCGACTCTCCTCGGTCTGCGGGCCCGAACCGGTCTGTCCGGGCGATGGAAGAAGCATAGAAGCGCAACGATCGATGCGCTAGTGTGGGAAAATCGCACTCAGTGTTCCATCTGGTGAACGATGATGCGCGATCTGAACGATCTCTTCTTTTTCGTGCAGGTGGTCGATCACGGCGGCTTCGCGCCAGCCGGGCGTGCCCTGAACATGCCGAAATCGCGGCTGAGCCGGCGCGTGGCCGAACTCGAGGAGCGGCTCGGCATGCGCCTGATCCAGCGCTCCACGCGGCGCTTCGCCGTGACCGAGATCGGCGCCACCTATCATGCGCACTGCCGCGCGATGCTCGTGGAGGCCGACGCGGCCGACGAAGCCGTGGCGCTGCTGCATGCCGAGCCGCGCGGCATCGTGCGCGTGGCCTGCCCGATCGCGCTGCTCGACGCGCTGGTGGGCCAGATGCTGGCGGCCTTCATGGCGCAGTGCCCGCACGTCGAGATCCATCTCGAGGAAACCAACCGCCGCGTGGACGTGGTGGGCGAAGGCATCGACGTCGCGCTGCGCGTGCGCCCGCCGCCGCTGGAAGACAGCGAGCTGGTGCTGCGACCGCTGGCCGAGCGCGGCCAGTGCCTGGTGGCGAGCCCCGCCCTGCTCGCGCAGCATCCCGTGCCGCGCGTGCCGGCCGATCTCGCCGCGCTGCCGAGCCTCGCGCTGGGCCTGCCGCAGGACGATCACGTGTGGCGGCTGCGCGGCCCCGACGGCACGCACGCGGCGATCCCGCACCGGCCGCGCTTCGTCACGCGCGGCATGTTCGCGCTGCGCGCGGCGGCCATCGCCGGCGTAGGGGTGGTGCAGCTGCCCACCATGATGATCCGCGAGGCCGTGGCGCGCGGCGAGCTGCACACCGTGCTGCCCGACTGGGCGCCGCGCCGCGAGATCGTGCACGCCGTGTTCGCGTCGCGGCGCGGGCTGCTGCCGGCCGTGCGCGCGCTGGTCGACTTCCTGGCCGAGCGCTTCGCCGAGCTCGAACCCGACTGAAGCGCGGCCCGCCGATTTCTTTTAGACTGCGCTCACGCGCGCGGCAGCCGCCGCGCCCTTCGTCTATTTCGTGTCACTGCTCATGTTCCAGCTCCCCGACGCCCTGCCCGCCTCGAAATCCGCGCTGTACGACACGCTGGTCGCGCAAGCGCGCTCGCTGATCGAATCGGAAACCGATCTCGTCGCGAACGCGGCGAATTTCGCCTCGCTCGTCTATCACTCGCTCGACGGCCTGAACTGGGCCGGCTTCTACTTCCACGACGGCCGCGAGCTGGTGGTCGGCCCGTTCCAGGGCAAGCCCGCCTGCGTGCGAATTCCGCTCGGCCGTGGCGTGTGCGGCACCGCCGCCCAGTCGCGCGAGACCCAGGTGGTGCGCGACGTGCACGAATTTCCGGGCCACATCGCCTGCGATTCCGCCTCGCAATCGGAGATCGTGGTGCCGCTGGTGGCCGCCGACGGCACGCTGATCGGCGTGTGGGACGTGGACAGCCCGGACCTCGCGCGTTTCGACGACGAGGACCGCGCCGGCATGGAAGCGCTGTGCCGCGTGTTCGTGGAATTCGGCTGGGAACGCCGCGCCGCGCGCTGAGCGATGCCGCCCGATCGCGCGTCCGGATGACGATGCGATACCGTCCGACAGCCCCTTCGCGGGGCTGTTTTCGTTTCTGCGGCCCGATTCGGCAGGATCCGACCGCCGACGAGAATTTCCTGCCCGACGCCCACAATATCCGCGCGTGCCGAACGTCTTCAGGCACATGGATTCGCCACTCAACCCGGACACGATGAACGAACGAGACCGCGACATGACCGCGACGATCGTGCAGGAGCGCACGCGGCTCGGCAATTTCATCCGCCGCCGCGTGCGCGACCCGAGCGACGCCGAGGACATTCTTCAGGACGTGCTGCACGAGTTCGTGCAGGCGTACCGGCTGCCCGCGCCGATCGAGCAGGCCAGCGCCTGGCTGTTTCGCGTGGCCCGCAACCGCATCGTCGATCGCTTCCGCAAGAAGCGCGAGCAGCCGATCGTGGAGCTGGCCGGCGACGATGCCGACGACGGCGACACGCTCGATTACCGGCTCGATCTCGCCCTGCCCGCCCACGACGCCGGCCCCGACGCCGTGTATGCGCGCGGCGTGCTGCTCGAGGCGCTGCAGGCCGCGCTCGACGAACTGCCGGCGAACCAGCGCGAGGTGTTCGTCGCGCACGAGCTGGAGGGGCGAAGTTTCAAGGAAATGGCGGCCGACAGCGGCGTCGCGCTGAACACGCTGCTGGCGCGCAAGCGCTACGCGGTGCTGCATCTGCGCGCGCGGCTGCAGGCCACCTATGACGAACTCGATATTTAAGTCAGGAGTCGATGCGATGCGTTACCGGATCAAATGGATTGGCAAGGCGGTGTTCATCGTGGTGGCCGTCGGCGTGCTCGGCTGGGCCGTGATGCACTTGTGGAACTGGGTGATGCCGGCGCTGTTCGCCGGCGCGCGCGTGATCGATTTCTGGCACGCGCTGGGGCTGCTGGTGCTGAGCCGGATCCTGTTCGGCGGCTTCCGCGGGCACGGCGGCGGCTGGCGGCACCGCCGCCACTGGCGCAAGTGGGAGGCGATGACGCCCGAGGAGCGCGAGCAGTTCCGCTCGGCCTGGCATGCACGGCGCGGCGCGCCGAAGGAGCAACGCGATGCGTGATACCGCTGCCGCTTCCTCATCGTCCTCCGCGGCTGCCTGCAGGCAGGCGCCCGGCGTGATCGTGCCGGTGGTGGACCTGCGCCGCTGCGAGGGCAAGGGCGACTGCCTCGACGTGTGTCCCGAGAACGTGTTCGAGATCCGCCGCATCGACGACGCCGATTACCAGGGGCTCGGCATGATGAACCGCTTCAAGCTGCGCGTGCACGGCATGAAGGTGGCGTACACGCCGAATGCCGACGCGTGCCGCGCCTGCGGGCTGTGCGTGCCGGCCTGCCCGGAGCGCGCGATCAAGCTGGCGCGCGCCGAATGAGCGCCGCGCCCGCCGCCCCGCCCCTCCGCCGCTCACAGGAGCCGCCCATGACGACCGCCTTACCCACGCTGCTGCAGCGCCTGCATGCGCAGAATCGCGACGAGCAGATCGGCCGCGCGCGCGCGCAATTCTCAGGCGACAGCGAGGCCTTTTTCGAACTGGTGGAGCAATACGATTCGCTCGCGCCGCGCCTGCGCGGACAGTTCCTCAGCGATCACGGCCTGGCCGGCGACGATTCCGCACGAATGCAGGGCACCACCATGTCGCTCGCGATCTCGGCCGAATGCGGGCTGTTCCTGCGCAACCTCGTGCTGTCGCACCGGCCGATGCGGATCCTCGAACTCGGCAGCTCCTACGGCGTGTCCACGCTGTATTTCGCCGATGCCCTGCGCACGCTCGGGCGCGGCGTCGTGGTGGCCACCGAGCTCGACGCGCACAAGTGCGCGCGGCTGCGCGAGCATCTGGTCGATGCCGGCGTGGAGGCGTACGTGGATCTGCGCGAGGGCGACGTGTTCGAGACCGTCGACACGCTGGAGGGCCACTTCGACATGGTGTTCATCGACATCTGGGCCGACGCGTATCTGCCGCTGCTCCGCCGCGTCGAGCGGCTGCTGCGACCCGGCTCGATCGTGCTGGCCGACAACATGTACACGGCGCAGGCCGCGGTGGTGCCGTTCAAGCGCTATCTCGACACGCATCCGCGGATGTCGAGCACGACGCTGGATTTCGAATCGGGGATGGAGTTCGCGGTGCGCTTGGGGTGAGGTCGCAGCCATCACCGCGAGTCAAGTTGACGAGGGTGCTGCTGTGCCGTTCTCCGCGTGGCCGTCGCGGATCGGAAAGCCACGTTTGAGAGCACGATGGATGGCAAGCGAGAACATGCGCCTGAGCGAAGCAGGCTGGGCAGCACGAGAACGCGACCATGGCCGACGACAAACGACCAGGCCGACAACGGCACAGACGGTGTCGGCACACTCGTACATTCGGGGCCGTGTACCGCACAAGCGCCGGGACGCCCGGCGTCTGCCGCACGGCTCAACGCGCAGCGGCCTGCCGGCCAGCGAAGTGCCGGCGCTCCTGCAGGACTGCGATGCGAATCAGATGGGCATGAACTTCTGCGCCTGGCGGGATCAGGTCGCGGCCGAACGCGACCTGCAGCACGTCGTCGACCAACGCATCAGCGAACATCCCGATCGGAAATCCGCCCTCGAATCGAGAATGGCGAAGTGGAAGAAGGCTCGCGATGCCTCGTGCGACAAGTGGCCCGCAAGGAATGGGGTAACGGCTCGATGTTGCCGACTGCGCGAGCGACATGCGCCACGCAGTCCGCCAAGGCGATGACCGCCAAGCTGAAACGGAGCAAGCCCGCGTCGTGACAGGATGAGGCCAGGCGCCTGCTCTCCCGGTGAAATCCGGAGCAGCCCGGCTCGCAAGGATGAAGAGAAAGCACCGCAGATGGAAAAAGCCCCGCATGTGCGGGGCTTTTTCCATCAAACTCTGGAGGCGCGAGCCGGAGTCGAACCGGCCTACACGGCTTTGCAGGCCGCTGCATAACCGCTTTGCTATCGCGCCGAAAGCGGACTGGACCGTTGCATGTGCCGCTCGACAACGACCACAGTATCTTTGCTCCGCAGATTCGCCGTGCAAATCTGCCAAACAAAAAGGGAAGCGTGGCTTCCCCTTGTTTTGGAGCGGGAGACGAGTCTCGAACTCGCGACCTCAACCTTGGCAAGGTTGCGCTCTACCAACTGAGCTACTCCCGCATCGTGCTGCTTACTGCTGCCATCTCCGCGCTACCGCTTCGTTCGCTGCTGCGTTCGTTTCAGTGCAGCGGAGAAGTGAGATTATGCAGAGCCCGCATCGGGGTGTCAAGCGTTTTTCGCACCCTTTTTCTCTCCCCTGAGAGACGCCCTCACATCGCACCGCCACGCTCGCGAATCTGCGGCCACGCGAGCTTCATGTAGTACAGCATCGACCAGATCGTCAGCACCGCGGCGAGATAGATGAGCCACAAGCCCCACACGCGGGTGTCGATGGTGATACCGCCCCCAATCGGCAGCGCGCCATGGTACAGCAACATCGGGATCGCCACCATCTGGCAGGCGGTCTTGAACTTGCCGAGCGAATTCACGGCCACGCTCTTCGACGCGCCGATCTGCGCCATCCATTCGCGCAGCGCGGAAATGGCGATCTCGCGGCCGATGATCACCAGCGCGATCGCGGCGTCGATGCGCGCGAGCTGCACGAGGATCAGCAGCGCGGCCGTCACCATCAGCTTGTCGGCCACCGGGTCGAGGAACGCGCCGAACGCGGAGGTCTGGTTCCACTTGCGCGCAAGGAAGCCGTCGAACCAGTCGGTCAGCGCCGCCAGCACGAACACGAGCGCCGCGACCAGGTTGCGGTGATCGGCGCTCATCATCGTGTCCGGCATGTAGAACAGGCCCACGACGAGCGGAATCAGCACGATTCGCACCCAGGTCAGGAAAATCGGGAAATTGAACGGCATGTCGGGCTGGGCGGATGAAGGATGTGCAATTGTGCCGCGCCGCCCGCACCGCCACAAGCCGCGCGGGCGCACGGCGCTTCGGTGTCAGTGCAACTGGCGATAGATCTGCTCGGCCAGCGCGTGCGAGATGCCCTCCACGCTGGCCAGTTCCTCCACGCTCGCCGCCACCACCCCACGCAGCCCGCCGAAGCGCGCGAGCAGCCGCTGGCGGCGCTTGGCGCCCACGCCCTCGAGCTCCTCGAGCCGCGAGGTCTGCCGCGTCTTGGCGCGCTTGGCGCGCATGCCGGTGATCGCGAAACGGTGGGCCTCGTCGCGGATCTGCGCCACCAGCATCAGCGCGGCGCTGTCCTTGCCGAGTTCGAGCGAGGGGCGGCCGTCCACGAACACGAGCGTCTCGAGGCCCACCTTGCGGCCCTCGCCCTTCGCCACGCCCACCAGCATCGAGCAGTCGAGCCCCAGCTCGGTGAACACCTGGCGCGCGACTTCCACCTGGCCCTTGCCGCCGTCGATCAGCACCACGTTCGGCAGCAGCGCGGCGGACGCGCTCGCGCGGGTGGCGTCGCCGTCGATGCCGGCCGCGGAATCGGCGGCGGCCGCATCGGCCGCCTGCTCGATCATCTTCTCGTAGCGGCGCGTGAGCACCTGGCGCATCGCCGCGTAATCGTCGCCGGGCGTGATGCCGGTGATGTTGTAGCGGCGATACTCGCCCGACTGCATCTTGTGATGGTGGAACACCACGCACGATGCCTGGGTTGCCTCGCCCATCGTGTGGCTGATGTCGAAGCACTCGATGCGCAACTGGGCGAGATCCTCGGATTCGTGGCCGAGCACCTCGGCCAGCGCCCGCGTGCGCGCCTGCTGCGAGCCCTGCTCGGACAGCAGCCGCGCCAGCGCGAGCCCCGCGTTCTGCTCGGCCATCTGCAGCCACGCGCGCTTCTGCCCCTGCGGCTGGCGCAGCACCGCGACCTTGTGGCCGGCCTGCTCGATCAGCAGGTCGATCAGCTCGCGGCTGGCCAGCGCGTGACTGACCACGAGCACGGGCGGGATGCGATTGCCGAGATAATGCTGCGCGATGAAGGCCTCGAGCACTTCGGTTTCGAGCGAGACGCCGGCCGGCTCGACATCGGCTTCCGCTTCGGCTTCGGCTTGCGCGTCGGTATCGATGCGGGGCGCGTCGCCTTGCCCGGGCTGACCGGCGAGGTCGACCGCCACCGGCGCATCCGCGGATTCGACGGTATCGAGCGCATCGTCGACATCGCCGGCCGCCGCGTCACCGCCCTCCGCCTCGCCGCCCGCCAGCGCGAGCGCGCTGTCCGCATGCGCCGGGAAATAAGCCTTGTCGCCGAGATGCCGGCCGCCGCGCACCATCGCGAGATTCACGCACACGCGCCCGCCCTGCGCCACCACGGCCAGGATGTCGACGTCGCTCTCGCTGCCGACCTCGATCGCCTGCTGATGCAGCACCGTGGAGAGCGAGCTCATCTGGTTGCGCACCTGCGCGGCCTGCTCGAACTTCAGCTCGCCCGCGAACGCGTGCATCTTCTGCTCGAGCTCCTTCATCACCTCGCTCTGGCGGCCGAGCAGGAAGCGCGAGGCATTGGACACGTCGCGTGCGTAATCCTCGGCGTCGATCGCGCCCACGCACGGCGCGGTGCAGCGCCCGATCTGATGCAGCAGGCAGGGCCGCGTGCGGTTGTTGAACACCGAATCCTCGCAGGTGCGCAGCTGGAACACGCGCTGCAGGATCTGGATGCTCTCGCGCACGGCCCACGCGCTCGGAAACGGCCCGAAATACTGGTTCCTGCGATCGACGGCGCCGCGGTAATACGCCATGCGCGGAAACGCGTGCCCGGTCAGCTTCAGATACGGATACGACTTGTCGTCGCGAAACAGGATGTTGTAGCGCGGCGCCAGCGCCTTGATCAGATTGTTTTCGAGCAGCAGCGCCTCGGCCTCGGAGCGCGTGACGGTGGTCTCGATCTTCGCGATGCGCGACACCATCATCGCGATGCGCGGCGATGGCAGCGTCTTGTTGAAGTAGCTCGATACGCGCTTCTTCAGATTGCGCGCCTTGCCGACGTACAGCACGGCACCGGCCGCGTCGTAATAGCGATAGACGCCGGGCAGGTGCGGCAATTGCGCGAGGATCGGCTTCGGCTCGAACGGCGCGGCCACGCCGGCCGGCGCGACGTCGGCGGCAGCAGCGGCTTCGGTTGCCTCGGCGGCCGCAGCGGACGGATCGATCGGGGACGACGGGCGGGACGGGTCGGACGTATCGGGCTTATCGGGGGCAGTCATGCGGAATCCGGGCGCCGTGGCGCGCGAACAGGTCATTTAGAATCGCCAGTTTAGTGCATTCGCCCCACTTGCCCCGATGCTCCCGAACCCGCCACTCGATGCGGCCCGCGCCGCGCCCGACCCGACTGCGGCCGAGCCGCTCGCCTGCGACATCTTCTGCACCGTGGTCGACAACTTCGGCGACATCGGCGTGTGCTGGCGACTCGCCGCCCAGCTCGCGCGCGAGCACGGCTGGCAGGTGCGGCTGTTCGTCGACGATCTCGCCACCTTCGCGCGGCTCGCGCCCGGCGTGGACCCGGCAGCCACGCGCCAGACGGTGGACGGGATCGCCATCGAGCACTGGGGCGAGCCGGTGCACGCCGGCGACACGCTCGCGATCGCCGACGTGGTGATCGAGGCCTTCGCGTGCGAGCTGCCGGTCGAATACCTGAGCGCGATGGCGCGCCGCGAACGCGCGCCGGTGTGGATCAACCTCGAATACCTGAGCGCCGAGGACTGGGTGGCCGATTTCCATCGCCGCCCGTCGCCGCATCCGCGCTATCCGCTGCAGAAGTCCTTCTTTTTCCCGGGCCTCGGCCCCGGCACCGGCGGCGTGCTGAAGGAAGCCGGGCTGGACGCGCGCCGCGCGGCATTCGAACGCTCGCCCGAAGCGCGCGACGCGTGGTGGCGCCGCACCACGGGCGAGCCCGCGCCGGACTCCGACACGCTCGTGATCTCGCTGTTCGCCTACGAGAACCCGGCGCTCGACGCCCTGCTCGCGCAATGGCGCGACGGCAGCCAGCCGGTCGTGCTGCTGGTGCCGGAAGGCCGCATCTGCCCGGCGGTGGCGGCCTTCTTCGGCCTGCCCGAATTCCGCGCCGGCAGCCGCGCGGCGGCCGGCAGGCTGCGCGCGCACGGCCTCGCGTTCGTCGCGCAACCTGACTACGACGCGCTGCTGTGGTCCAGCGACCTGAACTTCGTGCGCGGCGAGGATTCCTTCGTGCGTGCGCAATGGGCGCGCAAGCCCTTCGTCTGGCACATCTATCCGCAGGCCGACGACGCGCACCGTCCGAAGCTCGACGCAGCGCTCGCGCACCTCGCCGACACGCTGCCCGCCACGGCGCGCGCGGCGCTCGAGCGCTTCTGGCACGCCTGGAACGGCGACGGCACGCCCGACTGGGCCGAATTCGCGGCGCACCGCGCCGCCTTCGAGGCGCGCGCCGGCGCCTGGGCCGACGCGCTCGCGATGCTCGGCGATCTCGCCGGAAATCTGGCGGATTTCACAAAAACTCAGTTAAAATAAGCGGTTATCCAACGGCGGACCACGCAAGCGCATTCCGGCCCCCGGCCAGGGCGTGCCTTGCCGCCCCGCTTGCGTCGTCGGCCGTTGCGCAACCGTCGGGAAAATTTTTTGCACAGGACAGTCTGATATGAAAACCGCACAGGAACTCCGCGTAGGCAACGTCGTGAAGATCGGCAACGACGCGTGGGTCATCTCGAAGGCCGAATACAACAAGTCGGGCCGTAACTCCGCCGTCGTCAAGATGAAGATGAAGAATCTGCTGACGAGCGCCGGCCAGGAATCGGTGTACAAGGCCGACGACAAGTTCGACGTCGTCATGCTCGACCGCAAGGAAGTCACGTATTCGTATTTCGCCGATCCGATGTACGTGTTCATGGACGCCGACTACAACCAGTACGAAGTCGAAGCGGAAATGATGGGCGAAGCGCTGAACTACCTCGAAGACGGCATGGCTTGCGAAGTCGTGTTCTACGACGAGAAGGCGATCTCGGTCGAACTGCCGACCGTCATCGTGCGCGAAATCACCTACACGGAACCGGCCGTCAAGGGCGACACGTCGTCGGGCAAGGTCCTGAAGAACGCCAAGATCGCGACCGGCTACGAGCTGCAAGTGCCGCTGTTCTGCAACACCGGCGACAAGATCGAAATCGATACGCGTACCAACGAATATCGCAGCCGCGCATAAGTTTTACGCGAATGGCACAGGAAAGCGCCCTTGTGGGCGCTTTTTGTTTTTGCGCGGCAGTTTATTGCGCAAAAATGGCGTTTCATGGACGCACTGCGCTCGTCGGCCGGAAACGGCATCAATTTGTATCTTCGGTAACTCTTTTGCTTTCAAAGGCAAATACCGTACTCTAGCGACGCCGAGGGACATAAAATCCGACTCTAATCAAACAAATAGGGCGAACAGCCCGTCACGAACGGCCGGCCCTTGAACATTCAGCACACCATGCCACACGCCCTCATAGTCGAAGACGATCCCAATAGTTTGTCCGGCCTGACGGCGCTGCTTGCCGCGGACGGTTTCACCGTCGATACCGCCACCTCGCTCGCCGAAGCCCGCGCGGCCCTCGCGCGCACGATTCCCGACGTCGTGCTGGTCGACCTGAACCTGCCCGACGGCAGCGGCTTCGACCTGCTCCAGCACCTGCCCCAGCCACAGCAGCCGAACGGCGGCCTGCCCGTGATCGTGCTGACCGGCAACGCGACGGTCGAGAGCGCGATCGAGGGCCTGCGGCACGGTATCTGGGATTACCTGCTCAAGCCCGTCAACATTCCGCGTCTGCGCAGCCTGCTCGCGCGCATTCCGCGCCCGTACGAACTGATCGAGGAAGTGCAGACGCTGCGCACCACGCTGCGCCGGCTCGGCCGCTTCGGCCCGCTGATCGGCCGCAGCGACGGCATCCAGCACGTGTACGACATGATCGAGCGCAACGCGCGCAGCGAGGCAGCGGTGCTGCTGTGGGGCGAGGCCGGCACCGGCAAGGAAACGGCCGCCCGCGCGCTGCACGACCTGAGCCGCCGCCGCAAGGGCCCGTTCGTCAAGTTCGACTGCCGCGCCGCGCTGCAGCTGCCGCGCGTGGCCGAACTCGGCGCGGTGGTGATCGAGAGCATGCTGTTCGGCCGCGAACGCGGCGGTTACGGCGGCGCCGAGCGCCGCGAGCCGGGCCTGTTCGAACAGGCGAGCGGCGGCACGCTGCTGCTCAAGGACGTCACGGCGCTGCCGCTGTCGATCCAGGAATCGCTGTTGCGCGCGCTCGATTCGCAGAGCTTCATGCGCATCGGCGGTGCGACCGAGATCGCCACGGACTTCCGCCTGATCGCCACCTCGCGCCGGCCCGCTCGCGAAGCGCTCGACAACGGCACGCTGCGCGAGGACCTGTGGCTGCGCCTCGACGCGACCTCGATCGCGCTGCCGCCGCTGCGCGACCGCGACGACGACATGCTGCAGATCGCCGAGGCGCTGGTGGGCGACCTCAACATCGAATCGCGCCGCGGCGCGGGCTCGGGCGCGGTGGACAAGCGCATCGCGCCGGACTTCATCCGCGAATGCCTGGCCTACGACTGGCCCGGCAACGTGCGCGAACTGCGCGAGCGCGTGCGACTCGCCTACGACGCCTCGGGCGACTTCATCGAGACGCTGCGCGCCAACGACGGCGTATTCGTGCCCGGTGCCGCGCTGAACGGCAGCAGCGTGCAGGTGCGCGTGGGCACACCGCTGTCGGACGTCGAGGATCTGCTGATCCGCGCCACGCTCGACGCGGTGGGCGGCACCCGCCACCGCGCCGCCGCGCTGCTCGGCATCAGCCCGAAGACGCTCTACAACAAGTTGCAGCGCATGAAGATGAACTGATCGCGCACGCCGCGCGGCACGTTGCTGGCCGCCCGGCTATCTCGATTTGAACGACAAAGGGCCGCGCTATGCGCGGCCCTTTGTCATGGGAGCGGCAAGCTGACGCGCAGGCGAGGCGTCAGCCGCCGAGCGTCTCGCGCAGCAGCGCCGAGGCGCGCTGGTATTCGGGCCGGCGCATCAGCTTGTCCCAGCTCGACGGCTTGCCGCGCGGCCGCAGCCGGCGGATCCGGCGCACCGATTCGGCCGACGTCTCGGCCTGCATCCCGTCGAGCACGCGCTCGGCCTCGACCGGCTGATTGCACACCAGCACCATGTCACAGCCGGCCTCGAGCGCCGCGTCGGCCGCCTGCGCGAGCGTGCCGCCGGCGCGCGCCGCCTCCATCGACAGATCGTCGCTGAACACCGCGCCGGTGAAGCCGAGCCGCTCGCGCAGCACGCGCTGCAGCCAGATCGACGAGAAGCCGGCCGGGCGCGCGTCGACCTGGGTATAGATCACGTGGGCCGGGATCACGGCCGACAGCGACAGCCCGAGCCAGTCGTACGGCGCGGCGTCGAGCTTCAGGATCTGCTCGAGCGGGCGATCGTCGGTGGGCAGCGCCACGTGCGAATCGGCCTCGGCGAAACCGTGGCCGGGGAAGTGCTTGCCGCAGTTCGCCATGCCGGCCAGCGCCAGGCCGTGATTCAGGCTCTTGGCCAGCAGCGTGACCACGCGCGGGTCGCGGTGGAACGCGCGATCGCCGATCACCTTCGAGCGGCCGTAATCGAGATCGAGCACCGGCGTGAAACTCAGGTCGATGCCGCAGGCCCGCAGCTCGGCCGCGAGCACGTAGCCCACCGCGGTCGCGACCTTGGTGGCGTGCAGCACGTCCTTGTCCCACAGTTCGCCCAGCCGGCGCATCGCCGGCAGCACGGTGAAGCCGTCGGTGCGGAAGCGCTGCACGCGGCCGCCCTCGTGATCGACGGCGATGAGGATGTCCTCGCGCACGGCGCGAATCGCATCGGTCAGGACGCACAGCTGCGCGCGGTTCTCGAAGTGACGCGCGAACAGGATCACGCCGCCGGTGCGCGGATGGGCAAGACGACGCGCGTCGTCGCGGGTGAGCGTCGTGCCGACGACGTCGAGCATGACGGGGCCGGGAGTCGGTTTCATCGGGTCGGTCCGTTGGAAAAGAGATTCGGTCGCGAGGCGGCTCATGCCGCGGCGACGTCGGGCGATGCCGCCACTTCGGCGACGACGAAGGACACCGCGTAATCGCGTTCGTCGCTGACCGTCACACGCGCCGTGATGCGCCGCGCGGCAAGCCAGTCGGCCAGCTCGCCGGATGCGACCACGTAGGGCTGTCCGCTCGCTTCGTTGAGGGTCTGCAGCGCGCGCCACGTCATCGGCCAGCGCATGCCGAGGCCGATCGCCTTGGAGAACGCCTCCTTGGCCGAGAAGCGGGTGGCGAGGAACGCGATGCCGCGCGCCTCGGAACGCCTGCGCCGCGCGTGGAACACGCGCAGCTCGTCGGGGCCGAGCACCTTCTCGGCGAAACGCCCGCCGGTGCGCTCGAGCACCGCCGCGATGCGGCTCACCTGGACGATGTCGGTGCCGATGCCGTAGATCGACATGGCGCGGCGCTCAGCGAGCCCCGTGACGCGCGGCCACGCGCGCCGCCACCATGATCGCCTTCATCTCGCGCACGGCGTTGTCCCACCCAGAGAAGATCGACTGCGCGACGATCGCGTGCCCGATGTTCAGCTCGACGATGCCATCGAGTGCGGCGATCGCCTGCACGTTGGTGTAGTGCAGGCCGTGGCCCGCATTGACCTTCAGTCCCAGCGCGACGCCAGCATCCACCCCGGTCGCCACGCGCTCGAATTCGTGCTGCTGCGCGGCCTCGCCGTGTGCCTCGGCATAGGCGCCCGTGTGCAGCTCGACCACCGGCGCGCCCGCCTCGTGCGCGGCGCGGATCTGCTCGGCATCGGGATCGATGAACAGCGACACGCGCACGCCCGCTTCGGCCAGTTGCCGGCACGCGGCGCGCACGGCCTCGAAATTGCCGGCCACGTCGAGGCCGCCCTCGGTGGTCAGCTCGGCGCGCTTCTCGGGCACCAGGCAGGCGTCGTGCGGGCGCACCTCGCAGGCGATGTCGAGCATCTCCGAGGTGATCGCGCATTCGAGGTTCATGCGCGTGACGAGCAGCGGGCGCAGCGCGCGCACGTCGGCGTCGCGGATGTGGCGGCGATCCTCGCGCAGGTGCAGCGTGATCGCGTCGGCGCCGGCCTGCTCGGCCGCGAGCGCGGCGCGCACCGGATCGGGATAGCTCGTGCCGCGCACATTGCGCAGCGTGGCGACGTGATCGATGTTGACGCCGAGATCGATGGCGTTCGGCGCGGTCAGGAAGAAGCTCATAGGTTTTGCAGGTCGATGAGGATCTGGCGCGTGGCGAGCGGCGTGCCGCCCAGATAGGTGTTGAGCAGGAAGCGCATCAGCGTCTTGCTTTGCGCGACGGTCTGCGCACGATGGTAATCGTCCTCCTCCATGTCGAGCAACGTCTGGCCCGACACGACCGGCCAATGCGACGGCACGTCGCTGCCGGACTCGCGCACGCCGCGCTCGGGATCGAACACGTAGCGTCCCTCGGCCACCACGGTGCGACGCGATACGGTGCGGTTCAGCGCGCGCGCGTAGCCGGTCTCGCGCAGCAGCACGCGCTCGAACGAGCGCAGCACCTGCACGGCCGGCTCGTCGTGCGCGAGCCGCGCGAGCGTGAGGAGGTAATGCTGGAACAGCGGCGGAAACGGATCCTCGCGCGCGCAGAACTTCACGAGCAGTTCGTTCACGTAGAAGCCGCACAGCAGCGCGTCGCCGGCCAGCGGCAGCATGCCGCCCACCCACTCGGCACCGGTCAGCGTGCGCATCTCCGACCTGCCCGACCAGGACAGCGACAGCGGCTGGAAGGTCTGCAACACGCCGCGCAGCGCCGAGTGCGGGCGCTTGGCGCCCTTCGCGACGAGCGCGACGCGGCCGTGATCGCGCGTGAGCACGTCCACGATCAGACTGGTTTCACGATAGGGATAGCTGTGCAGCACGAAGCCGGGCTGCTCGCTCACACGGAAGTCGGACGCGCGCGAGCTGGCGCGGCGCGGCTTGCGCGGCGCGGCCGGCTGCCCGGCGGTGGACTTGCCGGCGGCCGCCTTGCCGCCGCGCGCCGGCT
>JASLEG010000112.1 GCA_030151225.1 Burkholderia sp. | reverse complement strand
GATCAGCTCCTCGATCTTCTTGCCGGCCACCATCATCAGGTCGGCCAGCTCGTCGATCACCACCACGATCAGCGGCAGCGGCGAGAGCGGCTCGGGATCCTCGGGCGTGAGCGAGAACGGGTTGCCGATCTTCTTTTCCTTCGCCGCCGCGTCGCGCAGCTTCTGGTTGAAGCTCGCGAGATTGCGCACGCCCACGGCCGACATCAGCCGGTAGCGCTTCTCCATCTCGCCGACGCACCAATTCAGCGCGTTGGCGGCGAGCTTCATGTCGGTCACGACCGGCGCGAGCAGGTGCGGAATGCCCTCGTAGACGGACAGTTCCAGCATCTTCGGGTCGATCATGATCAGCCGCACTTCCTCGGGCGTCGCCTTGTACAGCAGCGAGGCGATCATCGCGTTGATCGCGACCGACTTGCCCGAGCCGGTAGTGCCGGCCACCAGCATGTGCGGGGCCTTGGCCAGATCGGTGACGACCGGGTTGCCGGTGATGTCCTTGCCCATCGCGATCGTCAGCTGCGAGGACGAATGCTGGTACTGGCGCGAGGCGAGGATTTCCGACAGGCGGATCATCTGGCGCTTCGCGTTCGGCAGCTCGAGGCCCATGCAGGTCTTGCCGGGAATCGTCTCGACCACGCGGATCGAGGTCAGGCCGAGGCCGCGCGACAGATCCTTCATGAGGCCCACGATCTGGCTGCCGCGCACGCCGAGCGCCGGCTCGATCTCGAAGCGCGTGATCACCGGGCCGGCCGAGGCGCCGACCACCGTGACCGGCACCTTGAATTCCTGCAGGCGCTGCTCGATCACCTGGCCGGTCTGCGCGAGGTCGGCATCCGAGATCGGCGGCAGGTCGTCGGCGGCTGGCTCGAGCAGCTCGAGGCCCGGCAGCTCGACGTTCGACGCGGCGGGGGCGCGGAATTCGAACGCGTTCGGGTTGACGGGGCGCGGCGCCGGTTCCGGGGCGGCTGCAACGGGTGCCGGGGCAGCGACCGTGGCCGGCGGCCGGGCCGGGGACGTGAATGCGGCGGGCAGGGCGACCGGGGGCGGCGCGGTGTCGTCGTTGCCGTTGTCGTCGAGGTCGGCTTCGTCGGACGCCGGCGTCGAGGCGGGCGGCGTGAACATCGTGAAGCCGCCGACCGTGGTCGGCGGCGGGAACGCGGGCGTGCCGGGCATCGAGAACGTCAGCGGCGCGGACAGCGTCTGCGCGTCCGAGTGCAACGGCGAGCCGTAGGACGGGGGCGTCGCGGCGATCGTGGTGATCGCGTTGCTCAGCGTGCGCGGCGCATCGTCGGGCGGGGCCACTTCCCACGGCGGGATCGGCTTCGTTTCGGGTTCGGGGGCGGCTGCCGGGGCCGGCTCGGGTTCGGGCTCGGCGGCAACCCGCGGCGGGATCGCGGGCGTGACGGCCGGCTCGGGTTGCGCGGCCAGGAAGGAGCTTGCCGTCGGCGGCGCTTCGATCTCGGCTTCCGGTTCCGGGGCGTCGTCGAACTGCGCGATCGGCGCACCGAAGGTCGGTGCGGGCGGAATCGTCGGAGCGTAGGAGCGGGGCGGTTCGACGGCCGGCGCGAACGACGCGGGCAGCGTG
This sequence comes from Burkholderia sp., assembly GCA_030151225.1. Taxonomy (GTDB): domain Bacteria; phylum Pseudomonadota; class Gammaproteobacteria; order Burkholderiales; family Burkholderiaceae; genus Burkholderia. The sequence goes on along the minus strand of JASLEG010000112.1, from coordinate 5,601 downwards.
GTCGGCGTGGTTGGCGCGGGGGCTGGCGTTTCCGGTGCGACGGCTTCGATCACCGGCGCGGCCGGCGTGACGGCGGTGGCTTGCGGCGTGCCGAACACCACCGGCGTGGCGCGCGCGGTCGGCGCTGCGCCGACCAGCGGTGCGCTCGACTCGCCAAAGCCGACCGGTGCATCCGTCGACGCAAACGGCGCGTCGTGCGCGAGCGGCATGAAGCGGCCGACGTCGATCACGGCATCGTCGTGCGGGGCAGCGGGCTCGACGGGCGCCTCATGGGGCGGCTCGACCGTCGGCTCGACGGCCGGCGCCATTTCGAACGACAGCGGCGTATCGGCGGCGATCGGCGCGGCTGCCTCGGCTCCCGGCGCGGCCCCATCCGCCTGTGGCGCGCGCGTCGTGAACATGCCGGCCGCCTGCGCATTGCCGGCGGCGGCCGCGCTGGCGGCGTCGCCGTGGGTCGCGGCCGCGGTGCCGGCGAGCGCGGCCCATTGCGCGGTGCTGGCCTCGATCGAGCGCAGCGTGTCGTGCAGGCTCTGGGGGGGCTCGACCGGCTGCGCGGGCGTGTCGTTCCAGGCGTAGAGCGGAGCGCGCGACGGTGGCGGCACGGGGCGGCGTGCCGGCGAGGCGGCCGACGCGGCGGGGTTGACACCGGTGTTGCCGGGCCGCACCGGTGCCCGACCCGGTGCAGCCGGCGCTGCCGCGACCGGGCGCGCGGGCGTGCCGCCCGGCTGATTGATCGGCGGCACCACGGGGCGGATCGGCGTGACGGCCGGCGCCGCGCGACGCGTGGACGGATAGCGGTCCTGCAGCACCTTCACGGCCTGCGCGGCGTGCACGGCCGATGACGCGACGGTGGCCGAGGCAGGCGGCACGGCCACCGTCGACGGCACGAACGGCGGCGGCACCGGCGGCACGGCGAGCGTGGACACGTGCGCGGCGCTGGCGGCCGCAGCGGCCTTCGCCGAGGCGGCGGCCGACGCGGCAGCGGCCGAGGCGCTCGAGCCGAGCGTCGCGGCACCGATCGCGCCGAGCGCGGCGCCCGAGGCGGTGCGTCCGTTCGGTGCCGAATTGAGCCAGCCCGGCGGCGCCGACGGCTCGGACAGGGGGCGCGTGACCGGCGGCGGGGTCCAGCCGCGCGGCTCCTGGCGCGTTTCGCGACGCACCTCGCCGCGCGCATCGCGCTTCGCGTCGGGACGCCACAGCGTGGGCCTCGCGAAGCGGCCGTTGCGCTTCGGCGCCATCGAGTTGATGGTGTTGGCGGTGGACGGCTGCACGTCGCCGGCGCGCCGCACGCGGCGGTCTTCGTCGCGATGCAGGGCGCTGCGCGGCAGGTCGGTCACCGAGCGCGTGTCGTCCTCGTCGCGGCGGCCGGCGCGGCCGAGCCGGAAGCCGAACGAGCGGTCGAGCCAGTCGTTGGTGGTGCGCCAGTCGGCGCCGAGCAGCCAGGGCAGACCGCCCACGAACAGCACCACCATCACCAGCGGCGTGCCGACGTGGCCAAGCACGCGCTCGAAGCCGGCCGCGAACAGGTGGCCGAGCACGTCGCCGCTGTCGCCGCCGGGCAGGCCGGTGGCCAGCGTGCTGCTGGCCACGAACACGGCCACGAAGCCGAGCCAGAGCCGGATCGAGCCGCGTCCGGCCGTGCCGTCGCTGCCCGGCAGCATCGTCTTCACGAGCCGCCAGACCAGGGGGATGAACCAGACAGCCGAGATGCCGAACCAGCCGAAAACTACGCTATGCATACCGGGAAACGTGAGGTGACGAAGGACGGGCCCTGCGCGAGGCCCGTCGGGTTGAACCGTTCGAGACGGCCGGCAGCGCGCGCGGGCCGGATCCACCGTGAAGGTCGTGCCGATGCGCGACGCGCGGCCGCGCACATCGACAGCATCACTGCGCCTCGCGACGCGAGAATGTCAGCGTCGCGCCGTCGTCGGTCACGAGAAACAGCTGCTGCGGGGCCTGCATCTGCAGGCCGGCCTTGGCCACGTGGGCCAGCGCGTCGAGGTAGGGCTTCTCGAGCTGGCCGAGCGGGCTCGCCGGGCAGGCCATGCGCGTGCCGGCCAGCGGCCCGAAGCCGAGCAGGCCGTTCTTCACGGTATAGCGGCCCGCGTAGCGGTTGCAGCCCGAGAAGCCGGAGGCGCGGCGCACGCCGTCGGCCGTCGACAGCGTCAGCTCGATCGGCTTGCCGGCGGCGTCGCCGTGCGGCAGCGCGCGTTCGGAGCCGTCGGCGTTGCGCCAGCTCGCGAGCTGCCAGCTGGTGTCGTCCACCAGTTGGATCGCGGCGGGGTTGAACGGGTCGGGGGCGGGCGCGGACGCATCGGCGTGGCGTGGCATCGCGCAGCCGCCCAGCGCGAGGCTGGCGGCCAGCGCGGCGCCGAGCGCGAGCGCGGCGAACGGCGCGCGCCGGGTGCGCGGATCGCGCTCGAGGCTGGAGCGGATGCGCTCGGCCGCAGTAGGGATGGGCATGGCCTCGTTCCTCGTGTTCATGGCGATGCGGGCAAAGGCGTAAGAGTAACGCAGTCGGTGCACGGCAGGCGAGCCGACCATGGGTGCGCGAAAACGTTTCACGGCCGGAGCCGGCGGGGCGCGCATGTTAACATCGCGGCTCGGTCGTGGCCCCCACGTTCACCCCATATATTTCGGCAGGAAATCTCATGCAGATCGGTCAGCGGCTCGGTACGCCGCTTTCGCCTTCCGCCACGCGCGTCATGCTGCTCGGCGCCGGCGAACTCGGCAAGGAAGTCATCATCGCGTTGCAGCGTCTCGGCGTCGAAGTGATCGCCGTCGATCGCTACGCGAACGCGCCCGGCCATCAGGTCGCGCACCGCGCGCACGTGATCGACATGACCGATCCGGTCGCGCTGCGCGCGCTCGTCGAGGCGGAACAACCGCACCTGATCGTGCCCGAGATCGAGGCGATCGCCACCGACGCGCTGGCCGGGATCGAGACGGCCGGCGTGGCCGAGGTGATCCCCACCGCGCGCGCCACGCAGCTGACGATGAACCGCGAGGGCATTCGCCGCCTCGCCGCCGAGGAGCTCGGCCTGCCGACCTCGCGCTACGCATTCGCGCAGTCGTTCGACGATTTCCGCGCCGCGGTGGCCGAGATCGGCTTCCCGTGCGTGGTCAAGCCGGTCATGTCGTCGTCGGGCAAGGGCCAGTCGGTGCTCAAGGGCGACGCCGACGTGGAACCGGCCTGGCACTACGCAATGGCGGGCGGCCGCGTGAACCACGGCCGCGTGATCGTCGAGGGTTTCGTGGATTTCGACTACGAGATCACCCAACTGACCGTGCGCGCCATCGATCCGGCCAGCGGCGACACCCGCACCTATTTCTGCGACCCGGTTGGCCACGTGCAGGTGGCGGGTGACTACGTCGAATCCTGGCAGCCGCAGCCGATGAGCGAGCTCGCCCGGGAACGTTCGCGCGAGATTGCACACAAAGTGACGACGGCGCTGGGCGGCCGCGGCCTGTTCGGCGTGGAGCTGTTCGTGCGCGGCGACGAGGTGTGGTTCTCGGAAGTGAGCCCGCGCCCGCACGACACGGGGCTCGTCACGCTCGCGTCGCAGCGCCAGTCGGAGTTCGAACTGCATGCCCGCGCGATTCTCGGCCTGCCGGTGGATCCGACCCTGTCGGCGCCGGCCGCGTCGGCCGTGATCTACGGCGGCATCGACGAAGCCGGCATCGCGTTCGAGGGTGTGGCCGAGGCACTGGCCGTGCCGGGTGTGGACCTGCGCCTGTTCGGCAAGCCGGAAAGCTTCACCAGGCGCCGCATGGGCGTGGTGGTGGCGACCGGTGCCGACGTCGACGAGGCACGCGAGCGGGCCAAGCGCGCCGCCGCCGCCGTGCGGCCGGTGTCGGCACGCTGAGTCGTCCGTCGTATCAGGCCGTGTCGGCTCGCGCCGCACGGCCGGGGAGTCTGAAATGAATTGGCTGCGTTGGACGCTGATCGCGGTGCTGTGCGCATCGGCCACGGGATGTGGATTGGCTGCGGCGCCTTGCCGCGTGGCATCGGCGGGTCTGAAGATCGTGCCGGTGGTGGGGCACGTGGCCGCGGCACCGACCGATGCCTGTGCCGGGGTGATCGATCCCTGATTGCGGCGCCCCTCGCGATGGCATGACGACGCGAGGGCGCGGCCGGGCCGGAAACGAGGCAGGTGGTATCCGGAAACAGGAGAAACGCGCATGAAGCGCATCATGATTGCCGCGACGTGGTTCGCGATGGCGCTGGCCTGCGCTTCGACGACCCGGGCGGCCCAGTTGACCGTCGAGGAAATCGACACTGACGCGCGTAGCGTCACGCTGTACCGCTGCGCGAACCAGCCGAAGCCGGTGCGGGTGGCCTACTGGCTCGCGCGCAACGGCCAGAGCTTCGCGCTGGTGCCGGTGGACGGCAAGCCGATGCTGTTCGTCGACACGCTGTCCGCCTCGGGCGTGCGGTATCAGGCGGGCCGCTACGTGTGGTGGACCAAGGGCCCGACCGGCAATCTTGCCGACACGATCGCCGGCGACAATGCTCCACCGTTGCTGGCCGATTGCCGCGCGATGCCGGCCCGCGGCAAGCACCCTTGAGGCCTGACCCGGCAAGGTCATAGGCGAGTGCTACAATACCGCCCTTTCCGTCGGCGTTCGGCCGCACGGGGCGGCGCGCCGGCAGGACCGGCGCCGCGGTGGCGTCGCGCGGCGCGCCGCAGCAGCAGTTCCGTCGTTCATTCCATTCGTCGTTCGTGCGGCGGCCGGTCACCGGCCCGGCCGCGCCAGATTCTCCGCCGCGCCCATTGAGCGAAACGCCAACCATGTCCGATTCAGCAGCCACGTCCGTCGACGCAACTTTCGATCAGTTCGGCCTCGCGCCCGACATTCTGAAGGCCATTGCGGAGCAGGGCTATACGAAGCCCACGCCGATCCAGGCGAGCGCGATTCCGGTCGTGCTGGCCGGGCGCGACGTGATGGGGGCCGCGCAGACCGGCACCGGCAAGACGGCCAGCTTCTCGCTGCCGATCATCCAGCGCCTGCTGCCGCAGGCCAATTCGAGCGCCTCGCCGGCGCGTCACCCGGTGCGCGCGCTGATCCTCACGCCTACCCGCGAGCTGGCCGACCAGGTGGCCGCCAACGTGCATTCGTACGCGAAGCACACCGCGTTGCGCAGCGCCGTGGTGTTCGGCGGCGTGGACATGAACCCGCAGATGGCCGAACTGCGCCGCGGCGTGGAAATCCTGATCGCGACCCCGGGCCGTCTGCTCGATCACGTGCAACAGAAGACCGCGAATCTCGGCCAGGTGCAGATGCTCGTGCTCGACGAAGCCGACCGCATGCTCGACATGGGCTTCCTGCCCGACCTGCAGCGCATCCTGAATCTGCTGCCGAAGGAACGCCAGACGCTGCTGTTCTCGGCCACGTTCTCGCCCGAAATCAAGAAGCTCGCTTCGACCTATCTGCGCTCGCCGCAGACGATCGAAGTCGCGCGCAGCAACTCGACGGCCACCAACGTCACGCAGGTCGTGTACGAAGTCGCGGAAGGCGACAAGACCGGCGCGGTCGTGCAACTGATCCGCGAGCGCAGTCTCAAGCAGGTGATCGTGTTCTGTAACAGCAAGATCGGTG
>JASLEG010000170.1 GCA_030151225.1 Burkholderia sp. | reverse complement strand
ATCCAGCTCGCGATACGTCAGCTTCACATCACCGAATTCCACCGCGATCGCATCCGGCGTCTTCACGACCTGCGCGGCGATCACGCGATGCACCGGCCGCGCTTCGTCATACGCCGCATCCACCCGGCTCAGCGCCAGCAGTGCCGCGCGCTCCTCGCCGTCGAGCAGCGCCACCGCATCGACGCGCGCACGCGGATCGCCCGCCAGCGCCTCGAGCACCCGCACGTAATGCCGCCCGAAACGCTGCATCGTGGCCGCGTCGAACAGCTCGCGCGCATAACGCAGGCTGACGCCCAGCGTGCCGTCCCGCGCCTCCTTCGTCTCGAGCATCAACTCGAACTGCGCCGCGCCCTCGCCGAGGGCATGGGATTCGACCGACAGCCCCGCCATCGCCTCGAGCACGTCGAGGCTCTGCCCCAGATGATTGAACATCACCTGGAACAGCGGCGTGTGACTGAGGCTGCGCTCCGGTTGCAGCGCATCCACCAGCACGTCGAACGGCAGATCCTGATGCGCCTGCGCCTCCAGCGCATGCCGACGCACCTGATCGAGCAGGCCGCCGAGCGTGGTGGCGCGCTCGAAATCGGCCCTCAGCACCTGGGTGTTGACGAAGAAGCCGATCAGCGCCTCGGTTTCGACACGATTGCGGTTCGCCACCGGCACGCCCACGCGCACGTCGGCCTCGCCCGTGTGGCGATGCAGCACGGCCTCGAAGCCGGCCAGCAGCACCATGAACAGCGTGGCCTGGCGCGCCTGCGCGAGCTCGCGCAGCGAGGCGGCCAGCGCGGCCGGCACCGTGAATGCCACCGTCGCGGCCCGATACCCGCCGCTCGCCAGACGCGGCCGGTCGGCCGGCAGCGCCAGCACCGGCTGGGCCCCGCCGAGGCGCGCGCGCCAGTAATCGAGCTGGCGGGCCTGCTCGCCCTCGGCGAGCCAGCGGCGCTGCCACAGCGCGTAGTCGGCATACTGCACCGGCAAGGGGGCCGGGGCCGGCGCGGCACCACCCTCGACCCGCAGCCGGTAGCCGTCGGCCAGCTCGCGCAACAGCACGCCCATCGACCAGCCGTCCGACACGATGTGGTGCATCGCCAGCACGAGCCGGTGCGTATCGGCGGCGCGGCGCGCGATGCCGACCCGCAGCAGCGGCCCGGCACCGAGGTCGAACGGTTCGGCCACGAGCGCGTCGGCCCACGCGGCGGCGGCCGCATCCACATCGCCAGGTGCCGCAAGATCGGTTTCGCGGAAATCGATGCGGACGAGCGGATCGATCACCTGCACGGCGTCGCCGTGGGCATCGGCCACGAAGCGCGTGCGCAGCGCCTCGTGACGCGCGACGATCGCCTCGAAGCTGGCACGCAGCGCGGCGACGTCGAGCACGCCGCGCAGCGTCAGCGCGCCGTCGATGTGATAGGCGCTGCTCGCGCGATCGAGATTCCACAGGAACCACTGGCGCTGCTGCGCGTGCGACAGCGCGAGCGGCGCGGTGGCATCGCGCGCGACGAGCGGCGCGGCGGGCGCCGCCGACGCCTGCGCACCGCCGGCCAGCAAGGCCGCGATCGCGGCGGCGGCCGACGCGAGGCGCGGCTGTTCGAACAGGCTGATCGCGTCGTACGGCACCGCCCAGGTTTCGCGCACGCGCGCCACCACCTGCACCGCGGCGAGCGAATTGCCGCCGAGCGCGAGGAAGCTGTCGCCGCGGCGCGGCGCGGCGCAGCCGAGCACGTCCTGCCAGATCGCCGCGAGCCGGGTTTCGAGCTCGCCGGCCGGTGCCGCGTCGCCCTCGGCGGCGGCACTCGACGCCGCTTCATCGGCGCCTGCGCCCACGAAGCGACCGTATTCGCTGACGGCATACGCATCGAGCGTGCCGTCGCGCCAGCCGAGCCGCGTGGCCGCGCGCTGCAGCTTGCCGCTCGAGGTCCTGGGCAGCGCGCCCGGATTCAGCAGCACCGCCACCGCCAGCGGCTCGCCGCAGGCGAGGCTCACCACCTCGTTCAGCGCGGCCACGATCTTCGCCGGCTCGACGAGCTTCTGCGTGCCGCGCGAGATTTCCACGGCGACGCCGATCCCCTCGCGTCCGCCGCGATCGGTACCGAACGCGCTGATGCGCCCCTTGCGCACGAGGTCGAGCTCGCGCTCGATCGCGCGTTCGATGTCCTCGGGGAACAGGTTCTGGCCGCGCACGATGATCATGTCCTTCTTGCGACCGACCACGTAGAGCTGGCCGTCCACGCGCAGGCCCAGATCGCCGGTGCGCAGCCAGCGCTCGCCGTCGCGCGACACGAAGGTGGCCTCGGTGGCCGCCGCGTTGTTCCAGTAGCCCTGCGCGATGCTCGGGCCGCTCGCCCAGATCTCGCCGACCCGCCCGTCCGGCAGCACGCTCGTGCCGTCCTCGGCCACGAGGCGCACCGTGTGCGCCTCGACGGTCGCGCCGCAGCCCACCAGCGGCGTGCCCTCGTCTTCATCGGCCTCGGCACCGAGCGCCACGGCCTCGCCGTGCGCGAGCCGCGCGCCGTCGAACGCGCTGACGGTCATGCCCGCGCCGCGCGCCACGCCGGTCACGAACAGGGTCGCCTCGGCCAGCCCGTAACACGGGTACACCGAGGTGGAGGCGAAGCCGCGCGGCGAGAATTGCTCGACGAAGGCGTCGAGCGTGTCGCGGCGCACCGGTTCGGAGCCCGAGAAGGCCACCCGCCAGCTCGACAGGTCGAGGCCGGCGGCCTGCGCGTCGCGCACGCGGTCGCAGCACAGCCGGTAGGCGAAGTCGGGGCCGCCCGAGATCGTGCCGCGATGGCGCGTGATCGCGTCGAGCCAGCGCACCGGCCGCTCGAGGAAGAACTGCGGCGACATCAGCACCAGCGGAATGCCGCTGAACACCGGCTGCAGCATGCCGCCGATCAGGCCCATGTCGTGGAACAGCGGCAGCCAGCTCACGAAGCTGTCGGCGGGGCCCACGCCGAGGCCGTCCTGGATCGCGATCTGGTTGGCCCACAGGTTGCCGTTGGTCACGATCACGCCCTTCGGCGCGGAGGTGGAGCCCGACGTGTACTGCAGGAACGCCACGGTGTCGGCGTCGAGGCCGGCATCGACCGGCAGCACGTCGGCCGCGGCTTGCGCCAGCGTGTCGACGGCCACGATCTCGGCCGCGCCGGCGATCGTCGCGATCGCGTCGCCGAGCTTCGCGAGCACGGCCGACGAGGTCAGCACCACGGCGGCCTCGGCATCGTCGGCGATCGCGCGCAGCCGCGCCAGATGCTGTTCGCGCGCCGATTCCGGCGGGAACGCGGGCACCGCGATCGCGCCTGCGTACAGGCAGCCGAAGAACGCGGCCACATAGTCGATGCCGCTGTCGAGCAGCAGCAGCACGCGCGCGCCCGGCCGGGCGGCGAGCACGGCCGCCACGCCGCCGGCACGGCAATGCAGTTGCGCGTACGTGAACGGCGTGTCGCCATCGGCATCGACCTGCACGAGTGCGCGATCGTCGGCGCGCGTGGCGGCCAGCTGCGCGAGGCGCGCGGCCATGGTGGGCGCCGCGCGCAGGGTCGGCGGAAGAATGCGGTCGGTCATGCTCAAGCCTCGCTCGCGTGGTGGTCGGTCAGCAGCTCGCGCACCTGCGCGAGGAAGCCGGCGTCGTGCAGGATCCCGACGTGGTCGGTATCCACCGCGTGATCGCCGGCGCGTTCGCCCGGCACGTAGGCCTGCCAGCCCGCGCGCATCGCGTCCACCGGCTGTTCCGAGTGCGTGGCCCACCAGTGCCGCACCGGCACCGACAGCACACGCGCGACGCGCACCTGTTGCAAGGATTCGAAGTATTTCGACACCAACGCCACCTGCTCCAGCAATGCCTGCTCCTCGCCCTCGGGCAGCAGGCCTTTCCATTTGTCCGTCTGCGCGATGAATTCGCGCAGCGGTTCGAGTTCCTCGGCGCTCGCGCGCCGGCGCGCCATCGCGCGGCTCGCCCCGGCCGGGTCGGCCGCGATGCGACCGGGCGGGCTCGCATCGACGCTCAGCAGACACGCCACCGTTTCGCCGAGCGCCTCCAGGCGATGCGCGAGCTCCACGCCGAGCACCGCGCCCGACGACCAGCCGAGCAGGCGATACGGGCCTTCGGGCTGCACGCGGCGGATGTCGGCCACGTAATCGTCGATCACCGCCTCGAAGCTCGCCGGCCACCAGGCCGGATCCGTGTAATGGCGCGACTGCACGCCGTAGACGGACACCGCGCCGTCCAGCGCCTCGGCCAGCTCGCGGTATTCGCCGACGAGGCCGAACACCGGATGCAGCACGAACAGCTTGCGTTCGGCATCGGGCGCGTTCAGCGACACGATCGACGGCGGCAGCGCGCTGGCCTCGAGCCACGCGGCCAGCGACACCACGGTCGGTTGCGTGAACAGGCTCTCGAGCGTGAGGCCCGGGAAGCCGGCTGCCGCGGCGCGATGCGTGATGCGCAGCGCGGCCAGCGAATCGCCACCCGCCTCGAAGAAGTTGTCGGTCACGCCGAAATCGTCGCGGCCGAGCACGGCCTGCCAGAGCGCCAGCAGCGCGGCCTCGGCGTCGTTGCGCGGCGCGACGCGCGCGCCGTCGGCGAGGCCTTCGGGCTCGGGCAGCGCGTTGCGGTCGATCTTGCCGTTCGGCATCACCGGCAGGCGCTCCAGCACCACGAACGCCGACGGCACCATGTAGCCCGGCAGCCTGCCTTCCAGGCCGCCGCGCAGCGTTGCCGCGTCCACTTCGCCCGCCCAACCCGACACGTAGCCCACCAGGCGCCTGCCGTCGCCCGCGCCCTTCAGCTCCACCGCCGACTGCTTCACCCCCGGCACCTGACGCAGCGCCGCCTCGATCTCGCCCAGCTCGATCCGGAAGCCGCGCAGCTTCACCTGCTGATCGATCCGACCCAGGAAGTCGATCGTGCCGTCCTCGCGTCGCCGGCACAGGTCGCCCGAGCGATACAGCCGCGCGCCGTCGTCGCGGAACGGATCGGGGATGAACTTCTCCGCCGTCTGCCCCGGGCGGCCCAGGTAACCGCGCGCCAGCGTGTTGCCGCCGATGCACAGCTCGCCCAGCGCGCCCACCGGCACCTCGTTGCCCGACGCGTCCATCACGTACGCATTGCGCGACGGATACGGCACCC
>JASLEG010000147.1 GCA_030151225.1 Burkholderia sp. | reverse complement strand
CGACGCTCGCCGCGCTCGGCTGACCCCGCCGCATCCGTACCTTCGCGCCCGGCACGCCCGAGCTGCCCGTGCCGCCGCGCGCCCGCGCGGGCACGCCGCCCGCGCCTCGTACGTTCGTTCGACCTCCTGATTTACGTGGACATCAACATGTTCGATCGTCTCACCGCGCCCGGGCCGTTCAGCGCCCGGCGCCGCACCACGCTGCTCGCGATCGCCGGCACGCTGGCCGGCGCGTCGCTGCTGGCCGGCTGCCAGCAGGACCAGCCCTCGTTCACCAATCTCGACATCACCGGCAACACCCAGTTCGGCAAGGATTTCGCGCTGCCCGACACCGACGGCAAGCTGCGCACGCTGGCCGACTATCGCGGCAAGGTCGTGGTGCTGCTGTTCGGCTACACGCACTGCCCCGACGTGTGCCCCACCACCCTCGCCGAACTCGCCCAGGCCCTGCGGCAGCTCGGCCCCGACGTGGCGAAGCAGGTGCAGGTGCTGTTCGTGAGCGTCGATCCGAAGCGCGACACCAACCCGGTGCTCGCGCAGTACGTGAGCGCCTTCGATCCGTCGTTCCGCGCGCTGCGCCCGGCCGACGACGCGCAACTGAAGAAGGTGACCAGCGACTTCCGCATCAGCTACGAACAGGTGGCCGGCAGCCAGCCCGACAACTATTCGATGAACCACACGGCGGCCAGCGTCGTGTTCGATCCGAGCGGCAAGGTGCGCCTGTTCGCGCGTGACGGCCAGGGCGTGCCGCCCTGGGTGCACGACCTGCCGCTGCTGCTCAAGAGCGGCAACGCCTGATGCGCGCCGCCCGCTCCCCGTTCCCGATCCACGCTCATACCCAGGAATTCCCCATGACATTCGCCCTGCGCCTGCTCGCCGCCACGCCGTTCCTCGCCGCTTCCGCCGCCTTCGCGGCACCCGCCGTCAGCGTTTCGCACTGCTGGGTGCGCGCCATGCCGGCCGGCATTCCGTCGGGCGGCTTCTTCGAGCTCGCCAACACGGGCGCGAAGCCCGTGGACCTGACCGAGGTGGACACCGACGCGTTCGGCATGGCCATGCTGCACCAGACGCAGAGCAACGGCAGCATGTCGAGGATGGTGATGGTGGACCGCGCCACGGTGCCGGCCGGCGGCACGCTGTCGTTCGCGCCCGGCGGCTACCACGTGATGCTCGAGGAGCCGAAGCAGCCGCTGAAGATCGGCTCGACGATCCCGATGAGCTTCGTGTTCGGCGACGGCGAGAAGATCACGGCCCAATGCAAGGTCCAGAGCCCGAAGGCGATGGCGAAGTAAGCGCACCGAACCCGGAGATCCCCCATGAAGATCCGCCGCAACACCCTCGCCCGCGCCGCCGCCGGCCTGCTGCTCGCCGCCGTGGCCCCGCTCGCGCTCGCCCACGCGCATCCGAAGCAGCGCGTGCCCGATGCCGGCGCCACGGTGCCCATCGCCACCAGCAGCGTGACGATCGATTTCGACGACGGCCTCGAGCCGGCCTTCAGCTCGCTGAAGGTGGCCGACGCGGCCGGCCAGTCGGCCACGCGCGGCGCGTCGAGCGTCAGCAGCAGCGACAACAAGCACATGAGCGTCGAGCTGGCCGCGCTGAAGCCCGGCGTCTACACGGTGAACTGGGTGGCGGTGGCCACCGACGGGCACCGCACGCAGGGCAGCTACAGCTTCACGGCGAAGTAGGCGCGCCACGCCCGGCCGGGACCGACGGCCCGCGCACGTTCACGCGTGCGCGGGCCGTGTCGCGTTTCAGGGGCGGCGCGCCACGAAGTCGATTTCCACCAGCGCGTCGCAGGCGAGCCCGGTCACGCCGATGCAGGTGCGCGCCGGCAGGCGGCCCTTCGGGAAGTACGCGGCGTAGGTCTCGTTCATGGCGGCGTAATCGCGCTTGAATTCGGTCAGGAAGATGCGCGCCGACAGCACGTGCTCGAGCCCGAGGCCCAGGCCCTCGAGCACGAGGATCAGGTTGTCCATCACGCGGCGCGTCTGGGCGACCACGCCGTCGGGCAGCGGCGCGGCGGCATCGTCGGGCTGCGTGGGCATCTGCCCGGTCACGAACACCCAGCCGTCGCGCTCGGTCGCATGCGAAAACGGCCCGACCGGCGTGGGCGCCGCATCGACCATCCAGAACTGCGTTTCGGAAGACATCTCGGCCCCGCTCCTTGCATCGTCGAAAGGGAGCGTCGATTCTAGCGGACCCAAAAAAGTCGAACCGGGTGCCTCCGACGGCGTGCGCGCGCCCGCGTCTCTTACTTACGGATTACCGCGCATTTCCTGACGGAACGCCGCGCGAATCCACCGTTGCCGCGCCGGCACGGGCACCGCCGCGCCGCGTGGCGCGCGCATTGACGCGCGACGCCCCGGTCGTGCAGGACGCGCGGGCCGACCGTAAACATCGCCACGATTCGACATGCTACGGTTTGCCCGACGCCGTGCGGGCCGCTTCCCGCGCCCGCCGCCGCACCTCGACGCACCCGATCCACCGGCCCCTTCGACGACGGACCCACGATGGACAGCATCCGGCTACTCGAGCAGGCCACCGCGCACCACGTCGCGGGCCGGCTCGGCGATGCGCGCGCGCTCTACCGCGACGCGCTCGCGATCGCGCCCGACGACGCGAACCTGATGTTCCGCCTCGGCATGCTCGACATGCAGGGCGGCGCGCTGGCCGACGCGCTCGGCTGGATCGACGCCGCGATCGCGCGCTCGCCCGGCGAGGCCCGCTACCGGATCGCGCGCGGCCACGTGTTCGCCGCGGCGGGCCAGCCCGGCGAGGCGCTCGCCGCCTATCAGCAGGCCCACGCGCTGGACCCGACCTCGGCCGACCCGCTGTTCGCGCTCGGCACCACGCTGCAGGCCGCCGGCGAGCCGCTCGCCGCGATCGAGGCCTACGAGGCCGTGCTCGCGCGCGAGCCGGCCCGCGCCGATGCGCTCAACAATCTCGGCAACTGCCACCGCGTGCTCGGCGACACCGCCTCCGCCGAGGCCGCCTACCGCCGCGCGATCGCGCTGCAGCCGGGCGACGTCGACGCGCTGACCAACCTCGGCACGCTCGCGATCGACGCGGGCCGCCTCGAGGAAGCGCTGCCGCTGCTCGAAACCGCCCTGCACGGCGCCCCCGATTCGCCATGCGCGCTCGCCAATCTCGGCGTGGCCCTGCATCGGCACCGCGAATTCGCGCGCAGCGCGGCCGTGCTCGCGCGCGCGCTCGAGCTCGATCCGGCCTTTCCCGAAGCGTCGTACAACCTTGCCAACGCGCTGCATGCGCTCGGCAGGCGCGACGAGGCCGTGGCGCACTACCGACAGGCGATCGCGCTCGTGCCCGCCCACGCCGATGCGTACAACAACCTCGGCGTGACGCTGCGCGAGGCGGGCGCGACGCACGAGGCGGTGCAGGCCTTCGGCACGGCCATCGCGCTGCGCCCCGGCTTCGTGGCCGCGCTGAACAACCTCGCCACCGCGCACCGCACGCTCGGCGCGATGGACGCCGCGCACGCGCGTTTGCGCGAGGCGCTGGCCGCCGCGCCCGATCACGCGGTCACGCTGAACAATCTCGGCAACGTGCTGAAGGATCAGGGGCGACTCGCCGAGGGCGTCGCGTACTACCGACGCGCGATCGAGGCCGATCCCGGCAACGTGGTGGCCCACGGCAACCTGCTGTACGCGCTGAGCTTCGTGGCCGAGGATCCGCTCGCGCTGCGCGAGGAAGGCCGCCGCTGGTCGGCGCGGCACGAGGCGCCGCTCGCAGGCAGCCGGCGCCCGCACGCGAACGATGCCACGCCGTCGCGGCGGCTGCGGCTCGGCTACGTGTCGCCGGACTTCCGCCATCACTGCCAGGCCCTGTTCATGCAGCCGCTGCTGTCGCATCACGATCACGACGCCTTCGAGATCGTCTGCTACGCGAGCGTGGCGCGCCCCGACGCGCAGACACACCGGCTCGCGGCGCTGGCCGACGTGTGGCGCGACGTGAGCCGCCTCGACGACGCGCAGCTGGCACGCACGATCCGCGACGACCGCATCGACGTGCTGGTGGACCTCAGCATGCACATGGCCGACAGCCGGCCGCTGCTGTTCGCGCGCAAGCCCGCGCCGGTGCAGATCGCCTGGCTCGCCTACCCCGGCAGCACCGGCATCGAGGCGATCGACTACCGCCTCACCGACCCGCGGCTCGACCCGCCCGGCACCGACGCGTTCTACAGCGAGCGCTCGATCCGGCTGCCCGACACGTTCTGGTGCTACGACCCGCTGGTCGACGCCGCCGATGCCGACACGACGCTCGCGGTCGGCCCGCTGCCCGCGCTCGCCAACGGCCACGTCACGTTCGGATGCCTGAACAATCCGTGCAAGCTCGACGATGCCTCGCTGCGCATGTGGCGCGGCGCGATGGATGCCGTGCCCGACGCGCGGCTGCTGCTGATGCTGCCCGAGGGCGAGGCGCGCCCCCACCTGCTGGCACGGCTCGCGGCGCAGGGCATCGCCGCCGGGCGCGTGGGATTCACGGCGTTTCGCCCGCGCGCCGAGTATCTGCGCACCTACCAGGGCATCGACATCGGGCTCGACACGCTGCCGTACAACGGCCACACCACGAGCCTCGACGCGTACTGGATGGGCGTGCCGGTGATCACGCGGGCGGGCTCGACCGTGGCCGGCCGCGCCGGCCTGAGCCAGGCCACCCACCTGGGCCTGCTCGACTGCGTGGCCGACAGCGACGCGCGCTTCGCCGAGATCGCCGCCGGCCTCGCGCGCGACCTGCCGCGCCTGGCCGCGCTGCGCGCCGGCCTGCGCGCACGCCTCGCGGCCTCGCCGCTGATGGACGGCGCACGCTTCGCGGCCGGCTTCGAAGCCGCCTGCCGCGAGGCCTGGCACGGCTGGTGCCGTGCTCAGAACGCGTAGCGCATGCCCGCGAACACGCTGCGGCCGTCGCCGGGATAGAAGATCGCCGTGCTCGACGCGGTGCGCGCGTTGGCCACCGTGGCGACGTCGGACACGTAGCGCCGGTTCGCGAGATTGCGCGCATCGACGTAGATCGACAGCCCGTTGCGGAAATCCATGCCGGCCTGCACGCCGAACACTGCGTAGCTCGGCACGCGCAGCGTGTTCGCATCGTCGGCCCAGGCGCCCGTCGGCACCCAGTCCACGCTCGCCGATATGTGCAAGCCGTTCGGCCTTGAATAGCCGAGCACGCCGCGCAACACGTTCAGCGGCACGCCGGCGATGCGGTTCCCGCCGTATTGCGGATCGCCGCGGAAGCGGAAATCGCTGAGGTTCCACACGCCCGACAGCGTGATGCGGTCGCCCGCCCCCTTGCGCGTCACGTCGCGCCACAGATCGACCGACGCCCCCGCCTCCACGCCCTGCAGCACGGTGCGGTTGGCATTGAAGGTCGCGGCCGGCACGTTCGGATCGGTGGTGTACTGCAGCAACTGGTCGCGCACCAGCGAGCGATAGGCGGTCAGATCCCAGCTCACCCGATCGAGCGTGCCGCGCGTGCCGAGCTCGAGCGTCCACGCGTGCTGCGCGGCCAGCGGCGTGAAGCGCGTGGTGCCGGCGAAGCTCTGCGACAGATCGGTGAAATCGGGCACGTCCTCGCTGCGCGTGATGTCCGCGAAGGCCTGCACGTCGCGCCGCGGCTGCCAGAGCAGGCCGAGCTTCGGGTTCAGGCCGCCGTAGGCCGCGCGCGTGGACTTGTAGGCGGCATCGCCCGGCAGGCCGCCGTAGTCGATGTATTCGCGCACCGAATGCAGCACCTTCACGCCCGTCATCAGCGCCACGGTCGGCAGGAAGAACAGGCGGTTCTCCAGGTAGGCCTCGTAGTTGAAGGCGGTCTGCGTGGAATCGAGCGTCTGCGCGCCGCGCTCGCCGTTCAGGTTCACGTACTGGTTCGCCTGGGTGCGCCCGCCGAAGAAGCGCGCGCCCACGATCAGCTCGTCGCGCATGCCGGCCAGCGTCGGATGCGCGATGAAGCGCGGCGCGAAGCCGTAGGTCCAGCCGTCCTGATCGAGCGCCTGGAAGATCGGGTGGTACAGGCTCTTGTGGATCGCCCAGCTGTCGAACTGCAGCTCCCCGGCATCGAGCAGGACGGTCGTGCGGTTGGCGATGCGCTCGGTGCGCGTGTTGCGCGCCTGATCGCCCGACAGCGCGCTCGGCGCGGCCGCGGTGGGATCGTGCAGCGCGTCCGACAGCGTCAGCGAGCCGGGCAGCTTCTGATCGACCACGTAGGCGCCGACGTAGAAGCGCGTCTCGAGGTTCGGGCTGAAGCGATAGCCGAGATTCGCGTTGAATTGCTCGTACTGGCCGCGCTCGTGGTCGCGCCAGCCGTCGGCATGGTTGACGCTGAAGGTGGCGAGATAGTCGAGCGGGCCCACCACGCGCGAGAACTGCGCGCTGGTGCGCAGCGTGCCGTCGCTGCCGCCCTCCACGCGCACGATGTTCGGCGCCTCGGCCGTCCTGGCGGTGGGCGTGACGAAGTTGATCGCGCCGCCGAGCGTGGCGGCGCCGTATTGCAGGCCGTTGCCGCCCTTGTAGATCTCGGTGGCCTGCAGCGCGAGCGGATCGATCTGGTAGTAATCGCCGCTGCCGTCGGCCAGGTTGGTGGGAATGCCGTCCTGCAGGATGTCGAGGCCGCGCGCGTGATAGCCGCGCGCGATGCCCGAGCCGCGGATCGACAGGCGCAGCTCCTGGCCGTAGCGGTTCTCCACGAACACGCCGGGCGCGTCCTTCAGCACGTCGCGCAGCGTGAAGGCATAGCTGTTGCGGTAGGCGGACGCGTCGACGAAGCCGACCGAGCCGGCCGTCTCGTCGAGGCGGCGCTTGAGCTCGCGCGTGTCGGGCGCGGTGAGCGAACCGCCCGAACGGGCGTTGACGGCGATCGGCGGCAGGGCGGTCGCCGCCGCTGTGGCTGCCGATGCCGATGCACCGGATGCCGCATCGGCGGATGCGGGCGCGGCCTGCGCCACGGCGAGGCTCGCGGTCGAGACGGAAAGCATGCCGGCCACGGTGGCGGCGATGCGGGACAGTCTAATCATGTTCGTTCTACTGATCGTTGATGGTTTTGCGCGGTCGCGCGTCACGCGTGACCGCGAACGGCTGGAATCGGGCGCCGATGCCGGCGCGGCGCTTCAGGCTGTCCGGCGCATCGCGCGTCCGAACAGCAGGCGATCGGCGGCCCACACGACCAGCAGCGTCGCGCCCATCAGCGGAAACACGCAGCCGAGCAGCACGAGGCCCGCGACCCAGCCGCGCATCGGCGGCGGACGGCGTTCGCGCGCCGGCGCGCCGAGCGTCAGCGCGGGCCGGCGCTTCCACCACATCACGAAGCCGGTCACGGCCATCGCGGCCAGGCCCAGCGAGATCGCCGCGCACACGAGCTGGTTCGCGAGCCCGAAGTAGCGGCCCATGTGCAGCGAGGTGCCGTAGGACACGGCCTGCGCGATCGCGCCGTAATCGGCGTACCCGACGTCGCGCAGCACGCGGCCGCTGTACTGGTCGAGGTAGAGCGTGCGCTCGGCCTTCGGATCGGCCGGAAAGTACGAGGCCGTGTACACGCCCTCGGGCGTGGCCGGCAGCGCGAGCGAGTAGCCGCTCGCGAGGCCGAGCGCGGCCAGCTTCGCGATGACGACGTCGGGCGTCAGCGCGGGCACGGCCGGCGCCGGCGCGGAATCCGGCACCGCCATGCGCCCGACGGCCCACGGCGTCTGCGGCAGCGGCAGGTCGTCCATCACCATGCCCGGCATCGCGTCGTCGGCGTGATGCACAGCCGCAGCGGGCGACGATCCGTGCGCGGTGTCGGTTTGTGCACCGGCCGGCGCGTGTGCGCCCGTGCCCCCGCCCGAGCCTGGCGGCGCCGAGCGCAGCGTCGGATCGCCCCACGCGCCCGGCGGCGCGCCGAGCCGCACCTTGCTCGCGAACGCCTTGAACTGCTGGCCCCACGAGCCGGTCCACGGCAGGCCGCTCAACACGAAGGCCAGCGCGCCCGCGGCCAGCCAGATGCCGAGCGCGGCGTGCACGCTCTTCCACAGCGGCCGACCGCGCAGCCGCCAGTCCGGCACGAAGGCATCGCGCCGGCGGCCCGGCGCGTGGCCGTCATCGGCGTGCCCGGGCCGCCGCGACGGCCACCACAGCGCGATGCCGGTGCCGATCATCACGAGCGTCCAGCACGCCACCAACTCCATCAGCAGCTCGCCCGGCTTGCCGAGCAGCAGCTTGCGATGCAGCATCCGGTCCACCTGCATGAAGCGACCATCCACGTCGAGCGTGCCGAGCAACGCGCCGCTGTACGGATCGACGTAGACGCTCTGGCGGCTGCCACCGGGCAGGCGGAACACGAATTCTGCGCTGCGCGCCGGCTCGCGACGCACTTCGATGGTCAGCGCCCGCGCGCCGGGCGGCACGGCCGTGGCCGCGCGCCTCAGCAACACGTCGGTGCCGAGCCGCGGCTCGGCGCGTGGCGTCACGACGAGCCGATGCGGATACAGCAGCGGCTCGATCTGCGGCTGAAAGCAATAGAGGGTGCCCGTGATCGCGAGGATCACGAGAAACGGCATCACGAACAGGCCGGCATAGAAATGCCAGCGCCACAGCGTGCGATAGCCGGCTCCGGGCGAACGGGTGGACGCGACGGCGCGCCCGAACAGGGTGGACATGCGGCGGTGCCTCATGAGTGTCGATGCGTGGCGCGTGCGCGCACGCATGCCGCGCCGGCCCGCGAGGCGCGGACCGGCGACGGGATTCGTGGATCGGCTCGTGCGCACGGCGACGACGCATGGGCAACGCGTACCCGCGCGCGATCGCGGCATGCGGATCAGGCGTGGATCACCCGCGCATCACGTGTGTCGGGCGTGGCAGGAGCGAACTGGGAGGAGGAATCAGGCGAGACGGGGTGGCGCGCGCGAGGGCGGACGATCGCCGATGGTCTGGCGCAGCGCCGCGCACACCACGCGGCGCGGCCAGTCTTGCCGCGCGAAGGCGGCCGGGAACAGCAGCACCAGCAGCAGGCTCGCGGCGAGCGCGGTGAACAGCGCCGCGCCGAACGGACACAGCTCGCCGCCACCGCTGGTGCCGGAAGAACCGGAGGAATGCGAGGCATCGCCGTGGCCGGCGTGATGCGTCAGCGCGTCGACCAGCGCGAAGGCATCGTTGGCCGGCGTGATCGGCGCGCCGGCGGCGAAATCGGCGGCGCCCGGCGCGGCCGTGCCGAGCACGAGCGGGCCATGCCCCGAACACAGCACCACCGTGCCCGCGTCCGGCGCATCCGGATCGAGCATCACGGCCGACGAGATCAGCGCGCGAGCGAGCAGCACGACCAGAATCAGGCCCCACAGCACGTGTGTCGCGACGCCGCCCCGCCGAAGAAAGTGGCGAAGTGCATTCATGGCGCGCGATTGTAACCCTGGCCGGCAGGCTGCGTGAAGTCACGCCGGCATGATCGTCGATATCCGGGATCGCGCCGTCGTGCCTCGCCGCGCGTCAGGCACCCGGCCGATACGGCTTGAAGCCGTAGCGCCCGAAGATGTCGAGCGCCTGTGGCGAGCGGATGAACGTCAACCAGCGCTGCGCGGCCTCGGCATGCGGCGCATGCGCGGCCATCGCGCCGGCGTAGATCGCCGTGGTGTTCTGCGCGGCCGGAATGTCGACATGATCGATCGGATGGCCCGCCTGTTCCTGGAACATCGCCTCCGATTGCCAGGTCACGCCGCCCTGAACCTTGCCCTGCATGATCCACAGCGGCGTCTGGCGGTGATGGATGTGCGTGAGCAGGGTGGTGCCGTCCCCCACCTTGTCGCCGTACACCTTGTCGACGAGGGCCTGGCCGCCCGCGCTGGCCAGCGACGCCTTGATCTGCCGCGCGATGCCCTCGAAGCCGGGGTTCGGCATCGCCACGCGCACGTCGTCGCGACCGATGTCGGCCAGGCCCTCGATGTGCGCGGGATTGCCCTTCGGCACCATGATCGCGAGGGTATTGGTGACGTACGGCACCACCGGCCCCTTCAGGGTGCCGAGCGCGATCTGCTTCTCGACGGCCTGCCTGCCCGCCAGATAGACGTCGGCCTTGACGGTCCAGGTCAGGTTGCCGACCGTGACCGTGCCGCCTTCGGCCAGCTGGCGCGCCAGCAGCCCGGGCGGAATGGTTTCCCAGTAGATGTGGCCGCGATATTCGGGGTAACGATCCTCGAAGGCCTTCACGAGCGGCGCCATCGCGAAGAAGTAGTTGCCGCCCACGTACAGCGCGAGCTTCGGGTGTTGAGGGTCGCCGTGGAAATCGGCGAGATCGTCGGCATCGGGCTCGGTGAATTCGAGGCCGCGCTTCGCGGCGTCGTCGTTGGCGCCGCCCTGCCACGGCGGCGAGAAGCTCGAAGCGGTGGCAGGCGCGGCGGCGGCGGCGGGCTGCGCAGCGGCGAGCGTGGCGAACGAGAGCAGCGAGAGGCCGACGCGGCAGAGCGTCAGCGCGGGTTTGAACTGGGGCATGGTGAGCACTCCGGCTTTGGAGGACGTGAGGGAGGACGGCAACGACTGCGGGCGCGTTCAGAGCGGCATCAGCGCATAGCCTTCGGATTCGAGGGTGGTGATCGTGGTGAGCCCGGACAGGGACAGCACCACGCCCGGTGCGATCCAGTCGTCCTCGAAATCGTGTTCGGCGATCGCCTGGCTGCAGACGCTCACCGTCACGCCCGCCTTCCTCAGCGCCGCGATCAGCGGCAGGTTCGGATTGGCCACGCCGAAGCGCGCACGGTAATGCGCGTCGTCGAGCACGGCGGGCGTGGCCGCGCCGTAGGCGACGGCCACGAACTTCAGGTGCGAGAGCGGCACGCCCGATGCCGCGTACAGGTTCACGGTGCGGGCCACGTGATCGAGTGCGGGATTGACGTCGGCCGGGGACGTCGACGGATGTGTCAGCGCGAACACCACCTTGTAGCGATGCCCGGGCTGCGGCCTGAACTGCGCGGCGGCATCGAAATGCATCTTGCCGTAGCCGGCGACGGTGGGCGTGGCCCAGAAGTCGGCCGGGCGTGGCGGCGTGGCGGCGCGGACGGAAACCTGGGCGACCGAGAGGCCGGCCAGCGCGAGCGAGACGAGCAGGGTGCGGATCTTCATGGGCATGTCTTCCTGGTTGTGCGACACGGGACGAGTCTAGAGATCGCCCCGCGCGCCGGGAAATACAAGGAACGCATCGTTTGCATGACGTGCGCGCATGGCATCGGGCGTCCGGCACGCACATACCAAATTGGCATGCGCGCCATCGCATAGCCATATTGGAATTCGCCGGCGGCCTCTGCGAAGCTTGTCGACATCGCTTCCCGAGATCCCCGCCACCTGCATGAGACCCGCCACCCGCCCTCCTCCTCGCTGATCGCGCACCTGCCCCGCTCCACTCACGCAGCGATCCCCGATCGATGCGGACAACGAAACGAATGGCCCTGCCCCATCCGCGCTTCATGCCGCCGCTCTGGAGGTATCACCCGTGATGCACGATTCCCCGCCACCTCGACGACGTCTGCCACGCTGGTTGCTGCGCACGGCGCTCGCCTGCCTGCTGGCACCGCCGCTGGCCGCGGCCGCGACACCGGCCGAGCCGGCGCGCGGCGAGCACATCGCCACCGTTGGCACGGTGCCCGGGCGAGCGGCCTGCGCCGCCTGCCATCTCGCCGATGGCGCGGGCCGGCCCTCGAACGGCATTCCCGTGCTGGCCGGGCTGCCGGCCCGCTAGCTCGCAGACCAGCTCGAGGCCTTCGCCGCCGGCGAGCGCGACAGCGTGATCATGGCGCCGTACGCGGCCCGCCTGAGCACAGCCGAGCGTCGCGACGTGGCCGCCTGGTTCGCGAGTCTGCCCCCGCCGCCACCGCACACACCATCCGGGCCCGGCGGTCCCGCCCGGCTCGCACAACTCGCACGCGGCAAGGACATCTTCGATCACGGGCTGCCGCCAGTCGGCCTGCCCGCCTGCGCGCGCTGCCACGGCGAGGCCGGCCACGGCATTGCCACCTTCTCGCCGCCGATCGCGGGGCAGTCCGAGGCCTACCTGGCCGGACAACTCGAACACTGGCACGCGGGCGCGTCCCGCGATCCGGCCGACGACTTCATGCGCGCCGCGAGCGCGCGCCTGTCGCCGGCCGAGATCGCCGCCGTCTCCGCCTACACGGCGCAGTTGCCCGCATCGAGCGCGTCATCCGCCCATGGAGACCAACCATGAAACACCGCAGGCTGATCCTCGCCGCCGTGCCGTCGCTCGTCGTCGTCGCTGCCGTTGCCGCCGGCTTCGCAAGCCTGGGTTACGCCCGGCACTCCCACGCGCAACCGAAAGCGCAAACCCCGCCAACCTTCCAGCCACCATCCGACTCCGAGATCCCTCACGACAAATTCGGCGCGATGATCCGCAAGGGCGAGGCGATCTTCCACGATCCCGCCCGTTACGCCGCGCCCTTCGTCGGCAACCGCCTGAACTGCGCGAGCTGCCACCTGGGCGGCGGGCGGCAGCCGGGCGCGGCACCGATGTGGGCCGCCTATCTGTCCTACCCGGCCTACCGCAGCAAGAACGGCCACGTGAATTCCTTCGAGGAGCGGCTGCAGGGCTGCTTCCGCTTCAGCATGAACGGCAAGGCGCCACCGCTCGGCGACGACACCCTGGTCGCGCTCGAGAGCTATGCATACTTCCTCGCGAAGGGCGCGCCGGTGGGCGAGCCGATCGCCGGCCGCGGTTTTCCGAAGCTGCCGGCCCCGCCGCAGCCCGCCGACTACGCGCGCGGCAGCGCCGTGTACACGCAGCATTGCGCCGTGTGTCACGGCGCGAACGGCGAAGGCCGCACGCAGGACGGCAGGCCGGTGTTCCCGGCGCTGTGGGGCGCGCAGTCGTTCAACTGGGGCGCCGGCATGGGCAGCATCAAGAACGCCGCGGAGTTCGTGCACGCCAACATGCCGCTCGGCATGCCCGATTCGCTGAGCGTGCAGCAGGCCTGGGACGTCGCAACCTACATCGACAGCCAGATCCGGCCGCAGGATCCGCGCTTCGACGGCGACCTCGCGAGCACGCGCCGCAAGCACCACGACTCGAAGTACTCGATGTACGGCAAGCGCGTGAACGACGTGCTGCTCGGCGATCCCGCCACCACGCCGCCGGCCGGCACCGTGCCCGCCCCCTCCTCCCCATCGCACTGATACCGACATCCCGACCATGAACCAACACAAGGACACACCGCCCGACGAGATCCGTCCCGTCGGCGCATGGGTGGTGGGCGCCGTGCTGCTCGTCACCATCATCGCGGCCTGGGCGATCGCGTCGGCCGTCTTCGTCACGCGCAGCTGAGGCCCGCCATGTCCACCAACGATTTCGAACACGCGTTCCACCGCGTGGCCGAGCGCCACGAGCGCATCTGGGTCTTCATCTCGCTCGTGCTGCTGACGGTGCTGCTGATCGGCTCGATGTTCTACGTCGTGATCGACTACGGCGCCGTGACCCGGGGCGGAGAATTCGCCGCCACCCCGGCCGTGCTGGCCGACGACCCGCGCTTCCGCAGCGGCAGCGTCGTGCAGACCGGCCCCGACAGCTACACCGTGTACGTGGTGGGCCGGATCTGGTCCTGGGCGCCCGCCGACATCCACGTGAAGCAGGGCGCCACGGTCACCTTCCACGTGACGAGCGCCGACGTGCTGCACGGCTTCGAGGTGCAGGGCACCACCCTCAACGCGACCGCGGTGCCCGGCGCCGTCGGCACCGTCAGCTACCGCTTCGATCACGCGGGCACCTATCACATCATCTGCAACGAATTCTGCGGCATCGAACACCATGCGATGACCGGCAGGATCATCGTCGACCCGAGGCAAGCATCATGAGCACGCCCTCCCTCGCATCCCGCGATGCGTGCGCCGACGGCGCGACGCGCGCGCGCGACATGTCCGAGCGCGACGCCGCGCCACAGCGCCGCACGATGCTGGCCTTCCTCGTGTGCGGCTTCTCCGCGCTGCTGATCGGCGCGTCGATCGGGCCGCTGCAGGCGCTGAACTACGGCGGCATCGACCTGTATCCGTATCTGCGCCCGTTCCTGCGGACCTACTATCAGGGGCTGACGATCCACGGCGTGCTGAACGGCTACGTGTTCACGTTCTTCGTGATCTGCGGCGTGCTGGTCTACCTCAGCGCGCGCGAGCTGGGCCTGAAGCCGAACATGCCGCTGTGGCGCGCCTCGTTCGCGCTGCTCGCGGCCGGCACGGCCTGCCTGCTGGTGGCGATGCTCGACGACTCCTCGAGCGTGCTGTGGACCTTCTACCCGCCGCTGAAGGGCAGCCCGTACTTCTACCTCGGCATGACCCTGCTCGGCCTCGGCAGCATCGTGCCGCTGCCGGTCCTGCACGGGCTGCGCGCGCGCTGGCGGCGCCAGCATCCGGGCCGGGTCACGCCGCTCGTCACCTACATGAGCGTGGTCACGCTGTGGATGTGGACGCTGTCCGCCATCGGCATCGTGACCGAGCTCGTGGTGCAGCTCGATCCCTGGGCGCTCGGCCTCGTCGATTCGGTCGACCCGCTGATCGCGCGCACCCTGTTCTGGCTCACCGGCCACCCGATCGTCTATTTCTGGCTGATGCCGGCCTACATCTGCTGGTACGGACTGCTGCCGAAGCAGCTGGACAGCAAACTCGTGTCCGATCCGATGGCGCGCCTCGTGTTCATCCTGCTGCTGGTGTTCTCGCTGCCGGTCGGCACCCACCATCAGTTCCAGGATCCCGGCTTCTCGCCGGTGTGGCGCGGCATCCTCACCGTGCTGACGATGTCGGTCGCGCTGCCGAGCCTGATCACGGCCTTCTCGCTCGGGCTCACGCTCGAATACGCGGGACGCCGGCGCGGCGGCCGCGGCCTGCTGGGCTGGTTCACGGCCCTGCCCTGGCGTGACCCGCGCGTGGCCGGCCAGCTGCTCGCCGCGATCGCCTACATCGTGGGCGGCGCCACCGGCATCGTGAACGGCAGCTGGCAGCTCGACGCGATCGTGCACAACACCACCTTCATCCCCGGCCATTTCCACATGACGGTGGGCACGGTGTTCGCGCTCACGTTCATGTCGGCCACGTTCTGGCTGCTGCCGCACCTGACGGGGCGGCGCCTGTTCGCGCGCCCGCTCGCGTCGGCCGCCATCTGGCTGTGGTTCGCCGGCATGTCGATCTTCGCGATCGGCATGCTGTGGGCCGGCGCCTATGGCGTGCCGCGCCGCGCGTGGCTATCCGAGCTGCCGCACGGCACCTACGAGGCGCTGTACGGCGCGGCCCACGCGCCGCTCGTGCTGGTGTCGATCGGCGGCGGCATCCTGTGGCTCGCGGTGCCGAGCTTCTACGTGGTGTTCTTCGGCACGCTCGTGGCCGGGCGGCGCGAGGCGACGCGCGAACCGATCCCGTTCGCCACGGCGATCGCGCATCCGGGCGCCGACGATGCCGATGCCGCGTCCCCCGCCGCCGCACCGAAGCTCGCCCGGCGGCTCGAGCCGATCGGCCGCTGGGCGCTGTTCGCCGGCATCTGCATGGTGCTGGCCTACCTGCCCACGTTCTGGTCGCTGCTCGGGCACGTGATCCATGCGCCGGGCTGGCAGGTCTGGTGAGATGAGACATCGTTCCATCGGGCTCGCCGCCCTGCCGGCCCCGCTGCGTTCGGCCGCCCGGGCCGCCCTCGTCGGCCTGGTGCTGTGCACGGCGCTGTACGGCTACACGCGCTTCGGCCAGCAGGCCGGCTACACGGGCAGCGTGGTGCGCGCGCAGGCGGCACCGCCGCTGCCGCTCGTGACCGACGCGGGCACGCCGTTCTCGCTCGCCGCGTTGCGCGGCCGCGTGGTGCTGGTCTACTTCGGCTACACGCAATGCCCCGACGTGTGTCCCACCACGCTCGCGTCGCTGCAGCCGGTGTTCGATCGGCTCGGCCGCGACGCCGCGCGCGTCTCCGTGCTGTTCGTCACGCTCGACCCGCGCCACGATACGCCCGCGCGGCTCGCCGCCTACCTCGGCGCGTTCACGCCGCGCGCGATCGGCCTGACCGGCAGCGCGGCCGACGCACGCGCCGCGGCACGCGCCTGGGGCGTCGACTGGCGCCGCGCCGCCGACGGCCGCTTCATCGATCACACCTCGGTCATCACGCTGGTGGATCCGGCCGGGCAGGTGCGGCTGCGCTACGGCTACGGCCAGCTCGGCGAGCCCGCCGGCATCGCCGCGGACATCGCGCGCGTGCTGCACGACGCCGGCCGCGCCTCATCATGAATCCGTCCTGGAACGCACCGGCCCTGTCCTGCTGGCTCGCCGCGAGCCTCGCGATCGCCGTGGCCGCCGTCGTGGCCGCCCTGCGCGCCCGCTGGCCGGCGCGACACGCCGCGTGCGGCGTCGCAGCGGCCACGCTGCTCGCCGCCGCCTCGTTCGCCCTGAAGGATCCGCTCCAGTCGATGGCCACCTACAGCGCGGGGCTCATGGTGCTGAACCAGTGGGTGCCGCCGCTGCTGATCCTGGCGGTGCCGGTCCGAACCTTGCAGCGCTGGCGCGGCGCGCCCGCTCCCGCGCCGGCACCGGGCTGGCGCGGCTGGCTGCTCGATCCGTGGGTGGCCGCCACCGTGTTCGCGATCGTGTCGACCGGCGTGAGCCTGCCCGGCATCTTCGAGCCGGCGCTGGCCAACGCGCTGTACAGCGCGCCGCTCGGTGCGATCGAGCTGCTGTCGGGCACGCTGTTCTGGGCGCAGGCGTTTCGCGCGCTGCGCACGATCGGGCGCGACTGGCTCGCCGGCGTGCTGGTGCTGGCCGGCTCGATGCCGATGATGACGGTGGCCGTGGTGTGGATGACGGCACCGCACGTGCTGTACATGCCGTATCTGAACCTGATCTGCCGCTGGAACATCACGCCGCTGACGGACCAGCATCTGGCCGGCTTCGCGATGCTCGCGATCGGCCTGCCGCTGCAGGTGGCCGGCGCATGGTGCGCGGTGGGCGGCCGGTCGCGCCACGATGCCGTGACCGGAACCTGATCCGGCCGCCGTTCGCTTCGGCCGATCAGAACGAATGCGTGATCCCCACCCGCGCGACGATCTGATGCGAGTTCGACGACTGCCCGGCCGAGCCGAGCACGTAGGCGCCCTCGAGCGGCGTGCCGGTGCCGCCGCCGCTCGCCTTCTGATACGCGAGCTGCGAATACACGCCGGTGCGCTTCGACAGCGAATACTGCGCCATCAGCCCCAGCTGGTTCCAGTGCAGCGAGGCATCGCCGCCACCGAGCGCAAGTCGCGCGCGCGTGTAGGTGTACATCGCGCCCACGAACAGGTTCGGCCGCACGTACACCTTCGCATTGGCCTCGAGGTTGTCGAAATGCAGTCGCGACACGGCCGTGCCGAAATCGCCGGCATACAGCGAGGCCGTGGGCTGCTGCACCATCACGTGCGTGTACACGAGCCCGAGCGTGGCCGGCCCGATGCCGTAGTTCGCGCCGATCCCGAAGATCTTCTGGTTGCCGGCCGCGAAATCCATGTCGTCGGGCGCGACCGCGCCGCCGGTCGTGGTGCCCGGCGTGCCGAGATCCTCGTACACGGCGCCGAGCGTGAGCGTGTTCCATGCGTAGGTCAGGCCCGCGCCGATCGCGCGATTGCGCGCGAAGTTGCCGGCCTGATTGCCGAAGCCGTACAGCGCGGTGGCCGTGAGCCCGTGACAGGTCGCGCTCGTGAACTTCACCGAGTTGTTTGCATGGAACGAGGCGTCGGTGTTGTCGTTGTCGAACGGATGCGCGAACAGGTAGCCGGCCCAGTTGCCGTTGGCCGTGAGCGGCGCGATCGTGTCGGCCACGGTGTCGAACTGGCGGCCGAAGGTGACGGTGCCGTACGACTCCGATTGCAGGCCCACGTAGGACTGGTAGCCGAACACGCGATCGCCGTAGTAGATGCGGCCGCTGTCCACCTGGAAGCCGCTCTCGAGATCGAGGATCGCATGCAGCCCGCCGCCGAGATCCTCGTTGCCCTTGATGCCCCAGCGGCTCGTCACGAGGTCCACGCTGGTCTGCTGCCAAGCCGAATGGCCGCCCGCGTTGCTCGTGAAGTTGATGCCCTCGTCGAGCACGCCAAACAAGGTGACGCTGCCCTGCGCGTGTGCGCCATACGACGCGAACAGGCAGGCCGCAGCCGCCACAACCCGCTTCTTCATTCGTGTTTCTCCCTTGTTTCGGTGAATCGTGGTCATCGTCGCCGCCGATGGTGGAAATCGCCGGTTCAGTGCAGGCCGAGCGCGGCGTCGCTCGCCGCGATCGCGTCGTCCTCGGCGCGGGTGTCGAGCCGGCGCCACGGCAGCAGGTAGGCGATGGTGGCCACCGCGAGGCCGATCGCCCAGGCGATGTCCACGCCGCCGAGCCGCGCCGCGAGCGGGCCCGTATACACGCCCGGCAGCACGAAGAACGGCACCGACACGACGAAGCCCGCCACGTACGACGCGAGCCCGCGCACGCTCCAGGCGCCGTAGATGCCGCTCGGCGTGAACAGATGGGTGATCGCGTAGCGGCCGCGCCGCACGAAGAAGTAGTCGACCAGGTTCACGGCCGTCCACGGCGCGAGCAGGTACAGCATCATGGTCAGCGCCGCGAACAGGATGTCGATGGCATTGCCGGCGAGCAGCATCGAGATCGCCACCCACACGGCCATGAGCAGCACCAGCGTGGCGATGCGGATCGTGCGCGTGGGCTTCACGGCGCGGAACGAATCCACGCCGGTGATCAGCGTCAGCATCGCGCTGTAGTTGTTCAGGCCCATGGTGGCCACCATCGCACCGATCGACATGATCGAGATCAGCGCGCCGAAGCCGTGGAAGATCGCGTTGCCGGCGTCGTTCAGCGCGATCAGGCCGTCGGAGGCGCCGAGCCGCGAGGCGAGCCACGCGCCGAGCGCGATCAGCCAGATCGCCGACGAGGACGCGCCGGCGAACACCGCGCCGATGATCGCGCGCGGCCGGGTGCTGCGCGGCAGGTAACGCGAGTAGTCGGACACGTAGGGCGCGTAGGTGATGTTGTAGCTCGCGCTGGCCGCGAACTGCGAGGCGAACGCCACCAGGCTGAAGGTGCCCGCGTGGGCGGCCTTGGCCGGCACGGCGCCGAACAGGATCGCGGCCGACAGCACGAGGTACAGCGGCAGGCTCGCGCAGAGCATCCACTTGAACGCGCGATGCAGCCAGTCGTGGCCGTAGATCGCGAGGAACAGCGCGAACAGCGCCGTGGCCAGCGTGATCGCCACCGGCGACCAGCCGAAGATCGCGTGCAGGCCGCTGGCCATCAGCACCACGTCCACCACGTTGAACGCGATGAAGGTGAAGGCCGTGGCGAGCACCACCACCACCACGCCGCGATAGCCGAACTGCGCGCGCGACTGGATCATCTGCGGCAGCCCGAGGTGCGCGCCCTGGGAGGCGTGGAAGGCCATGAACAGCGTGCCGAACAGGATGCCGAGCGTGCCCGAGAGGATGGTGTAGCCGAGCGACAGGCCCATGCCGGGCCCCACGAAGCCGATCGCGATCGTGAAGAACTGGAAATTGCCGAGGAACCAGAACGGCCCCTGATCGACGACCTTGCCGTGCCGCTCGCTGTCGGGCACATAGTCGATCGAGCGTGTCTCGATCGCGGAAAAGCGCGCCTGCTCGTGCGCGGCCGCGCTGCCGAGTTCCGCCGTGCCATGATGGTCCATGTGGACTCCTTGCTC
The DNA here is from genome assembly GCA_030151225.1 of Burkholderia sp. GTDB lineage: Bacteria > Pseudomonadota > Gammaproteobacteria > Burkholderiales > Burkholderiaceae > Burkholderia. The sequence continues at coordinate 1,516 of JASLEG010000147.1, read as the reverse complement.
AGTTATCCTGATGTTTCGTGGGATGCCCGGGGCCGGGCGCGAAGCGGGGGTTGACCTATTCGGCGCGATCGCCGGAAGGCGCGGCCGCCGGCGCCGGCGACAGGTGCTCGTGCACGGCCAGCCAGCACTCGCCGTCGCCGCTGCGCGCGAACACGATCGTCTCGCGCTCGTCGAGCACGTCCTGCCCCGCGTGGGTGCGCAGCGTGGTGCGCACCGCGTGCGTGAAGATCGCCGCGCCCGCGCCGGCCAGCTGCACCGTGCGCTCGCGCGATTCGCAGCCGAGCACGGCGAAGCCGTCGTCGCGCTCCCATTCCTGCCAGCGCGCCGCGTAGGCCGCGCGCGAATGCAGCGGCGTGTCGACGTGATGGAACACGAAGCTCGCCTCGGGCGCGAAGGCCGCGAAGTAGGCCTCGCGGTCGTGCCGGCCGAATGCGTCGATCAACGCATCGGCGGCGGCCAGCACCTGCTGCTCGGTCGGATTCATCGAAAAGTCCCCTGTGTCGTGTCGTCGAATGGAGGCGATCGTAGTGAGTCAAAAAAGCGCGACCCATACCAACGTGTCGATGTACACATCGATGCGGACCGATGCATGCACGGCACGCGTGCGCGCGCCGTAGAATGTCGGCTTTTCGCCTTTGCGCCTGCCCGCCCCCGCCATGACCTACACCCTCGCGGACCGTTACACGAAGGAGATCGAGATCCGCAAGAGCCGGTTCATCGCGCACGCGATCCCGGTGGCCGACCGCGATGCCGCGATGGCCGAGCTGCAGCGGCTGCGCGACGAGCACGCCACCGCCACCCACGTGTGCTGGGCGCTGCTCGCGGGCGGCCAGTCGGGCATGTCCGACGACGGCGAGCCGTCCGGCACGGCCGGCCGCCCGATCCTCGAGGTGCTGCGCCATCACGATCTCGACGGCGTGCTGGGCGCCGTGGTGCGCTACTACGGCGGCGTGAAGCTCGGCGCGGGCGGCCTCGTGCGCGCCTACACCGACGCGATCGCGGGCACGCTGATCGACGCGCGGCGCGTGGCGCGCATCGCCATGACGCGGCTCGCGATCGAGATCGGCTATCCCGACGAGGCGCGCGTGCGGCGCTGGGTCGAGCAGGCCGGCTTCGAACTCGCGGACAGCGCCTACGCGATGACGGTGCGCCTCGTGGTGAAGCTGCCCGTCACCGAGGTGGACGCGGCCCGCGCCACGCTGTTCGACGCCACGCAGGGGCGCGCCGGCTTCCCCGCGTTCGAGTGAGACCGCCGCCGCACGACGCGTGGCGCGCCCCGACCGCTCAGGCCAGGAACAGCCGATAGGCCGGGTTCGCGGTTTCCTCGTGGAACGGGTAGCCGAGCGTGGCCAGGAAGCGCGCGAACGCGTCGTGATCGGCGGCCGGCACCTGCAGGCCCACGAGGATCGAGCTGGTGTCGGCGCCCTGGTTGCGATAGTGGAACAGCGAGATGTTCCAGTTCGGCGCCATCGACGACAGGAACTTCATCAGCGCGCCGGGCCGCTCGGGGAATTCG
>JASLEG010000120.1 GCA_030151225.1 Burkholderia sp. | reverse complement strand
GTAGCCGCGCGCGCCGCCGCCGAACAGCGTCGCGCCGTCCGGCTCGGCCAGCGGCAGGCCGTTCGCGAGCCGATACGGCAGGTCCGGATTCGCGATGAACGGGCGGCCGAACGCGACGAAATCGGCGTAGCCGTGCCCGAGCACCCAGTTCGCGCGCTCGACGTCGTAGTTGCCGGCCACGATGATCGGTTGTGCGAAACGTTCGCGGATCTCGCGGCGGAACGTTTCGGTGAATTGCGGCGCGTCGTCCCAATCGGCCTCGACCAGGTGCAGATAGGCGATGCCGCGCGCCTGCAGGTAGCTGGCCGCCTCCAGGATGGTCGGCAGGATGTCGGGGCAGGCCATGCCGCGCGCGGTCAGGAACGGCGCGAGGCGAATCGCGGTACGCTCGGCGCCGATCTCGCCGGCGATCGCATCGATCACTTCCTTCAGGAAGCGCAGGCGGTTCTCGCGCGAGCCGCCGTATTCGTCGGTGCGCTGGTTCGACAGCGTGCGCAGGAACTGATCGACCAGATAACCGTTCGCACCATGCACCTCGACGCCGTCGAAGCCGGCCTCGATCGCATGGCGCGCCGCTTGCCGGTAGTCCTGAACGATTTGCCGGATCTCCTCGATGCGCAACGCGCGCGGCGTGGGGCAATCGACCATCGCGCCCGCGCCGGTGGCCGGGTCGACCTTCCAGATCTGCGCGTCGAACGGCACCGCCGACGGCGCCACCGGCAACGCGCCGTCGTGGAAATCCGGATGCGACATGCGGCCGACGTGCCAGAGCTGCAGGAACACGCGCCCGCCCGCGGCGTGGATCGCCTCGGTCACGCCGCGCCAGCCGGCGATCTGCGCCTCGCCGTGGATGCCGGGCGTGAACGAATAGCCCTTGCCCCGCGGCGAGATCTGGGTGGCCTCGGTCACGATCAGCGCCGCCGACGCGCGCTGCGCGTAGTAGCGCGCGTTCATCGCGTTCGGCACGTCGCCGGGCTGGGTGCTGCGCGCGCGCGTCATCGGGGCCATCACGATGCGGTGCGCGACGTCGCGACCGGCCAGCGTGGCGGGGGAAAAAAGATCGGGAGTGCTCATGATGGGGTTCGCTCCGGGTGAGAGGGGAAGGCGCCGGTGGGGCCGACATCGGCGTCGGGCTCGTGCATGGTCTTGACGAATTCCACCGTCACGCCGGGCACGACCGGCACGAACAGCTGCAACTCCTGCGCGAGCGGCACCGCGCTCGGCCGATGCGGCAGGCCGGCGCGCTGCACACGGTCGACGAGCGCCTGCCAGGCCTCATGCGTGTCGACACGCAGCGCGACGTGATCGATGCGCGACGATGCGCGCACCGCGGGCAGCGTCGGCGGCTGCGTCGCGCGCACCACGTGAATCGCGGCGCGACCGCCCGCGTAGAACCACGTGCCCTCCACCGCGAACGGCGGGCGCCGGCCGCGGGCCAGCCCCGCCACGTCGGCGAAGAAGCGGCAGACGCCGTCGAGGTCGTGGGTGACGATCGTCGCGTGATCGAGCTGCATGATCGGGCCGGGTCGGAAAGGACAGGTGTCCATTCTGATTACGAGCGTGGATTTTGATAATTAGGCCGACGCTTGAATGATTTTCAATATTTTTCGAAAGATCGGCGATCGGCATGCGCGACGGAACGCGTGCCGCGCCCGGCCGGGTGTGCCGGCCCCGGGCGGGAAGACGCATCAAGGAAAGGGAGCGAAGCGGGCCGCGACCAACGCGCGGCCGGGCAAATCAGGAATGGCGGCCCGTGGAGGACGCATCGAGCACGCGCTCGATGTCGCCCAGCAGCCGGTCGAACCAGCGCTGCAGCGCGTGGTTCGACAGCGAGCGCGGGATCGACCACGCGAGCACCTTGTACACGTCGTTGCGGCTGATCTTCGAGGCGCGCCCCGGCGCGAGCCACGCGTCGTTCGCCACCAGCAGCCGCATCGTCATCAGGCCGATCACGATCGGCCAGATGCAGGCGAGCCGCAGCCGCATCTGCATCGGCGGGATCGCGAAGGTGTAGTCGATCGCGGCGCGGAAATGCCCGAGCGCGACGCGCACGAGGTCGAGCATCAGCGGCCGCGCCAGGCACGAGGCGCCGTCGCCGAGCAGGTCGGCCGGCGCGATGCGCGCGCGCGCCAGGCGATCGGCCGGCAGATAGCAGCGGCCGATGCGCAGGTCCTTGGCGGCATCGCGCAGCACGTTGGTCAACTGCAGCGCCTTGCCGAAGCGGATGCCGAGCGCCTTCATCCCGTCGGCGTCGCGGCGGATCACGCCGGGCCGGTGCACCAGCGTCATGGTGGTCCAGAACTCGCCCACGCAGCCCGCCACCATGTAGGTGTAGCGATCGAGCGCCGCGTCGTCGGGCAGCGCCACGAGCTGGCCCGAGGTTTCGTCCGGGAAGCTCACGAGGTCGAACTCCATGCCCTCGCTCAGCGTCGTCACGATGCCGCGCACCGCCGCGCGATCCGTCTCGTCGAGCTGCTCGAGGATCGCGAGCGCGGGCCCCAGCGATTCGAGCAGCACCTTCTCGTCCGAATCGGTCTGCTGGCTCGCCACTTCGGCCGCGATGGTGCGCAGCGTGGCGTCGTCGCGCCGCCCGTTCACCTGGGCGCGCAGCGACAGCAGCCATTCGAGGCGGCGCGCGGGCGGCAGCAGGGAGGTGTCGGCGATCGTGTCCGCCGCGCGGGCCAGCAGATAGGCCAGCCCGATCGGGTCGCGCATGCCGGCCGGCAGCACGGCCAGCGTCAGATAGAACGAGCGCGACACGCCCTTCAGCAAGGGGCCGAGCAGATAGGCGCGGGAAGCTTGGGTCATGCGGTGTGGTGTGGGTCGTGATTCCGGGCTGCCGCATTGTATCCGGCATTGCTCGGACCCTTCGCCGAGCCCCGGCCGGTTTATGCGCAAAAAGTTTTATTTTTTGGATACGGCAGCCCCCACGAGGCCGCCCGCTGGTGCCCGGCGATGCGTACAATCGCACCCATTCGAACGACTTGAATCACAAGGTGGTGCCGACGATGGCAATGAAGAAGACGGATCTGGAAAAGAACAAGGCGCTGAAGCTGACGCACGCGATGAAGCAGGGCACGGCGCGCATCGGCAAGAGCACGCCCGACGCGGCCGCGCTGGACCGGCGCGAGCGCCGCCGCATCGAGCAGGCGCAGGGCCTCGTGCCGTTCGCGTGCAAGCTCAACGTGGAACTGGTGGCCGACCTGCAGAAGCAGGCGGAAGCGCATCCCGAAGGCATGACGGGGCTGCTGACCGAACTGCTGACGGCCGGCCTCGCGCAACGCGGCGCCTGAAGCTACGCCGGGCCGCTCCGCGCGGCGCCGGCCGCATGACACCGGGCGCGCGCGTTCAGCCTGCGCGCCCGGTTTTCCCCCTCCGCCTCATTCGACGGCCGGAAAATCCAGCGTCGTGTCGTTGGCGCGATTCACCAGATTCGTGAACGTGATCGACGCGATCGCTAGGCTCACCTCCATCACCTGCCGCTCCGTGTAGCCGGCCGCGAGGAACGCATCGAGCGCCTCGGCGGGCACGGTGCCGCGCGTCGTCACCAGCGTGCGCACGAAGGCCACCAGCGCGTCGCGCTTCGCGTCGCCGCTCGGCGCACCGGCACGGATCTGCCGCATCGCCTCGGGCGACAGCCCGGCGAACTTGCCGGCCAGCGTGTGCGCGGCCAGGCAGTAGTCACAGCCGGCGTTCTCGCTCACCGCGAGCTTCACGGCCTCGATCTCGGCCTTCGACAGCGTGCCGGCGGCCAGCACGGCCTCCACGCCGAGGATCGCGGCGAGCCCTTCGGGCGCATGGGTGCCGATCGTGGCGTAGGCGTTCGGCACCTTGCCGACGGCCTTGCGGATCTTCGCGAACACGTCGGCGGTGGCGCCGGTCGCGTCGGCGGGAGCGAGGGAGGAAAGAGGGGACATGAGGAATCTCCTGGTTCGGTTTCTGCGGTGCGTCACGGGCTGTGACGGTGAAACCAGTCTAGGCAGCTTGGTCGCGGCAATGAATGCTCGAATCCACCTCAATCATGCTCGATCGTCTCATCGCGATCGCCAAGGGCTCGCCGGCGATTGACATCGCCGCCCGGCACGCTACATTTGTCCTTGTTCATCGTTAATTTTGTACCAGTACAAATGGAGAATGCATCATGACGATCCCTCTCGACGTCCATCTCAACATCGGCGGCATCATCTTCCCGAACATGGACCAGTGCGATTTCACCGGTCCGTTCGAGGCGCTGGCCCGCGTCCCGAATTCCACCTTCACCACGATCTGGAAGGATCTCGAGCCGGTGCGCGATCTGGCCGGCCTGCAACTGCTGGCCGACACCACCTTCGACGACGCGCCACAGCTCGACGTGCTGCTCGTGCCCGGCGGCCAGGGCCAGCAGGCGTTCATGGAGGACGAGGCGTTGCTGTCCTTCATCCGCCGCCAGGCGGCCGGCGCGCGCTACGTGTTCTCGGTGTGCACCGGCGCGCTGCTGTGCGGCGCGGCCGGGCTGCTGCACGGGCGGCGCGTCACCACGCACTGGACGGCGATGGAGGCGCTGCCGTTCTATGGCGCCACGCCGAGCGACGAGCGCGTGGTGGTGGACGGCAAGTTCGTCAGCGCGGGCGGCGTGACCTCGGGCATCGACGGCTCGCTGATCATGGTGTCGCTGCTGCGCGGCGACACGGTCGCGCAGGAGGTGCAGCTCGCGATGGCCTACGATCCGCAGCCGCCGTTCCAGGCCGGCTCGCCCGCGAGCGCGCCGTCGGCCGTGCTCGCGGCCGTGAAGGAACGCGCCCGCGCCACCACGGCGCGGCGCATCGAGATGGCGCGCGCCTATCAGGCGCGTCACGCCGCATCGGCGTGAGATCGCCAGGTTGACGAAACGAACGGCCCGCGCGCGGCGGGCCGTTCAGGCCGTCAGCGTCGCCTGTCCGTCGCTGCGCGCGCCCGCCAGCGCATCGGCGAAGGCCACGATCTGGCCCGGCGTCATGCGCGCCGAGGTCACGCGAATCCCGGGCCGCGCGCCGATGCAGTAATCGCCGCCCGAGCGCACCATCCAGCCCGCATCGAACAGCCGGCGCGCCACCTCCCGCTCGTCGGGCACCGGCACCCACAGGTTGAGCCCCACGCCGGGCAGCACCTCGAAGTCGCGCTGCCGCAAGGCCGTGGCGAGCGCGGCATGGCGCTCGCGATAGGCCGCGCCGGCCGCCGCGAAGCGCTTCTGCATGCGCGCCGTGCCGAGCAGCTCGAAGGCGAGCCGCTGCAGCAGCGCGCTGACCCAGCCCATGCCGATCCCCTGACGATATTCGAGGCGCTGCAGCGTGTCGGCATCGCCGCTCGACACGGCGAGCCGGTAATCGGGGCCGAGCGCCTTCGACAGCGAGCGCACCGTCAGCCAGCGATGCGCGCCGGTGTGCCAGCCGTGATACGGCGCGAGGCCGAGCAGGCTCGAATGGTCGTCGTCGAGGTACAGCACGTCGCCGCCCTGCGCGACGAGCTTGCGCAGCTCGGCCGCGCGCGCCGCCGAGGTGGTGACGCCGGTGGGATTGTGGGCGCGGCTCGTCACGATGGCGGCGCGGATGCCCTCGCGCTGCGCCCGGCGCAACGCGGCCGGCACCACGCCGTGCTGGTCCACGGCGAGCGGCACCGGCAGCAGCCCCATCGCGCGCACCAGCGCGTGCGCGCTGCGATAGCCGGGATCTTCCACGCCCACCTTGTCGCCGGTGCGCAGGCCGCTGACGGTCAGGGCGCGCTCGATCAGGTCGAGCGCGCCGGCCGACACGAAGATGCCGTGCGGCACGGCCACGCCGTCGGCCTCGAAGCGTTCGCGCGCCCATTCCACGAGCGGCGCGTGATTGCGCGCCTCGCCGTAAAGCCTGGGCGTGGCGTCGATGCTCAGGAATGCTTCGCGAATCTCCTCGGCATTCGGCAGCATCGCCGGATCGGGATTGCCGTCGCGCAGCGAGGGCACGGGCTGGCCCGGCTCGCCGCCGGGGCCGGTGCGCGGGCGCGAGCCCTGCATCGACACCACCGAGCCGCGCCGCCCGTCGGCCAGCACGAGGCCGCCCTGCTGCAGTTGCCGATAAGCCACGGCCACGGTGTTCTTGTTGATGCCGAGCGATTCGGCCAGCGCGCGGATGGTGGGCAGCGCCTCGCCGGGCCGCAACTGCTGGGCCATGATCGCGCGCTCGACGGCGCGTCGGATCGCGTCGGCCTTGCCTTCGCCGGGCTCCGCGCCGCTCAGGTCGATATCGAGATCAAGCATGAAAGGTATGTCCGCGTCGGGCCGGTTTTTTGTACCAGTGCATGGTACCGCACCGCCCGATGCGGCGCAGATCGGCCGACGGGTGGCCTCACCCGCGTTCCGGCGCCGGCTTCAGGTGTCCGCTGCGTCGCCCAGCGCGGCGCGGTGCCACGCTTCGGTCGCGTCGTCGGCCGGGAACATCGTCTCGATGCGCAGCTCCTGCGCGGCCACGCTCTGCGGCGTGCCCACCGTGGCCACCATCGAGAAGTATTCGACCACGCGGCCGCCCACCTCGAAGCCGATCGGGATCACCGGCACGGTGGCGGAATGCGGCGCCACGGTGCGCAAGCGCCAGTCCGGCGGCACGTCGGGCCACGCCAGCAGCGCGTCGAGCAACTGCCGCGTGCCGTCGTCCACCACGTTGGCCACGGCCTCGCGCTGCACGCGCTGCAGCATCGCGCCGGCCACCCTCGGCCAGTCGTGCACGAACGGGCGCAGGCCCCGTGGATCGAACAGCAGGTGCAGCAGGTTGCGCGGCGCCGGCCGCGCCGCGAGATCGGTGAAGCGCCCGAAGAAGCGCGGCGCGGCCGCGTTGGTGCGCAGCACGTTCCAGTAGCGGTCCATCACGAGCGCCGGATACGGCTCGTGCTGCCGCAGCATGCGATCCACCGCGCGCGTGACGGCCTGCATCTCGCGGGCGTCCCAGCCCGTGTCGACGAACAGCGGCGCGTAGCCGGCCGCGAGCAGCAGCCCGTTACGCTCGCGCAGCGGCACGTCGAGCGTCTGCGCGATGTCGAGCAGGGTCTGCCTGCCCGGCACGCTGCGCCCGCTCTCGATGAAGCTGATCTGCCGCTGCGAGACGCCGGCCTCGTAGGACAGATCGAGCTGGCTCACGCCGCGCACGTCGCGCCAGTAGCGCAGCAGCTCGCCGAGCGCGGTAGGCGGGCGTTTCTTCGACTCGGTGGCGAGTTGCATGGCGGTCGGCCTCGGGATGCGATGCCCGCACGATACCGGCTCAGGCCGGCGCGTGCCACCGGTGCGCGTCGAACGGCGCCTCGAGCGGCGGCTGCGCCACGCTGCCCGTGTAGTTGGTGACGGTCGAGGCGGCCACCACGGCGATCACCTCGAGCACCTGGGCGGCCTCGAAGCCGGCCTCGACGAAGCGCTGCACGGCCGCCTCGCCGGCCCGGCCGCGCGTCTCGATCAGCGTGCGCGCCAGCACCGACAGCGCGCGCCGGCGCGGATCGGCCGGTGCGCCGCCCGCGCGGATCGCGTCCACGTCGGCGGCCGACACGCCCTGCATCAGCGCGAGCCCCGAGTGGAACGCCACCGCCCATTCGCAGCGATTGGTCACGGCATTGGTCAGCAGCAGCGTCTGGATCTCGGCTTCGGAGAAGCTGCCCGCATGCACGTTGGCGAACAGGCCGACGAAGCCGTTCAGCAGCACCGGCGACGCGGCCATCGCGCCGGCGATCGCCGGAATCGTGCCGAACGCGGCATGCAGCTGCTGGAGCGCGGCCTTCGACGGCTGCGGCGCGGAATCGAGGGTGTGGACGGGGAAGGCGACGGGGGAAGAGACGAATTGCGACATGACGATGCTCCCTTGGGTTGCGCCGCGCGGCGGAAGTGCCGCGCGATGAGCCAAGATTAGGAGCGTGGGCGCGGCGCGCCAATTACATGCCAGGTAATCGGCGCGCCGCGCGCGGGCGCCCGCTTCAGGCCGAGTCAGGCCGCGGTGGCCGGTTCGGCCGCGCGGCGGCCGCGCCCCGGCGGCTGCCTCGACTGGCGGTAGATGCGTTTCGCCATCTCGAGGAACACCGTCATCGCGCTCGACACGTAGGCATCCTCACGACGCACGAACATCGTGTCCACCATCGCGAGCTCGCGCGGCAGCCGGTGGATCGCCACGTCGCCCGAGGTGGCGGCATCGGCCACCACGCCCTTGGGCAGCAGCGTGATGCCGACGCCGGCCGACACGCAGTTGACGATCGCGTCGAGCGAGCCGAATTCGAGCGGCTTCGCCACCACGATGCCGAGCCCGGCGAGGAATGCGTCGAGCCGCTGGCGATACGAGCAGCCGAACTGGAACACCACCGTCTTGAGGTCGCGCAGGCCGGCCAGCTCCTTCAGCGAACAGATCGCGGGGCTCGTGACGAGCACCAGCTCCTCGGTGAACACCGGCTCGACATGCAGCGCCGGATGATGCACGGGGCCGGCCACGAACGCGCCGTCGAGCCGGTAATCGATCACGTCCTGCATCAGCCCCGAGGTGGTGCCCGCGCTGACCACCAGCCGCACCTCGGGCCAGGCGCGCGCGAATTCGGTCAGCAGCGGCGACAGGCGCAGCGCCATGGTGGTTTCGAGCGTGCCGAGCGTGAGCGTGCCCGACGGCTCGCCGCCGTCGGTGGCGGCCGCGCGCGCCTCGGACACGAGCCGCGCGATGCGCCCCACGAAGGGCAGCATGCGCTGCGCGGCCGGCGTGACCGTGACGCCGCGCGCGTGGCGCTGGAACAGCGTCACGCCGAGTTCGTCCTCGAGCGCGCGGATCCGCGCGGTCACGTTCGACTGCACCGTGTGCAGCTCGGCCGCGGCCTTGTTCATGCTGCCGTGACGGGCGACGGCTTCGAAAGTCTTGAGATCGGCAAGGTCCATGATCGATGGGCGCCGAGCGGGCAGCGCCAGCCAGAGGAGTGCGAAACGTGCACGAAAGAAAGCGACGCGACGATTGTAGCGAGCGGGCCGCCGCGCCGGGAAACGAGAAATCAGCATAACAGCTATCTTGAATCGAGATATCCCCTATCTGGACAATTCAGTTCTGTGGATTAGTGATCGCGCGTAACCTGCGGCTATCGAATCGAGTGAGGGAACCACGATGGACCGCACCGTCCGCTCCTCCGTTCACGCGCCGCGCGCGGCGCCCGCCGTGAGCCCGTGGCGCGCCACGCTGGCCGGCTTCAGCGCGAGCCTGGTGGGCATCGGGCTCGCGCGCTTCGCCTATACGCCGCTGCTGCCCGCGATCGTCGACGCGCACTGGTTCGCGGCCTCGCTGGCCGCCTATCTCGGTGCGGCGAACCTGGCCGGCTATCTGGCCGGCGCGCTGACCGGCCGGCAAGCCGCCGCGCGCTTCGGCACCACCCGCACGCTGCGCGCGATGATGCTGCTCGCCACCGTGGCGTTCGTGGCCTGCGCGTTTCCGCTGTCGTTCATGTGGTTCTTCGCGTGGCGCTTCCTGGCCGGCATCGCCGGCGGCGCGCTGATGGTGCTGGCCGCGCCCACCGTGCTCGCGCACGTGCCGGCGTCGCGGCGCGGCCTGGTGGGCGGCGTGATCTTCATGGGCGTCGGGGTGGGCGTGATCGCGTCGGGCACCGTGGTGCCGTTGCTGCTGCAGGCGAGCCTGCGCGACGCGTGGTTCGGCCTCGGCGTGCTGTCGCTCGCGCTCACGGCGCTGGCCTGGGCCGGCTGGCCCGCCGACGCGCACACCGCCGCCGCCCGGGCCGCCGCGCAGCCGG
>JASLEG010000103.1 GCA_030151225.1 Burkholderia sp. | reverse complement strand
GCGTGGCCCTGGCGATTTCGGGGGCATGGCTCGCGGCGCTGGCCGCGCACGGGCTCGGCGCGTTGCCGGGCGCGAGCGGTGTGCCCGGGCAGGCGATCGCCGCGGCCGCCGCGCGGCTCGCCACCGGCGATCTGACCCAGGCCGCGGCGCTGCTGCCGGGCCTCTCGCCGGCCAGCCTGCGCGCCGTGCAGCATGCCGCGTTCGATCACCTGCTCGACGGCCTGACCGCGATCACCGCGCTGTGCGCCCTGGTTGCGTTCGTGTTTCTGGGCCGGGTGCGCACGAGCGACGCGCCGATCGGGGACACCACGGGCCCCGCGAGCGAACCGACGGGCGGGTGATCAGGGGCGATACAAGGGGAATGGGTGGGGGTCGAAACGCGGGCGAAGACGCGACTTGGCAAGCGGGCGCTTTTTTCCTTATCATGACGCCTGCATCCAGAGTCGGGTTTCCCGACGCCAACCTGCCTTCCCGGGCAAGGTGGACGCCATCAGGCGATGCGGCCGACAGTCGGCAACGAAGCGGGAGCGGCAACGCCGGCACCGGTTCGACAATCCTTACCGGAGCCTCCATGCAGCAGCCCGTCCAGCAGCATTCCCGCCCTTCCTCCGTGGCAGATCTGATCGCTGATTCCTCGCTGTGTCTGCCCGGCGCCACGCTGACGCACGTCTTCCACGTCGTTTCCACGATCGATCGCGATGCCGCCGCGCGCGTGCTTGCCTATCTGGCCGAACAGGACGCGAACGCGCGCGACCTCAGCCACACGCGCTGTCGCCGCCTGATCACGCAGACCATCGTGCTGGACGGCATCGGCGAGCGCAGCGCGCGCGCCCTGCGCGAACAGATGCTGGCGCTCGACGGCGTGCTGCGCGTGCGGCTCGAGCATCACCTGGTGCGCGACACGCGGGCCGCCACGGCGGCGGCCGAACGGCCGGCCGGCACCGCAATCACCACGTTCTGAATCCCGCAGGCAAGCGCGGCCCGAGCGCGCTTCAGTCGGCCGCGCCCTCGATCGGCTCGACCGTCACGCCCACCGTCAGCACCTGATCCACGCCGCCGCCGCGAATCACGCCGCGCAGCGGCGTGACGTCGGCATAATCGCGGCCGATCGACAGCATCACATAGTCGTTGCCGGGCGCGCGATCGTTGGTCGGATCGAGCTGCAGCCAGCCGCCGTCCTCGGGCCAGGCCGGGTCGTACACCTCGACCCACGCATGCGACGCGTCGGCCCCGATCAGGCGCGGCTGGCCCGGCGGCGGCTGGGTCAGCAGATAGCCGCTGACGTAGCGCGCCGCGAGCCCCAGCGAGCGCATCGCGCCGATCATCACGTGCGCGAAATCCTGACACACGCCCTTGCGCAGCGCGAGCGCGGCCAGCGCCGTGGTGCCGACGTCGGTGCTGTTCGGCGTGTAGGCGAAATCGGCGTGGATGCGCCGCATCAGTTCCCAGGCGGCCTGCACCAGCGGCCGGCCCGGCGTGAAGCTCTTCGCGCCGTAGGCAGCCAGATCGGCGTGGATCGCCACGTGATGGGACGGAAACACGAATTCGCTGGCCGCATCGTAGGGCTGGCCGGCGCGATAGGTCAGCCGCTCGCGCACCGCTTCCCAGGCGCTGGCCGTGCCCGGCGCCGGCAAGGCGATCGCCGGCGGCGGCTCGCCGCGCTTGCCGGCCGCGAGCCTGGGCGGGCTCACGCGCACCACGCTGCGGCTGCGCACGAACAGCTCCTCGTGCGGCTGGTTCAGCGCGAACGAGGTGCGCTGATTGTCGAAGGCGTCGATCTCCACGCCGATGCCCTCGGGCGCCGGCTCGATGTAGAGCGCGAAATCGAGCCGCTGCTGGCGCGGCAGGTCGAGCGGCGTGAGGCGTGCCTGATGCTGGGCCGATTCGACGCGCGCCGCGTAGCGATAGCGCGTGTCGTGGGTGACCCGCAGCGTGCGCGGCTCGGTGACGGAGACGGCCGGCGCGGCCGGGGCCGCTGCAGCAGCTGCAGCAGCCGGTGCCGGCGCGGGCTTCGCCACATCCGCCGGGTCGCGTGCCACCGTCTCGTCGGTGCGCGCCACGCGCGCGTCCGGCCCGGAATTCTTCCCGCTCATCCCCATAACGACCTGCCCGATTCCCGCACGTGACTGAAATAGCGCTCGCCGATCCGGTTCGACAGATCCCAGGCCGCGCGGCTCGTGGCCTGCAGATGTTCGAGCAGCGTCGCGTGGCGGCCGTCCTCGTCGGTCTCGCACAGCGCGTGCAGCGACCACTTGCCGATCTCCGGCATGGTCTCGGTCAGCTTCGACAGCGCATAGCCCTCGCCGTGCTCGACCTTGGTCAGCCGCCCCTGCATCTTCAGCACGACCCACGCGAGCGAGCGCGGGTTGTCGCCGTTCAGCACCACCAGCGACAGCAGCGGCGCCACGTCGAAGCAGCGCTGGAACTGCGAGCGGAACGTGATGGTGCTGTCGAACAGCTCGAGCACGAGTTCGAAGCCGTCCTGCTTGGTCACGGCGCCGTCCTCGAACGCGAAGCGCAGCACGCTGGCCAGGAAGTCGATGCGGTCGATCTGGCGGCCCACCGACAGCAGGCGCCAGCCGTCGTCGCGCGTCATGTTGTCGGTCTGCGCGCCGGTGATCGCCGACAGCAGCAGGTTCAGGCGGTCGAGCATCTGCAGCGCGGCATTGCCGAGCTGCTCCTCGGGCTCGTCCTCGCCGGCCGACGACGACGGATCGTCGAACAGCTGCGTGGCGTCGTCGATCAGGCGCCACTGGTCGCGCGAGAGCCGCTCGCGGATCGCGGCGGCCGCGCCGCGCATGCCGAGCACGCAGGCGGCGATGCCCGAGCCGTGATCGGCGCGGCGCGACAGCGTGCGCGCCAGCGCCTGCTGGAAGTCGTGCGGCGAGGTGGTGGCCGATTGCGTGTCGGCCGGAATCAGGCCGTTCTCGCGGCACAGCGCGTCGAGCAGCTCCAGATGCGCGGGGCTGTCCACGTCGTCCTCGCCGCGCAGCCGCTCGAACGCGGCGCGCGCCAGGCGCGTGAGGTTCGCCGCGCGCTCGGTGTAGCGGCCGAGCCAGAACAGGTTCTCGGCCGCGCGGCTCGAGATGGTGCGCGAGCGCGCCACCAGATCGTCGGGGCCCAGATGCGTCTGCAGCATCGTGGTCGGATCGATCGCGCCCTCGGTGATCACCCAGGTGTCCACGCTGCTGCCGCCGCGCGGCATCGGCGCGTTGAACAGCTCGTCGCGGGTGCCCACGCGTGACAGCCCGCCCGGCAGCACGCGCCACGAGCCGGCGCCGTCGGCCATCGCGAACACGCGCAGCAGCAGCGGCCTGGGCACGATGCGCGCGCCGCCCTCGTAGGCCTGCGTGCTGCTCGGCCAGGTGGGCGCCTGCGACGGCGGGAAATCGGACTGGATCACGTAGTGCGCGGGATCGGCCAGGATCCGCGCGCGCCATTCGGCCAGCTGCTGGGAATTCAGGCGCGCGCCGAGCACCGGGTCGAAGCGCCCGCCCGCCTGCAGATGCGCCGGATAGGCCGGCTTGATGATGGCGCGCGGAATGTGCGGCAGCGCCTCGGCGCAGGCCGCGGCCTCGCCGCACCACCAGGTCGGCAGCGCGGGCAGGCTCAGGCTCTCGCCGAGCACGTGCTCGGCCAGCTTCGGCAGGAAGCCGAGCACGCCCGGCGATTCGAGGAAGCCCGAGCCGGGCGCATTGGCGAGCAGCACGTTGCCGGCGCGCACCGCCTGCAGCAGGCCCGGCACGCCGAGCATGGAATCGGGACGCAGTTCGAGCGGATCGAGCCATTCGTCGTCGACGCGGCGCAGGATGCCGTGCACGGGCTCGAGGCCGCTCAGCGTCTTCAGGTAGACGTGGTTGTCGCGCGCGGTCAGGTCACCGCCTTCCACCAGCGTGAGGCCCAGGTAGCGCGCCAGATAGGCGTGCTCGAAATAGGTCGGCGCATGGCGGCCCGGCGTGAGCAGCACGATGCGCGAGTTCTTCTTGGCCGGGCTCAGGTCCTGCATGCTGTGCAGCAGCGCCCGGTAGCTGGCCGCGAGCCGCTGCACGCGCAGGCCGCGGAACGCGCGCGGGAACAGGCGCGACACGATCACCCGGTTCTCGAGCAGATAGCCGAGCCCGGTCGGCCCCTGCGTGTGCTGCGCCACCATGCGCCACTGCCCGTCGGGGCCGCGCATCAGGTCGAGCGCCACGAGGTGCAGCCACATGTTGCCGGGCACGGTCGCGCCGTGCATCGAGCGCTGATAGCCGGGGTGGCCCGTCACCAGCGCGGGCGGCAGCAGGCCCTCGCGCAGCAGGGTCTGCTCGCCGTACACGTCGGCCACCACCGCATTGAGCAGACGCGCGCGCTGCAGCACGCCGCGCTCGATCTCGGCCCAGTCGCCGGGCGCGAGGATCATCGGCAGCAGGTCGAGCGACCAGGGCCGCGCCGCGCTGCCGCCGGCATTGAGGTCGTGCAGCTGATAGGCCAGGCCGTTCTCGCGCATGCGGCGCTCGAGCGATTCGGCGCGGCGGTCGAGGTCGGCGAAGCCCACGGCGCCGAGGTGCGTGAAAAATTCGCGCCAGACGGGCGCGAGCGCGGCCGTCTGCAGCGCCGCGGCGCCGCCGCGCAGCTCGTCGAAGCGGCCGGTCACGGCCGGTGCGGCCAGCGCCGCGCCGAGCTCGGCGGCGTCCTGGATCGATCCCGTGTCGAAGAGCGTATGCATGGCGTCGTCGGCGGCCAGATCGTCGGTATGTTGGGAAAGCACGATGTCGTTTCTTCAGCCTGGGGCAGCACGCTTGCCGGGCCGCGGACCCCTCGTCCGCGACCGCCGCCGCCCGTCGAGCCGGAATCCTATCATTCCTGGCAGGTGATTCCGGCAACGGAGCGCATCGGGCGCGACTTTTCGCCGATGCGCCCCGCCCTCGAAGCCCCCTTCAGTCGCGCCGCAGATCGAGCGTGAACGGGAATTCGCGGCTCGGCGCGGCCGGCGCCACGTCCATGCGCCCCGGCGTGTGGCCGATCGACACGAAGCGCGCCAGGCGCCGGCTTTCCGCCTCGTACGCATTGACCGGGAAGGTCGCGTAGTTGCGGCCACCCGGGTGCGCGACGTGGTAGCGGCAACCGCCGAGCGAACGCTGCATCCAGGTATCGACGATATCGAAGGTCAGCGGCGCGTGCACGCCGATCGTCGGATGCAGCGCCGAGGGCGGCGCCCAGGCCTTGTAGCGCACCCCGGCCACGTACTCGCCCACGGTGCCGGTGGGTTGCAGCGGCAGCGCGCGGCCGTTGACGGTCACCACGTGGCGGTTGTCGTTCAGGCCCGTGACGTGTACCTCGAGCCGCTCGAGCGACGAATCGACGTAACGCACCGTGCCGCCGGTGGCGCCCTCCTCGCCCATCACGTGCCACGGCTCGAGCGCGCCGCGCAGGCTCAGCTCGATGCCCTTCACGGCCACCTGCCCGAACAGCGGGAAGCGGAACTCGAAGTGCGGCGCGAACCAGGCCGCGTCGAAGCCGAAGCCGGCCTCGCGCATCTCGGTCATGACGTCGGCGAAATCCATCTCGATGAAGGCCGGCAGCATGAAGCGGTCGTGCAGCGCGGTGCCCCAGCGCGTGAGCGGCGTGCTGTACGGCGCGCGCCAGAAGCGCGCGATCATCGCGCGCAGCAGCAGCTGCTGCACGATGCTCATGCGCGCGTGCGGCGGCATCTCGAAGGCGCGCAGCTCCAGCAGGCCGAGCCGACCCGTCGACGAATCGGGCGAATACAGCTTGTCGATGCAGAACTCGGAGCGGTGCGTGTTGCCGCTGACGTCGATCAGCAGGTTGCGCAGCACGCGATCGACCAGCCAGGGCGGCATGTCCTGACCGAACAGCAGCTTGTTGCGCTCGATTTCCTTGAACGCGATGTCGAGCTCGTACACCTGATCGTTGCGGGCCTCGTCCACGCGCGGCGCCTGGCTGGTCGGCCCGATGAACAGGCCCGAGAACAGGTAGGACAGCGACGGGTGGTTGTGCCAGTAGGCGATCAGGCTCGCCAGCAGGTCCGGGCGGCGCAGGAACGGGCTGTCGGCCGGCGTGGCGCCGCCCAGCACGAAGTGGTTGCCGCCGCCGGTGCCGACGTGGCGGCCGTCGATCATGAACTTCTCCGACGACAGGCGCGTGCGCCACGCCGCGTCGTAGAGGAATTCGGTCTGCTGCACGAGCTGCGGGAAGTCGTGCGCCGGGTGGATGTTGACCTCGATCACGCCCGGATCGGGCGTGACGGCCAGCACCGCGAGGCGCGGGTCGCGCGGCGGCGGATAGCCCTCCAGCACGAGCCGCACGCCGAGCGAGCGCGCGGTCAGCTCCACCGCAGCCAGCAGGTCGAGGTAATCCTCGAGCTCGGCCAGCGGCGGCATGAACAGGTACAGCACGCCGTTGCGCACCTCGGCGCACATCGCGGTGCGCGTGATCCAGGCGGCCGATTCGAAGCGGTCGGGCAAGCGCGATGCGGCGGCGTCGGGCGCGGCCTTCGCGGCACGGCCGGCGTCACCCAAACCACCTGCCTCGCCCGGCGACACCGCGTCCAGCCGCGACTGCATCGCCGTGCGCGCGCCGAACGCGGCCGGCTGGCCGGCCAGATAGCGCGGCGCGTCGGCCGCGCCGAGGTAGCGCGCGCGCAACGCCTCGGCGGTGGGCAGCGGCGTGGCCGGCGCGAACGGATCGACCTCGATCAGGTACGGGTAATCGGTCTTGCCCACCCACGGCAGCGAATCGAGCGGCAGGCGGTAACCCATCGGCGAATCGCCGGGGATCAGGTACATGCGCTCGTCGCGGAAGAACCACGGGCCGGTTTCCCAGCGCGCGCCGGCCAGGCCCGGCGACTGCGGCACCGGCTTGAGCGGCAGCACGTAGCCGATCACGGTGTCGAGCTTCTGGTCGAACACCTTGCGCAGCCGCGCGCGCTCGAGCTCGTCGTCGAGCCGCGAGTCGAACGGATCGACGTTGACCGGCAGGCGACGCTCGCGCCACAGGTAGTACCAGACGTCCTCGAAACCGGGGCGGATGTGCTCGTCGGTGATGCCGAGCCGCTCGGCCAGCGCGCGGATGAAGCGCTGCGCGTCCGCGGTCGTGTAGCCGGTCGGCTCGCGCTCGTCGGCGAACAGCGCCGGGTCCTGCCACACCGGCTGGCCGTCCTTGCGCCAGAACACCGACAGGGCCCAGCGCGGCAGTTGCTCGCCCGGGTACCACTTGCCCTGGCCGAAGTGCAGGAAGCCGCCGTCGCCGTATTCGGCGCGCAGCTTCTGCACCAGCGAGGTGGCGTAGCCGCGCTTGGTGGGTCCGAGCGCGTCGGTGTTCCACTCGGCGCCGTCGCGGTCGTCGATCGACACGAAGGTCGGCTCGCCGCCCTGCGTCAGGCGCACGTCGCCGGCCGCGAGCTTCGCGTCCACCTCGGTGCCGAGCGCGAGCACGTCGGCCCATTGCGATTCCGTGTACGGCTTGGTGACGCGCGGCGATTCGTAGATGCGCGTCACGCCCATCTCGTGCTCGAAGCTGACCTCGCACTCGTCGATCAGGCCTTCCACCGGCGCGGCGCTGGTGGGCTGCGGCGTGCAGGCGAGCGGAATGTGGCCCTCGCCGGCCAGCAGGCCCGAGGTCGGATCGAAGCCGATCCAGCCCGCGCCGGGCAGATACACCTCGCACCACGCGTGCAGGTCGGTGAAATCCACCTCGGTGCCGCTCGGGCCGTCGAGCGACTTCACGTCGGGCGTGAGCTGGATCAGGTAACCCGACACGAAGCGCGCGGCCAGGCCCAGATGGCGGCACAGCTGCACGAGCAGCCAGCCGGTGTCGCGGCACGAGCCCGAGGCCAGCGTCAGCGTTTCCTCGGGCGTCTGCACGCCCGGCTCCATGCGCACGAGGTAGCGGATGTCCTGCTGCAGCTGCTGGTTCAGCGCCACCAGGAAGTCGATCGTGCCCTGCGGCTTGCGGTCGATGCCTTCCAGATAGGCGCGGAACGCCGGCGCGGCGCTCGCGGCGGCATCGCACACCAGGTAAGGCGCGAGCTCGTCGCGCAGCGCGGCGTCGTAGACGAACGGAAACTGCCCGGCCGATTCCTCCAGGAAGAAGTCGAACGGGTTGTAGACCGACATCTCGGCCACCAGATCGATCGTGATCTCGAAATGATCGGTCTGCTCGGGAAACACGAGCCGCGCCATGTAGTTGGCGAACGGGTCCTGCTGCCAGTTCACGAAATGCTGGGCCGGCTCGACCTTCATCGAGTACGACAGGATCGGCGTGCGGCAATGCGGCGCCGGACGCAGCCGCACGACTTGCGGGCCGAGGCCGATGCGACGGTCGTAGCGGTAGCGGGTGGTGTGGTGAAGCGCGACGTGGATGGACATGTCAGGGTCGGTCGGTTCGGGTCAGGTCGGGACGACAGGCGCTGCGGTCAAGTGTAGAGGAAGCGGCCGCGCCGGATGGGCGCGGCCGCCTGGGAGGGCGCGGATTCGGTTGCGCGGGATGGATCGGGGACGCTGCGGCGCCCTCGCCGGCCCGCCCGGCACGACGGAGCAAGCGGCTCAGACCAGTTCGGGCGACTGCACCACGCTGATCTCGACGGCCACCGTCGACGCGCCGATGCCGGTCACGGCGCGCGCGTCGCGGAAGTCGAGGCCGGTGGCGAGCCGCACGTAGCGCTCGTCGGGGCAGCGGTTCATGAACGGATCGAAGCCCACCCAGCCGAGCCCTTCGACGTAGGCCTCGGCCCACGCATGGCCCGACGGCGGGAAGGTGGTCACGCTCGACTGGCTCTGCGCGCGGGCCTGCGGATCGGCCGCGCCGTCGGCGGCATGGCGAATGCCGTCGGCGTCCATCTGCATGCGCTGCGACTGCTGCGCGCCGCCCGAGGCCTGCACCATCTCGGCCATGCGCTGGCGCGCGCCGTCGGTCAGCACGTAGCCGCTGACGTAGCGCGCCGGGATCTTCAGCGCGCGCGCGGCGGCGATGAACGCGTGCGCGTGGTCGCGGCTGCCGCCCTCGCCGGCCTCGAGCGCCGCTTCGGCGCCGGCCTCGGATTCGGCCACGCCGGGCACGTAGCGGATGCGCGAATGCACCTCGGTCATCAGCCAGTGCAGCGCGTCGAGGCTGCGGTGTTCGAGCGGCAGCGCGTCGGCGATCTCGCGCACGCGCTCGCCGGCCTGGGTGTAATCGGTGGCGCGCTCGAAGATCCACGGCACCGCGTAGTCGTCGGCGCTGCCGACGATGCCCGCGCGGTCCTGCGTCTCGATCACGCCGGCCGCCACCACCACCACGTCGGGGCGCTCGCCGCGGTCGTGGCGCACCAGGTCGATGCGGTTGCCGAGGCCGTCCACGTAGCCGACGGTCGGCTCCACGCCGTCGATCGTCACCTGCCAGGCCCGCACGGTCTGGCCGGGGCCGCTCGGCGGGCGCATGCGCAGGCGCTGCAGCGCGTGGGTGGCGTTCTCGTCGAACTGGAAACGCGAGATATGACGAATGGCAAGTCGCATGGCAGGTCTCTCAGTCGAAGTTGTAGGCTTGGGCGATCTCGGCGCCGAGGCTGTTGTTCCGACCGATGAAATCGGTCAGGAATTCGTGCAGCCCGCTCTTGAAGATCCGTTCGACCGAATTGTCGGAAAGCATCTGCAGGATTTTGGCGGCGGAATCGTGACAGGCGTGAGTCGCACCGTAATCGGTGGCGAGCCGGTTCAGGCTCGACATCACACGCCCGGAGCAGTAGCGCAGCGAGCGCGGCATGCGGCCGTTCAGGATCAGGTAGTCGGCGATGTTGATCGGCTTGTACTGCACGTCGTACACCCAGCGGTACGAACGGTGCGCGGCCACCGAGCGCAGGATCGACTCCCACTGATAGTTGTCGATCATGGTGCCCACGTGCGATACCGACGGCAGCAGCAGGTGGTATTTCACGTCGAGGATCCGCGCGGTGTTGTCGGCGCGCTCGATGAAGGCGCCGATCTCGGCGAAATCGAACACCTCGTTGCGCAGCATGGTGCTGTAGAAGCTGCCGAGGATCAGCGCCGTTTCGCGCTTGATGTGGTCGAGGATCGCCGGCAGCGCGGCCGAATTCACGGGCCGCGCCAGCACGCGCTTCACCGATTGCCACGCGTCGTTGACGGTTTCCCACAGCTCGCGGGTCAGCGCGGTGCGCACCATGCGCGCGTTGGAGCGCGCGAATTCGATGCACGACAGCACGCTCGAGGGGTTGTCGCGGTCGCGCAGCAGGTAGTCGGCCACGTTGTCGCCCGTGTATTCGTCGTACTTTTCGCGGAAACCGTCATCGGCCCCCGAGCTGACCAGCACCGAGGTCCATTCGTCGGGCGCGTCGGCCGCGCGCGTGAGGGCCATGCGCAGGCCCGCATCCACGATGCGCGCGGTGTTTTCGGCGCGTTCGATGTACCGATACATCCAGTAGAGACCGCTTGCAGTCCGTCCAAGAAGCATGTCCTGTGACTCCGATCGTCATTGCTGTGGCGCGCGGCGCGGTGCGACCGCGCGCTCCGGGTATCGTGCGGCCGTCTCAGTCGGCCAGCACCCAGGTGTCCTTGGTACCGCCGCCCTGGCTCGAGTTGACCACCAGCGAGCCTTCCTTCAGCGCCACGCGCGTGAGCCCGCCCGGCGTGATGCGGATCCGGTCCGAGACGAGCACGAACGGGCGCAGGTCGACATGGCGCGGCGCGAGACCGGCCTCGGTCAGGATCGGCGTGGTGGACAGCGCGAGCGTGGGTTGCGCGATGTAGTTGCTCGGCTTGGCGCGCAGCTTGGCCGAGAACGTCTCGCGCTCCTCGCGCGTGGAGGCCGGCCCCACCAGCATGCCGTAGCCGCCGGAGCCGTGCACTTCCTTCACCACCAGTTCCTCGAGGTGCTCGAGCACGTACTTGAGGCTGTCGGCCTCGCCGCAGCGCCAGGTCGGCACGTTCTCCAGCAGCGCCTTGCGGCCCGTGTAGAACTCCACGATCTCGGGCATGTAGGAGTAGATCGCCTTGTCGTCGGCGATCCCGGTGCCCGGTGCGTTGGCGATCGTGATGTTGCCGGCGCGGTAGACGTCCATGATGCCGGCCACGCCGAGCACCGAATCGGAGCGGAACGTGAGCGGATCGAGGAAGGCGTCGTCGAGCCGGCGATACAGCACGTCGATGGCGCGGAAGCCCTCGGTGGTGCGCATCGCCACGCGGCCATCGATCACCTGCAGGTCGCGCCCTTCCACCAGGTGCACGCCCATCTGGTCGGCCAGGAACGCGTGCTCGTAGTAGGCGGAATTGTGGATGCCGGGCGTCAGCACGGCCACGGTGGGGTTGTCGGCGTTGCCGCCCGGCGGGCAGACCGCCGCGAGCGACTGGCGCAGCAGCTGCGGGTAGGTTTCCACGGGCCGCACCTTGACGCGCTGGAACAGCTCCGGGAACAGCTGCATCATGGTTTCGCGGTTCTCGAGCATGTACGACACGCCCGACGGCGTGCGCGCGTTGTCCTCGAGCACGTAGAACTGGTTCTCGGCCGTGCGCACGATGTCGGTGCCGATGATGTGCGTGTAGACGTTGCCCGGCGGCCGGAAGCCGATCATCTCGGGCAGGAACGCCTCGTTGTGCGCGATCAGGTGCTTCGGCACGATGCCGGCGCGCACGATTTCCTGGCGGTGATAGATGTCGTCGAGAAACGCATTGAGCGCCATCACGCGCTGCTCGATGCCCTGCGAGAGCCGCGCCCACTCCTGACCGGAAATGATGCGCGGCACGATGTCGAACGGAATCAACCGTTCGGCGGCTTCGGCGTCGCCGTACACGGCGAACGTGATGCCGGTGCGGCGGAACACGCCTTCGGCGTCGTGGGCCTTCTGCGCCAGACTCGCGGGATCCTGCGTGTCGAGCCATTGCTTGAGGCGTTCGTAAGGTGCGCGCACCGCGTCGCCGGATAACAGCATTTCATCGAATGGCTTCATTCAGGATTTCTCTCCATCTCTTTCTTGTGTTCGGCATCGCGTGCCGGACCGGCGTCTGTATCCGAGCAAGTTTCGTGCCTTGCTCCGATCCAAGCCGCGCACCGCCCGACACACCGATATGGCACCGTTTGATTGCATCGCGCACCGCACCAGTGCGCACCACCGCACGCCGCCGATCGCGATGCGCCACCGTGAGGCAGTGCTCGCCCGGCCCTGCCCGAAAAGCGGCGTCGAGCCGGCCCGCATGCGCCGCCGGCGTGCATTGAAGCCAGCAACGATCATGCTACGGATTTGCCGCCTTGACCATCGGCGCACGCGCGTATCGACGGCTCGCGCAACATCATGCGGTTCCAGATGACGCCCCCATGACACGCGCGATTTCTTCACGGTTCGGAATTGTTATTGCCCTATTTCTCAATCGCAAATGAGAATTATTTGCATTTAATCCCGATTTGTTCGATGATTCGTCCATCGTCAGAACGGATTCCATCGAGATGACTTCCACCCTTTCCCGTCTTCCCCTGCCCGCCAGTCACGCCCCCGTCGACGCGCTGGCGAACCTGCTGTCGCGTCAGTCGTACTGGCCGCTGGCCGAGCCGGGCCCGAGCCAGCCCGAACTCGACGCGATCCTCGACGCGGCGCTGCGCGCGCCCGACCACGGCAACCTGAAGCCGTGGCGCTTCGTGGTGATCCGCGGCGAGGCGCGCCGCGCGCTGGGCCGGCTGTTCGTGCAGGTGGCCGACGCGCGCGACCCCGATGCCGCGCCCGGCGCCAACGCGCACCGGGCCAACAAGCCGCTGGCCGCACCGGTGCTGATCGCGATCGCCGCGGCCATCGCGCCGCATCGCAAGGTGCCGGAGACCGAGCAGTTGCTGGCCGTCGGCGCCGCCGCGATGAACCTGCTCAACGCCGTGCACCAGCTCGGCTACGGCGGCTTCTGGTCGACCGGGCCCGATTCGCGCGAGCCGGTGCTGCACGACGCACTCGGCTTCGCACCGAACGAGCGGCTGCTCGGCTTCATCTACGTGGGCACGCCCGCGCCCGACGCGCCGGTGGCGGCTCGCCCCGCGCGCGATGCATTCGTGCGCGAATGGCAAGGCTGACCGGCCGCCGCCCCGCGCTCTTCGATCCTTTTCCGACGTTTCAAGGAGGTGCCATGAGTGACACGCGACTCGCCGCGCGCCGTGCCTCGCTGTTCGACGACCCGCTCGCGGGCGACCCCGACACCGCCGAGCGCGTCGTGCTGACCGCCGTGCGGACCTGGCTGCATCCCGATTGCGGCAGCAACGCCAACGCGCGCACCGCGTATTCGTGGCGCGACGTGCTGGTCGAGGCGGGCCTGAACCACGACGGGCTCGACCATTTCGACCTGCTGATGAACACGCTGGCCTGCTCCGCCGCGCGCCCGCTCGACATGCGCTGCCGCTGCGCGCAGGACCTCGCCCATGACGAGGCCTCGCTGCTGCAGACCATCGCGCACCTGCAGTCGACCCGCGGCGAGGCCGCGATCGGCGTGCTCAACGACTGGCTGCCGGCGTTCTCCGTCAGCGGCGTACTCAAGCTCACGCGCTGGTTCTCGATCTCGCTGCTCGACGCCGGGCTCGAGATCCGCGCCCGCGATCGGCAGGTCACCTACCTGCACTGAGCCAGGCGGAAACGCCTCGCGTCCACCGGCCGTCGCCACCTGACGATTCGCTGTCGGCGCGCACGCGATGCAGCGCGCCGGGCCGCGCTCGCATACCATGTCGCCTTTTCATCGATGTCTGGAGACGTTTACGGTATGAACGACACAGCCACGGCCACCGCCGAAGCCCGCCGCACCGACACCCGCCACGCGCTGCTGCGGGAGCGCTACGGCGCGGCCTGGGCGCCGCAAGCCGGCGCCGCCGACGCGGCCGTCAACGACGTGATCGCCACCCTGCTCGCCCACCGCTCGGTGCGCGCCTACGCCGATCGCGCGCTGCCCGCCGACATCCTCGAGACGATCGCCGCGGCCGCGCAGTCGGCGCCGACCTCGTCGAACCTGCAGGCCTGGAGCGTGGTGGCCGTGCGCGACACCGAACGCAAGGCGCGTCTGGCCGCCTGCGCCGGCAACCAGAAGCACGTCGCCAACGCGCCGCTGCTGCTCGTGTTCGTGGCCGACCTGTCGCGCCTGCGCCGCGTGTCGATCACCGAGCAGATGCCGGGCGCCGGCCTCGATTACCTGGAAGCGCTGGTGGTGGCGATCGCCGACGCGGCGTTCGCCGCGCAGAACACCGTGGTGGCGCTCGAATCGCTCGGCATCGGCAGTTGCTACATCGGCGGCATGCGCAACCAGCCGGAGGCGGTCGCCGCGGAGCTGGGGCTGCCGCCCGAGGCGTTCGGCGTGTTCGGGCTGACGCTCGGCTATCCCGACCCGGCCGTGGCCACCGACGTCAAGCCGCGCCTGCCCGCCTCGCTGGTGCTGCACGAGGAACGCTACCAGGCCGAGACGGCCGAGGCGCGGGCCGGTTACGACGCGTCGATGCACGCGTTCCAGCGCGGCCAGCAGATGAGCGAGCTGAACTGGACCTCGCAGGCCTCGCGCCGCGTGCGCGGCCCGGAAGCGCTGTCGGGCCGTGACCGGCTCGCCGCGGCGCTCGAGTCGCTGGGCTTCGGGCTGAAGTAAGGCGCGCAGGCCAGACGCAGGAAACGCGGCGCACCGGTTGACGGTGCGCCGCGTTTTTCATTGGCAGGGCCGGCTTCCCGAGCGCGTCCGGGCTCAGTCCTGCGCGTCGTCGTCGGCACCGCAGCACTTCTTGTGCTTCTTGCCGCTGCCGCACGGGCAGGGATCGTTGCGACCGACCTTCGGCGCGTCGCGCTGGATCGTCTGCGCCAGCAGGCGCGACGGCAAACCGGCGCGATGCGGCAGCCAGAATTCGTGGATCCTCACGACGGCCGGCGGCACCTGTTCCGACAGCGCCTCGCGCTCGGCCGGCACCGTCATCAGCTCGCGCTCCTCGTCGTCGAGATCGTCGCTGCCGAGCAGGCGCAGCGGACGCAGCATGGTTTCGGCGTCGGCGTGATCGATCAGCGCCTGCCAGTCATCCCAGCACAGGCCCATGCCCTGGAAGAAACCGTTGGCCCAGGCTTCGGCGTCGATGTATTCGTGCGTGTCGTCGCCCTCTTCCACCTCGTTCACGCTGAACAGCGGCGCGAGCGAGCCGGGATCGGTCTCGAACGTGTGCAGGATGGCGTTGTAGTGACGCATCATCAGGTTGAACACGTGCTCGGCCTGCTCGTAGGTCTCGAAGTCGGGCGCGTCGTCCTCGCTCGGGCCCCAGACATCGGCGAGCCATTCGGTCGGGGCGATCGTGGTCGGGCCGATCGCGATCGCGGTCAGGTAGCCGTCGAGCATCTCGATCGTCATGGTGTTCTCCGACATGATGTCGGAGGTCAGGAACTGGTCGAGTTCGTCGAGGGTTTTGTCGTCGGTGTGGGTCATGTGAGCTGAGCGCCGCGCCGCGAATCTCGCGAACCGGATCGCGAACCCGCGGCGGATTGGAAAACCGGCATTCTACCGCCGCTTCACGCGCCTGCCTGCCCCCTTCGCCACGCGCCTCAGTCGGGCGCGCGCGCCGCCGCCTCGCCGTGCCACTCGCGCGGCCGGTTCACGAGCGTCACGATCACGTAACTCATGATCGTCAACATGAACCACGCGCCGAGCTTCGAGACCGACACCGGCGACCAGCCATCGCGTTGCGCGGGGTACAGCCACGCATGCGTGAAGGTGCCGACGTTCTCGGCCAGCCAGATGAAGGTGGCGATCAGCACGAAGCCGAGCAGCATCGGCATGCGGTGATAGCGGCGGCTGACGCGATAGTGGACGTGGCAATGCCGGAACGCCACCGCCGCCAGCGCCATCAGCAGGTAGCGCAGATCGAACCAGTAATGGTGGGTGAAGAAGTTCGCATAGATCGCCACCGACAGCGCGGCCGTGACGGGAAACGACGGATGGCCGGTGAAGCGCAGGTCGAATTCGCGGATCGCGCGCGCCAGGTAGCTGCCGACCGACGCGTACATGAAGCCCGTGAACAGCGGCACGCCGCCGATGCGCAGCAGCGAGTGCTCGGGGTAGATCCACGAGCCCACCGCCGTCTTGAACACTTCCATGGCCGTGCCCGCGACGTGGAACAGCAGGATCACCTTCACCTCGTCCCAGGTTTCGAGACGCGTGGCGATCAGGCCGATCTGGATCGCCACGGCCGCGAGCGTCAGGAAGTCGTAACGCGACAGCGCCGCGTCGCGCGGATACGCCAGGAAGGTGGCGATCAGCAGGCCCACCATCAGGCCGCCGAACAGGCACACCCAGGCCTGCCGGAAGCCGAACACGAGGAAGGTGTGCAGCGCCTGCGCCGGCGCGCCGCGCAGGGGCAAGGCGGCGGTCGTGCGCGCGGCCAGCGCTTCGATCGCGGCGTCGGCGCGCGAGCGCACCATCACGTCGGGCGGATTCACGGTCATGTTCTTGTCGATTTTTTCTTGAAGTCGGTTCGCCGGCGCGCACGGCACGCGCGGATTCGGCATGGGCGGCAGTATATCGAGTCGCATCGCGATTTCATCGTGTGGGGGCTGGACGAGGCCGGACAAATCGGAGAAAATCGCGCCATTCGTGCCGATTCGACGCGGCTTTGCGTCGCGAGCCAACCTGCCCTTCGCACTGCCGAGGCGGGTTCCGGAAAAATCGGCGCATCGGGCTTCACGCCCCCCGCGCGGCAAGGCTTTCCACCTGCCCCACCTGCTTTTCCCCGCCTTCGGCGCCCGGCCTGTCGGCCCGGCCCGAGACTCGATCCGACCTGAAATCGGGTCACATAGAAAATCCCGATCCCGGTCATTGAAACAAGCAATTTCACATCGCTCGGCCGAATCGTCATACTGGCCGCTCCTGATCACTTCCTGATCACCTTTTCAACCAAAGGAAACCGCAAATGCCGATCATCAACAGCAAGCTCCAACCGTTCCAGGCAACCGCTTACCACAAGGGCGATTTCGTGCAGGTCAGCGACGAAGACCTGAAGGGCAAGTGGTCGGTCTTCGTGTTCTACCCGGCCGACTTCACGTTCGTGTGCCCGACGGAACTGGGCGACCTGGCAGATCGCTACGCAGAGTTCCAGAAGCTGGGCGTGGAAATCTACGGCGTGTCGACCGACACGCACTTCACGCACAAGGCATGGCACGACACGTCGGACACGATCGCCAAGATCCAGTACCCGCTGGTCGGCGACCCGACGGCAAAGCTGGCTCGCGCGTTCGACGTGCTGATCGAAGAAGAAGGCCTGGCACTGCGTGGCACGTTCGTGATCAATCCGGAAGGCGAAATCAAGATCGCCGAAATCCACGACAACGGCATCGGCCGTGACGCTGGCGAGCTGCTGCGCAAGGTGCAGGCTGCTCAATACGTCGCATCGCATCCGGGTGAAGTCTGCCCCGCCAAGTGGACGCCGGGCGCAGAAACGCTGACCCCGTCGCTCGACCTGATCGGCAAGATCTGAGCGTCAACGCATCCTGCAGATAACAGCGGGCGCCGCGAGGCGCTCGACCGTGCGGCCCTACCCGGGCCGGCACGCCTCCTCGCCTCCGGCGAGGTGCCAAAAACACTACGGAATCCGAATTATCATGCTCGACGCCAATCTCAAGAATCAGTTGAAGTCGTACCTCGACAAGATCACCCGCCCGATCGAACTCGTCGCCTCCCTCGACGATGGCGCGAAGTCGCAGGAGCTGCTCTCGCTGCTGAAGGAGATCGGCGAGCTGTCGACGCGCGTCACGGTGGTGGAACGCCGCGACGACGCCGAACGCAAGCCGTCGTTCACGATCGGCGAACCGGGCCAGGCCACCGGCATCCGCTTCGCGGGCATCCCGATGGGCCATGAATTCACCTCGCTCGTGCTCGCGCTGCTGCAGGCCGGCGGTCATCCGCTGAAGCTCGACGACGCGACGATCGAGCAGATCCGCAACCTCGAAGGCGAGTTCTCCTTCGAGACGTATTTCTCGCTGTCGTGCCAGAACTGCCCGGAAGTCGTGCAGGCGCTGAACGTGATGGCGCTGCTGAACCCGCGCATCCGCCACGTGGCGATCGACGGCGCGCTGTTCCAGGACGAAGTCGAGAAGCGCCAGGTGATGGCCGTGCCCACCATGTTCCTGAACGGCGAGAACTTCGGACAGGGCCGCAGCAGCGTGAAGGAAATCCTCGCGAAGATCGACAAGGGCGCCGGCGAACGTGCTGCCCGTGACCTCGCCAGGAAGGACGTGTTCGACGTGCTGATCGTGGGCGGTGGCCCCGCGGGCGCCGCGGCCGCGATCTACTCGGCACGCAAGGGCATCCGCACCGGCGTGGTGGCCGAGCGCTTCGGCGGCCAGGTGCTCGACACGATGGCGATCGAGAACTTCATCTCGGTGCAGGAAACGGAAGGGCCGAAGTTCGCGGTGGCACTCGAACAGCACGTCAAGCAATACGACGTGGACGTGATGGACGTGCAGCGCGCCACGAAGCTCGTGCCGGGCGCGCTCAACGAGATCCATCTCGAGAACGGCGCGGTGCTGAAGTCCAGGACCATCGTGCTGTCCACCGGCGCACGCTGGCGCGAACTGAACGTGCCGGGCGAACGCGAATACCGCAACAAGGGCGTGGCCTACTGCCCGCACTGCGACGGCCCGCTGTTCAAGGGCAAGCGCGTGGCGGTGGTCGGCGGCGGCAACTCGGGTGTCGAGGCCGCAATCGATCTGGCCGGCATCGTGCGCGAAGTCACGCTGATCGAGTTCGGCACGACGCTGCGTGCCGACGAAGTCCTGCAACGCAAGCTGCGCAGCCTCAAGAACGTCACGATCATCACCAGCGCGCAAACCTCCGAGCTGACCGGCGACGGCCAGAAGCTGAACGGTATCGTGTACCTCGAACGCGAGACGGGCGAAACGAAGCGCATCGAGCTCGAGGGCGTGTTCGTGCAGATCGGCCTGGTGCCGAACACCGAATGGCTGAAGGGCACGATCGAGCTGTCGAAGCACGGCGAGATCATCGTGGATGCACGCGGCGCGACCTCGATCCCCGGCGTGTTCGCGGCCGGCGACGTGACCACGGTGCCGTACAAGCAGATCGTGATCGCCGTGGGCGAAGGCGCGAAGGCGTCGCTGTCGGCCTTCGACTTCCTGATCCGCCAGGACGTGGAACCGGCTGCCGCGAAGAGCGAAGCGGTCGCGGCCTGATCGGCGCGGGCCGCGGCACACGCTGCCGCCTCCCGCCACACTGTTCTACCCTTCGCCCTCGTCGTCGTGTGCCCCATGCGACGAGGGCGTTTTTTTTCGAAGCCCGCCCGGCCGGCCCGCGCGGGCTTCGTCGCTTCGTCGGGCTGATGGCGAGCGTTGGCGCATCGGCGACCTTCGTGCATTCTCATTGCCCATCAACGCACCACGACCGCCTTCGGCGGGTGGTGAGGCCGACGCGCGCACCTGTTCTGATGCACGCACCGGTTCGCCGCGGCGCCCCGCCAACACGGCGCGCGGCGCCAGTGCTACGCTACGCGCGACGGGGCAGCCGCCTCGCCCTCCTTCCTCGATGAACCGGATTCACCCATGCTGCGTGCCGGACTTTCCGAACTGACCGCCTTCGTGGCGATCGCCGAGCAGCGCAGCTTCCGGGCCGCGGCGCTGTCGCTGGCCGTGTCGCCCTCGGCGCTGAGCCACGCGATGCGGGGCCTCGAGGCGCGCCTCGGCGTGCGCCTGTTCAATCGCACCACGCGCTCGGTCGCGCTGACCGAGGCCGGCGAACAGCTGCTGCGCCGCGTGGGCCCGGCGCTGACCGATCTCGAGAACGCCGTGGACGAAGTCGCCACGGCGCAGAACCGCCCGGCCGGCTCGGTGCGCATCAACGCATCGGAATTGGCGGCGCGCGCGCTGATCCGCCACGTGCTGCCCGATTTCCTGCTGCGCTATCCCGATATCCACGTCGAATTCGTGACCGATACGCGGCTGATCGACGTCGTGGCCGAGGGCTTCGACGCGGGCATCCGCATGTTCGACGACGTGCCGCGCGACATGATCGCGGTGCGCTTCGGGCCCGACATGCGCTTCGTGCCGGTGGCCTCGCCGGCCTATCTCGAACGGCATCCGGCGCCCGCGCAGCCGGCCGACCTGATGCAGCACCGCTGCATCCGCTTTCGCTTCGAGAGCGGCGCGATGTATCGCTGGGATTTCCATTCGAACGGCAAGACCGTGAGCCTCGACGTGGACGGGCCGATGACGCTCGGCAACATCAACTCGATGGTCGAGGCGGCGCTGGCCGGAATCGGCGTGGCCTGGACGCCCGAGAGCCAGGTGGCCGAGCATCTGGCCAGCGGCCGGCTGGTGGCGCTGCTCCGTGAATGGAGCGTGTCGATGCCGGGGCTCGCGCTCTACTACCCGGCCAATCGCCATCCGCCCACGGCGCTGCGACTGTTCGTGCAGGCCGTGCGCGACTGGGTGGCGAGCGATGCCGGACGCGATGCGCGGACCGTTGCGTCCGCAACGACCTGAGCCGGCATCGCGCGGCAGGCGCTCACGGCGCCACGAAGAACATCCACACCAGGCAGACCATGCCGACGAACCACACGAGCGAGCGCAGCGCGGCCCAGTTCGCCACGTAGAGGAGCCCGTGCAGCACGCGCGCGATCACGAAGGCGGTGGCGAGCGTGTCGATGCGGGCCGGATTCGCGCCGTTGTGCCAGGCCACCGCGAGCGCGGCCACGAACATCGCGAGCGCCTCGAGCGCGTTCTGATGCGCGGCGACGGCGCGGCCGCGCCAGCCCTCGAGGCCGGCCAGCCAGGCGCGCGGCGCGCGATTGTCGTAGCCGCCCGCCGACTTCGCGCACACGGTCCACACGAACGGCAGCAGCAACACGATCAGCAGACAGAAGGTCGAGGGAATCATTCCGGGTCTCCGTTTTTGACATCGAACAATGACAAGATCCGGCGCAGCTTAGCATCGGCGGGCACCGACGCTTCAGGGAAAAACTAGACGGGTTCCTCTGCCGCACCGCACGATCGCGGCGCGGCAGGGGCCGGGCCGATCGTTCAGGCCTCGGTCGCGTCGGCGGCTTCAGCCGCTTCGGAGAAGTCGATCAGCACCTTCATCGCGCGGCGACGGTCGCCGGCGAGCGCGAACGCCTCGTTCGCCTCGCGCGCCGGGAACACGCGCGTGACGGCCGGCGCGAGATCGACACGGCCTTCGTTGATCAGCTGCACGGCGAGCGCGAACTCGGCGTGGAAGCGGAACGAGCCGCAGATCGTCAGCTCCTTGGCCACCACCACGTTCTGCGGAATCGCCACGTCGCCGCCGAGCCCGAGTTGCACCACCACGCCGCGCGGGCGCAGCACCTCGAGCCCGTCGCGCAGCGCACGCTCGTTGCCCGAACACTCGATCATCACGTCGAAGCTGCCCTTGTCGGCCGCATACGCAGCCTTCCATTCCGGGTCCGCCGCGACGTTGACCACGCGATCCGCGCCGAGCGCCTTCGCCACCGCCAGCGGCTCCTCCACCACGTCGGTGGCCACCACCTCGCGCGCGCCGTGCGCCCGCGCGGCCGCCACCGCCAGCGCGCCGATCGGCCCGCAGCCCGAGATCAGCACGCGCCGCCCGATCAGCGGGCCCGCGCGCGACACGGCATGCAGCCCCACCGCGAACGGCTCGGCCATCGCGGCCAGCGTGAACGGCACGTGATCGGCCACCTTCACGCACTGCACCGCCTCGCACACGAGCGCGCCGCGAAACGCGCCCTGGATGTGCGGCATGCGCATCGCGCTGCCGTAGAAGCGCATGTCGAGGCACTGGTTCGGCAGCCCCTCGAGGCAGAACCTGCACTTGCCGCAGGGCCGGCTCGGGTTGACCGCCACGCGATCGCCCACGCGCACGTCGTGCACGCCCTCGCCCACCTCCACCACCGTGCCGGCCACCTCGTGGCCGAGCA
Organism: Burkholderia sp.; assembly: GCA_030151225.1. Taxonomy (GTDB): domain Bacteria; phylum Pseudomonadota; class Gammaproteobacteria; order Burkholderiales; family Burkholderiaceae; genus Burkholderia. The sequence goes on along the minus strand of JASLEG010000103.1, from coordinate 60,345 downwards.
CCATCGGCTGCTGCAGGCGGATCGCGCCGAAGCCGCCGTGGCGGAAGTAGTGCAGATCCGAGCCGCAGATGCCGCCCATCGCCACCTGCACGCGCACCTGGCCCGCGCCCGGCGCCTCCACCTCGCCCGCCTCGTAGCGCAGGTCGTTCGGCGCATGGATCACGAGGCACATGCAGCGCAGCCGCAAGGGGCTGCCCACGTCGTCGGGTTGGTTCGGATCGCCCGGCAGGGTCTTGTCGTCGATGTCGTTCATGGGCTCACACCGTGCTCGTCAGGCCGCCGTCCACGAACAGCGTCTGACCGTTGATGAAGCTCGCCGCCGGCGAGGCCAGGAACACCGCCGCGCCGATCAGCTCCTCGACCTGCCCCCAGCGGCCGGCCGGCGTGCGCTTGCAGATCCATTCGTTGAAGGTGGGATCGTCCACCAGCGCCTGGTTCATCTCGGTCGCGAAATAGCCGGGCGCGAGGCCGTTGGCCTGAATGCCGTGGCGCGCCCAGTCGGCGCACATGCCCTTGGTCAGCATGCGCAGCGCGCCCTTGGTGGCCGCGTACGGCGCGATCGAGGGCCGCGCCAGCTCGCTCTGCACCGAGCAGATGTTGATGATCCTGCCGTGACCGCGCTCGATCATGTGGCGCGCCACGGCGCGCGACACGATGAACGCGCCGTCGAGATTCACGCGCAGCAGCGCGTGCCAGTCTTCGTCGGAGAACTGTTCGAGCGGGGCGCGGCGCTGGATGCCGGCGTTGTTGACGAGGATGTCGATCGGCCCGGTCTCGCCCTCGAACGCGTCGATCGCGGCCGTGGCCTGATGCGAGTCGGTCACGTCGAACACCGCGTGCGCGGCATCGAAACCTTCCTCGCGGAAGCTGGCGGCCAGCGCGGCCGCCTTCTCGGGATTGCGGTCGTTGATCACGATCGCGGCGCCCGCCTCGGCGAGCCCGCGTGCGAGGGCGTGGCCGATGCCGCGCCCCGATCCGGTCACGAGCGCGCGGCGCCCGTCGAGCCGGAACTGGCTGTTGATGTCTGCCATGCCTGTCTCCGAATGCATGTCGCGCGCGCCGGCCATCGGCGCGCCGCGGGGCATCCAGTAAACCGCATGCGGCGCGGTTTCGCCAATGGCGTTTGCTGATGGCGTGATCGCGAATCGTGATCTCGACGCACGATCAGGCCGGCGCCGCTCAGCCCTGGGCAAACAGGTCGTGATAGGCGCTCAGCGCCGGCACCCCGCCCAGGTGGGCGTACAGCACCTTCGAGCCGGCCGGGAATTCGCCGAGCCGCACCTTCTCGATCATGCCGTGCATCGATTTCCCTTCGTAGACGGGATCGGTCAGCATGCCCTCGAGGCGCGCCGACAGGCGGATCGCCTCGAGCGTGCCCTCGCTGGCGAGGCCGTATTCGGGGCCGCCGAAACGCTCGTCGAGCACCACGTCGGCATCGGTGATCGCGCGGCCCAGCTCGACGCGATCGGCGGTGCCGCGCGCGATCCGCAGGATCTGCTCGCGGGTCTGGGCCGGCCTGGCCGAGGCGTCGATGCCGATCACGCGATCGGCGCGCCCGTCGGCCGCGAAGCCCACCACCATGCCCGCCTGCGTGCTGCCCGTGACCGAGCACACCACGATGTAGTCGAAGCGCAAGCCGAGCTCGGCCTCCTGCGCGCGCACTTCCTCGGCGAAGCCCACGAAGCCCAGGCCACCGAGGGGATGCTCCGAGCAGCCGGCCGGGATCGGATACGGCTTGCCGCCGTTCGCGCGCACCTCGTCGAGCGCATCCTCCCAGCTCCTGCGGATGCCGATGTCGAAACCGTCGGACACCAGCCGCACGTCCGCGCCCATCATGCGCGACATCTGGATGTTGCCGACCCGGTCGTAGACGGCGTCTTCGTAGTTGACCCAGTGCTCCTGCACCAGCACGCACTTCATGCCCAGATGTGCGGCCACCGCCGCGACCTGACGCGTCTGGTTGGACTGCACGCCGCCGATCGACACCAGCGTGTCGGCACCCTGCGTGATCGCGTCGGGGATCAGGTATTCGAGCTTGCGGGTCTTGTTGCCGCCGAACGCGAGCCCGCTGTTGCAGTCCTCGCGCTTCGCGTACAGCTCGACCTTGCCGCCCAGATGCGCGCTGAGCCGCGCGAGCGGCTGGATCGGCGTGGGGCCGAAGGTCAACGGATAACGCGGGAATTTCTGAAGGTTCATGCCTCGCTCCTTGGCTGGGGGTGACGTGCGTTTCGCGGGCCGCGGCCGTCGTCGAAACGTCACGAACATCGTAGAAGCGATCGCGCGAAGCAGGGTTGCAAAAAAATTTCGGATTTCCGATGATTCGAAAACGATTGAATGATCCAGCGATATTTCATTAAGGAAAACGGCTCATGTGCGCAACAAAACGAACCAGCACGATCGCGAAGGCCGTGGCCGCCGGCGCGGAGCTCGACCGCACCGATCGCGCGATCCTGCGCGCGCTGCAGCGCGACGCGTCCGTGTCGAACGTCGCGCTCGCGGCGCGCGTGAACCTGAGCCCGCCCGCCTGCCTGCGGCGCGTCGAGAAGCTGAAGGCGGCCGGGCTGATCCGCGGTGTGGTGGCCCTGCTCGAGCCGAAGGCGCTCAATGCCGGGATGCTGGTGATGATCGGCGTGGTGCTCGATCGCTCCACGCCCGAGTCGTTCGCGGCATTCGAGAAGGTGGCGCAGAAGGTGTCGGGCTGCATGGAGTGCCACGTCGTGACGGGCGAGTTCGACGCCTTCATGATGGTGCGCACGCGCGACAGCGACACCTTCAATCGGCTGCATGCCGAGCAGCTGCTGTATCTGCCCGGCGTGAGACAGATCCGCACCTTCGTCGTGTTGAAGGAGATCCTCTCGACCACGCAGTTTCCGGTTTGAAAGCGCTGCGATGTCCGCGCCGTAAGATGTTTGAATGCTGAATTAAATTTACCGTTACAAACCGTTGCACCTGAAATCGGGCGACTTCGTATGATCAAACCCGTTCGGCAACGAACCCGGTCGGCGCGATGAAATCGACACGGCCTCGCAGGATGGCCACGCCCGCCCGGTACCACAATCACACGACTCCGTTCAGGACATATCCATGAAGACTCTGCTCGCATCGGCACTGGCCGTGACGCTCGCCCTCCTCGTGACGAACGCGGAAGCCCGCCCGCACAAGGTGTGCCATTTCGATCACCATCATCACCGCAGCTGCCACTGGGTCCACTGAGCGACCTGGCAGCACCAAGCGACAAGGGCCGGCCATCGACGAGATGGCCGGCCCTTGTCGTTTGGCGATCGGATCGAGGTGAAAATCCCGCCCCCGAAAACACGACGGGCGCCGATCACTCGGCGCCCGTCTGCCCTTCTTCTGACCCGCTTCGAACTCAGAACACCGGATGCCCGCTGATGAGGCTCGGCAGCCAGGTCGAGAAGAACGGCATGTAGGTCACGATGTTGATCGCGCTGAAGATCGCGAGGTAATACGGCCATGCGGTCTTGGTCGTCTCGCCGATCGACACCTCGCCGATCGCGCAGCCCACGAACTGCACCGAGCCGATCGGCGGATGCACGAGGCCGAGCGAGCAGTTCAGCAGCAGCATGATGCCGAACTGCACCGGGCCCACGCCACACGCCATCGCCAGCGGCAGGAACAGCGGCGTGGTGATCAGGATGTGCGCCGCCATGTCCACGAAGGTGCCAAGGAACAGCTGCAGGATGTTGATGTACTACAGCATCAGCCACGGCTGCGCGTTCGACTGCAGCAGCACGTGCTCGATCGTGTCCGGGATCTCCAGGTACGACATCTGGAAGCGCAGCATGTTGGACACGGCGATCAGCAGCAGCACCACGCCGGTGGTGCGGGCCGCGTGCGACAGCGCGCGCCACAGCTTCTTCGCCGTCAGCGTGCGGTACACCACGATCGTCAGCACCAGCGAATACACCACCGCGATCGCGGCCGCCTCGGTGGCCGTGGCCACGCCCTTGGCCACGCACACCAGGATGATGGCGATCACGCCGAGGCCCGGCAGCGCCCCCGCGAAGGCACGCGCCACGGCGTACCAGCCCGGGAATTTCGACAGCGCGGTGCTGCCGTCGGGGCGACGCGGATAGCCGTAGCGGCGCGCCTGCCAGTAGGCGGCCATCAGCACGAAGCCCATCACCCACAGCACCGGCAGCAGCCCCGAGAACAGCAGGTCGCCGATCGACACGCCGCTCACGGTGTGGCCGTTCAGCGTGCCCACGATCCCCTGCGCGGCGAACGCGTAGATGATCATGTTGGTCGAGGTCGGCATCAGCGCGCCGGCCAGCGAGGCATGGGTCGTCACGTTCACCGCGTAGGCGGCGCTGTAACCCTCGCGCTTCATCAGCGGAATCACCACGCCGCCCATCGCCGAGGTGTCGGCCGTGGGCGAGCCGGACACGCCGCCGAACATCGTGCAGGCCACCACGTTGGCCATGCCCAGGCCGCCGCGGAAGTGGCCCACGATCGATTGCGCGAAGTTCAGGATCCGGTCGGCGATGCCGCCGTGCAGCATCAGCTCGCCGGACAGGATGAAGAACGGCACGGCCAGGAACGAGAACGCGTTCATGCCGGAAATCACGGACTGCATCGCCGTGGCGAGCGGCAGCCCTTCGGCGATGTAGGTCGCCACGCACGACAGCCCGAGCGCGAACGACACGGGCACGCCGAGAAACAGCAGCAGCAGGAAGCTGACGGAAAGGATTGCGAGTTCCATGTGTGGATCAGGTCCGGTTGCGCTTGCCGAGCGCGAGCAGATGCTCGAGCGAGAACAGGATGATGGCGAGACCCGCCGGCATCGGAATCAGGTAACGCACCGCCTCGGGCAGGCCGATGATCGGGATGCGGTCGTCGATGGTGGTTTCGGCCATTTCGTAGCAGCCGAGGATGATCGCCACGGCGAACGCGATCAGGCAGACGTGCTGGAAGCCGTGCACGATCGTCTGCTTGCTCGGCGAGAGCCGGCGCACGAACGAATCGAGGCCGATGTGGCCGCCGTCGCGCACCTTCATCGCGGCGCCGAACATCGCGATCACGATCACCAGCAGCAGCGCGATCGGCTCCACGAAGTCGGGGGCGTTGTTGAACACGTAGCGCATCACCACGGCGTAGAACACGAGCGCCGTCAGCACGACGAGACTGGCCGACGCCACCACCGCGAGCGCCATGAACAGCACGTCGTTCGAGTGCTTGATGAACCTCATTGTCGATCCTTGTCGAACGGGAAAGGCGGCCGGGCCGAACCGCGCGCGGCCGCGGCAAGCGCGACCCGGGCAGCGCATGCCGCGGCCCGGGCCTCGCGTGTTACTTGATCTGCTGGATTTCGTCGACGATCTGCTTCATCTGCGGGGTCTTCTCGTACTTGGTCCAGAGCGGCTGCATCGCCTTCACGAACGAGGCACGGTCGATCTGCGCGGACGGCACGATGGTGGCGCCGCCCTTCAGCACCGCGGCACGCGCGTCGTTCTCGCGCGCCGTCCAGAGCTTCACGTAGTACGGCACGGAATCGGCGGCGGCCTTCTTGATCGCGGCCTGCTCCTGCGGGCTCAGCGTGTCCCAGATCTTCTTCGAGAACACCAGCACTTCCGGCGTCATGGCGTGCTGCGTTTCGGAGAACACGGTGGCCACTTCGTAGTGCTTGGTTTCGTCGTATGACGGCAGGTTGTTCTCGGCCGCGTCCACCAGGCCCGTCTTCAGGCCCGTGTACACCTCGGAGAACGGCATCGGCGTGGGCGTGCCGCCCATCGCGCGGATCTCGTCCACCATCAGATCGGACGGCTGCACGCGCACCTTGAGACCCTTCATGTCGGCCGGCGACTTGATCGGGCGCTTCGCGTACATCGAGCGCGCGCCGCTCTCGTAGAAGGTCAGCGCGATCATGCCCTTGGCCTTGAACGCGTCGAGGATCTTCTGGCCTTCGGGGCCGTACATGACCTTGCGGAAATGATCGACGTCGCGGAACAGGAACGGGAACGACGGAATCATCGATTCGGGCACGATCTCGTTGAAGGCGGCGCCGTTGGCACGCACCATGTCGATCGCGCCGATCCGCACCTGATCCACCGTTTCGTTCTCCGAACCGAGCGCGCTGTTGCCGTACACCTTGATCGAGTCCTTGCCGCCCGTGGCCTTGCTGATCTCGTCGCTCATGAACTTGACGGCCATGTTGGTCGGGAAGGTATCGCTGTGCACGTCGGCCGAGCGGAATACGCGCGCCTCGGCGGACATCGCGGTGGCGGCGGCCAGCGCCGCGACGAGCGCGGTGGCGACGCGCTTGCGCGTGAAGATCGTTTGCATGGTCATGTCTCCTCAGGGTATGTCGAGTATTGGATATGCGGCGAGCGGCGCCGACCTCGGGCCCGGGCTGGAGACCTGCGACGCGCGCGTGCTCGCCCGCTACCATCGGGCTCGCTCGCGCATCGTCGTCCGATCACCGTCAGCCAACCCACCCGCTGTCTCACGTCGTACAACTAGGGAGCGAGTCTATCGGGGCGGCAGCACGCTTGTACACTTGGTGCATACCCGCACAGGGTTGATCCCGCGAAGCCGGGCACCATAATACTTTTCCTTATTATTCAATGGATTGCAGATGGTTACCGGGATCCACCCCGAGCCGTGCGCGGCGATTCGGGCGCGACCTCGGGCAACACCGTTCAGCATTCGCGATACGTCATTAGACGACTGATCTTTTCGGGTTAACCTTGTTTAGCTCGACTGCACAGCTTGATTAGTGCGCCGCGATTCGATCCAGTCGATCCATCACGACGTCCGAGCACCACCTTACCGAAGCGCCGCCGGCACATTTCAAACCGCATTCGCGCAGCGCGCATGGCTGCTATGCGGCACGCGCAACGCGTGGCCGCGGGCCGTCGCCATAATCGACCGGGCGATTGCCGCAGCGGGCGCCACCCCCGCCCGCCCCGGCAAGCCCGAGCCGATACCGACAACGACAGACGACAGGCCGCCCGTGCCTGCAGGAGACGAACCGCCATGCAACCGTGGTACCGCACCATGACGCCGCCCCAGCGTCGCACCTTCTGGGCCTGTTTCCTCGGCTGGGTACTCGACGCGATGGACGTGCAGTTCTTCGCCTTCGCGATTCCGACGCTGCTCGGCACCTGGGCCATGACCCAGGCGCAGGCCGGCGTGATCGGCACCTCGGCGCTGGTGTCCTCGGCGATCGGCGGCGTGATCGCGGGCGTGCTGGCCGATCGCATCGGCCGGGTGCGCGTGCTGAAGCTCGCGATCCTGTGGTTCTCGCTGTTCACGGGGCTGTCGGCGTTCACCAACGGCTTCGAACAGCTGCTGTTCACGCGCAGCCTGCAGGGCCTCGGCTTCGGCGGCGAATGGGCGGCCGGCGCGATCCTGATCGGCGAGGTGGTGGACCGGCGCATTCGCGGCCGCGCGGTGGGCGCGGTGCAGAGCGGCTGGCCGGTGGGCTATGCGCTCGCCGCGCTGGCCTACTGGGCCCTGTTCAACGTGCTGCCCGAGCATCTGGCCTGGCGCGTGCTGTTCCTGATCGGCATCGTGCCCGGTCTGCTGGTGCTCTGGATGCGTCGCAACGTGGCCGAATCGGACGCGTTCGAGCAGGCCGCCGAGCATCGCGCGCAGCACGGCATGCTCGACACCTTCGCGCTGGTATTCGCGCCGTCGGTGCTGCCGCGCACGCTGCTGGCCTCGCTGATGGCGGCCGGCGCGCTCGGCGGCAACTACACGATCCTGACCTGGCTCGTCACCTACCTGCGCCAGACGCAGCATCTGGCCGTGAACCTGACCACCGCGTATCTGGCCGTGAACCTGCTCGGCTCGTTCTGCGGCTACATCGGCATGGCCTATCTGAGCGACGGTATCGGCCGCCGCCGCACCTTCGCGCTGTCGGCCGCGGGCGCGATCCTCACGGTGCTCGCCTACACGCTGCTGCGCCTGCCGCCGGCCGCGCTGCTGCTGCTCGGCTTGCCGCTGGGCCTGTTCCAGTCCGGCATCGTGTCGGGCATGGGCGCCTGCTTCACGGAGCTGTTCCCGGTGCAGATCCGCGCGTCGGCGGGCGGTTTCTCGTACAACTTCGGCCGTGGCATCGGCTCGCTGGTGCCGGCCGCGGTCGGCTTCACGAGCGCCGCGGCCGGCCTCGCCAAATCGATCGGCATGTGGGCCGCCGCGTCCTACGTGCTGGTCCTCATCGCCGCGGTGTTCCTGCCGGAAACCCGCAACAAGGAGCTCGAATCCCATGCCTGACCTCAATTCGCCACGCAACGGCGGCCGCATTCTCGTGGACGCGCTGGTGCGCAACGGCGCGGACACCGTCTACTGCGTGCCCGGCGAGAGCTATCTCGCCGTGCTCGACGCGCTGCACGACACGCCCGCCGTGCAGACCATCACCACGCGCCACGAAGGCGCGGCCTCGAACATGGCGGACGCCTACGGCAAGCTCACGGGCCGCCCCGGCATCTGCTTCGTGACGCGCGGCCCCGGCGCCACGCATGCCGCCAACGGCGTGCACACGGCCAGCGAGGACGCCACGCCGATGCTGCTGTTCATCGGCCAGATCGACACTGGCGTGGCCGGGCGCGGCGCGTTCCAGGAGATCGACTATCGCCGCATGTTCGGCGAGATCGCCAAGTGGGTGGTGGAGATCGACCGCATCGAGCGGATTCCCGAGATCGTGCAGCGTGCCTGGAGCACGGCGCTGTCGGGCCGGCCGGGCCCGGTGGTGATCGCGCTGCCCGAGGACGTGCTGTTCGGCGAGCTCGAGGCCGCGCGCATCGCGGACCTGCCGCCGGTGCGCGTCGCGCGCGCGGCGCCGGAGCCGCAGGCGATCGACGAACTGTACGCACTGCTGAGCAAGGCCGAGCGCCCGCTGGTGGTGGCCGGCGGCACCGGCTGGGACGAGGCGGGCTGCGCCGCCCTCGCCCGCTTCGCGACGGCCAACGACCTGCCGGTGGCGGCCTCGTTCCGCCGCCAGGACCTGCTCGACAATCGCGACGAGCACTACGTGGGTCAGCTCGGCCTCGGCGTGTCGCCGGCCCTGGCGAAGCGCGCGCGGGACGCGGACCTGCTGATCGTGATCGGCTCGCGGCTCGCGGAGACCACCTCGTCGGGCTACACCGTGTTCGAGAGCCCGCTGACGCGGCAGACGCTGGTGCACGTGCATCCCGATCCCGAGGAGCTGGGCCGCGTGTATCACGCGCGGCTGCCGATCGTGGCCTCGCTGCCGGCCTTCGCGCAGGCGCTGGCCGCGCACGCGCCGCTGGAGGCGGCCGTCACGCGGCGCTGGCAGGCCTGGACCGCCGCCGCGCGCGCCGACTACGTGGCGCATTCCACGCCGCAGCCGAGCGCGCCGCAACTCGACGGCGTGGATCTCGCGCGGGTGGTGGCGCATCTCGACGCGACGCTGCCCGACGATGCCGTGATCACCAACGGCGCCGGCAACTACACGGTGTGGGTGCACCGCTTCTATCGCTACCGCCGCATGGCCACCGAGCTCGCGCCGACCAACGGCGCGATGGGCTACGGCTTCCCGGCCGCGATCGCGGCGAAGCTGAAGTACCCGCAGCGCGACGTGGTGTGCTTCGCCGGCGACGGCTGCTTCATGATGTATCCGCAGGAGCTGGCCACGGCCGTGCAGTTCGGCGCGCCGCTGGTGGTGATCGTCGTGAACAACGCGATGCTCGGCACGATCCGCATGCATCAGGAGCGCGAATACCCGGGCCGCGTGTCGGCCACGCGGCTCGCGAATCCCGACTTCGTGGCGATGGCACGCGCGTTCGGCGCGCATGCCGAGCGCGTGGAGCGCACCGAGGACTTCCCGGCCGCGTTCGCGCGTGCCCGCCAGGCCGGCGTGGCCGCGCTGATCGAGCTGCGCACCGACCCGCGGCAGATCACGCCGGCGAACCGGCTCGAGCAGGCCTGAAGACGGCCCGTGCCGCGAGGGCCGGCGGCATCAGCCCTCGCCGGCCCCGCCCGGCCCGCTCGACGCCACCAGCGTCGTGCCGGGCCAGCTGCCCTCGTCCACCAGCGTGGCCGCCAGATCGCGGATCGTGCGCGCCACGTCCCACACGCCCTCGGCCATCGCGCGGTTCTGCGGCCAGGCGATCGCCACCTCGCGCGCCACGGCCGGCTCGCTCAGCACGAAGCCGCGCAGCCGGCCGTCGGCCACCTCCTCCAGCACCGAGGCCGCCGGCAACACGGTGCAGCCGCAACGTTCCATCACCAGCCGCTTGGTCAGCGAGATCGAGCCGTCGCATTCGAGCGCGATGCGCGGCGTGAAGCCGTGCCGCTCGGCCAGCGTCTCGACCAGCAGGCGCAGGCCGTGGTGCGTGCTGGGCAGGATCAGCGGCACGCTGCCGAGCAGCGCGACCGGCACCGCGCCGCCGGCCGGCGGCGTCGGCACCGGCAGCGCGTACGCGGGCGGCGTGACCAGGCACACGGCCTCGCTGAGCACGGGGTCGTACTGCGTCGCGCCGCGATGGGCGGGCACGTACATCACGGCCAGATCGATCTCGCCCTCGCTCAGGCGGCCCAGGATCTGGCTCGCGAGGCCTTCCACGAAGCGGATCCGCGTATCGGGATAGCGCGCCGTCAGCAGATGGCCGAGGCGGCCGAACATGATGCGCGCGATGGTGGGCTGCGCGGCGATGGTCAAACTCTCCGGGCCGCGCCCGCCGCCGCTGCGCATCGCCTCGCGCGCGTCGTCGAGGGTGCGCTCGAGGGCCTGCGCGTAGCCGAGCAGCTGCCGGCCGCGCTCGGTCAGCTCCACGCCGCGGCCGCTGCGCCGGAACAGCCGCACGCCGAGCTCGGCCTCGAGCAGACCGATGCGGCGGCTGATGGTGGACTGGTTGGTGCCGGCCTCCATCGCGGTGCGCGAGATGCTGAGCGTCTTGGCGACGTGCAGGAACACCTTGAGATCGTCGGAATTCATCGGCGCGGCGGATCAGCGGGCAGCATCGGAAAACAGGCCGATGCGGAACAGGCACGACGAGCGCGCGTCGTCGGTGTCGACGCGAATCGTGGCCGGCTGGCCCGGCGCTGCGACCTGCTCGCCGGTCATCTGGCAGCCGTTGTCCCAGGGGCCGCGGCTGTGCTCGGTGGCGAACCACACGCCGATGCGCGGGCCCGGCTCGTTGACGGCGAACTGCAGCTCGCAGCCGCCGGGGCGATTGTCGGTGTCCACCACGATCGCGGCGCCGCGTGCGCGCGCCTCCTCGAGGGTGCGCACCACCGGAATCCGCTGGATGCCGGCATTGCCGCACTGGCCGGGGTCGCCGGTGGGCGAGAAGCGCGCGATCGGCTGCCAGGCGCCGAGGCTGCGGTCGGGATCGATCACGGCGAACTGCATCAGGCAGCCGCCCGGCGCGCCGTTGCTGGCCATCCGGATGGTGTTCGACCAGTTGCCGAAGTCGGTCACGATCTCGCCGTGCGCGCCGCCGTTGCACTGCGCGGGCGAGATGCCGACCTCGACGGTCGGCACCCAGCGCTCGTACAGCCGCACGTGCGCGTAGCGCGCGTCGGTGGCCGCGGCCGGCGAGGCGACCGGTGCCGCCGCCTCCGCCGCCCGCGCGGCCGTCGCCGCCACCGAGAACGAGATCATGGCGCCGAGCGCCAGCCATCCGAAGGTTCGCGTCATCACCACTCCCGATTCGTGATTGTGTAGTCAAGCGGCGGTGCGCACCGGCGAGACACGGCCGGCGCCGAGCGCTCGATTCTACCGGGGCGATGCGACGTGGCAGCCGGCACCTCGCGCGCCGTGGCGCGCCCGCGACGCCGCGTGCCCGCAGCCGCGCCCGCGCTTCAGCCGCCGCCAAGCAGGCGCAGCAACCACAACAGGAAGTGAAACACCATCAGGATCAGCTCCCACAAGCGCTCGAGCAGATCCCACAGGCCAGTCCGCCAGATGCCGGCGATCGTGCCGGCCCACCATCCTTCCATCGCCGCTCCGTCGTGCGCCCGGTCGAGAAGCCGGGTCGGGCGTCATCTTCGCATGCTTCGCGGCCGGCGCGGGCAGGGTCGAACGATGCACGCGCCGCAAAAAAAACGCCTCGGCCCGGAAGGTCCGGAGCCGAGGCAAACCGCGTTTCGATAACACTCTTTGGGGAAAGAGTGCGCTTTACTTTAGGAACTTGCGGCCGACGATGCAATTTCGGCGTCTTACCGGATCTTTCCCGGGACGCACGCCTCGGCCCGCAAGCCCTGTCCGGCGCCGCCCACGGCGTGTTACCGCTGTAACAGTCCGCGTGACGATGCGCCCGCGCGCTCCGCGTTTTTCAGCTCTCGCGCGGCTCCGGGCCGGGCCCGACGCCGAATTCGCGTGCCACGGCCCGCACCGCGTTCGCATACAGCAGCACGTCCACGCCCACCGCCACGAAGCGGCAGCCGAGCCCCAGGTAATGGCGCGCCAGCGCGGCCTCGCCGGTCAGCGTGCCAGCCGCCTTGCCGGCGCGCACGATGCGCGCGATGGCGTCGTCGATCGCGAACTGCACGTCGGCATGGCGCGGCTCGCCGCGATGGCCCATCGAGGCGGCCAGGTCGGCCGGGCCGATGAACACCCCGTCCACGCCGTCCACCGCGCAGATTGCCTCGAGGTTGTCGAGCGCGGTGGCGCTTTCGGCCTGCACCAGCAGGCACACCTCCTCGTCGGCCAGATCGAGGTAATCGGCGCGCTGGCTCCAGCGCGAGGCCCGCGCCACGGCGCTGCCCACCCCGCGCACGCCGCGTGGCGGATAGCGCGTGGCCGCCACCAGCCGCCGCGCCTGCTCGGCCGTCTCCACCATCGGCACCAGCAGGGTGCGCGCGCCGGCATCGAGCAGCTGCTTGATCAGCGCCGTGTCGCCCTCCACGGGCCGCACCACCGCCTCGGCGCGATACGGCGCGATCGCCTGCAACTGCCCGAGGATGCTGCGCACGTCGTTCGGCGCATGCTCGCCGTCGATCAGCAGCCAGTCGAACCCGGCGGTGGCGGTGATCTCGGCCAGATACGGCTCGGCCATCGACACCCAGCAGCCGATCTGCGGACGCTGCGCGGCCAGCGCGGCCTTGAAGCGGTTCATTCCATACGATTTGCTTTCGGACATCGTGCTGACTCCTCCCGACGAATCCCGTCGACGCGTTGACAATCTTTCAGTTTTTCAAGCCTTTTCGACCATTCGGATTGCGTCGGATTCCCCATCCCGACGCTGAAATTCCGCGACTTCTTTAACGCTTTTTTTCATTTTTCCAAATCGTCATACCCCCGTGGATCGCTTGATGAGCGGGGTTTTCATGGCGCTATTCAGGCGATTGACGGCTCCGCATTCATGCATTTCCGGGATTGCGATCCGGCCCTCCTGACAAGGCAATCGTTTTGGCTGACGAAAATCGATAAGCAACTATTAAGAAATGTGAGGGGGCGCCGTTACCCGGAACAGAAGCTTCTGTTGCATGCGGCAGCGCAGCAGGAGATGCGGACCGTGATCCATTCGACGTTGGCAGTGTGCATGACCGGGGAGTCGTGTTCAGGCGTCGAGCAGCGGTCACCCTGACCGCAGGGATTGCGGTTGCGAACCACAAGAAAGAGTCACATTTCATGAAAAACGAGCGCTTCCACACCGCCCAGCTTCGTCCGGGTCAGATCCGTACGCTGGCCTCCGTCGTTTCGATGACCCTGATCGCATCCGTGATTGCCGGCTGCGGCGGCGGTGGCGGCGGCGACACGCCCTCGGCCCCTTCGGCCGCGGCCGGCACCACCGCCTCGACCTCGTCGTCGGGCACCAGCGGCAGCACCAGCACCGCCTCGGCGATGTGCACCACCGCGCTGGCCACCTCGCAGGCCAGCAGCAGCTCGACCAGCAGCACCGCGTCGAGCACCGGCAGTTCGAGCGGCAACAGCAGCGCCACGCCGTCGGTGGTCACGCTGGCCGCCTTCGAAGCGCCCGTCGATCATCTGATCGTGAAGCTCGCCTCCACCTCGAACTCCGCCAGCAGCGCCCGCATGCTGGCCGCCTCGTCGGGCGCCACCGCGGCGGACCCGACCCGCGTGGGCAACCTGATCAGCCGCGTGCTGACGCAGTGGAACGCGCAACGCTCGCAGACCCGCGTGCTGGCCGCGGCCGCCACCGGCGCCGAGCCCACCACGCTGCCGAGCTTCGACAACGTGCAGCTCGATCACACCATGTCGGACGGCTCGGCCGTGGTGTCGCTCGGCAAGCGCGTGTCGGGCAGCGATGCCGCCACGCTCGCGCAGGCGTTCGCCGCCGACGGCGACGTGGCCTACGCGGAGCCGGATCGCCGCGTGTTCGCGAGCACCACCACCACGCCGAACGACACGCTGTACAACCAGCAGTGGAACGATTTCGACCCGACCGCCGGCATCAACATCGGCGCGGCCTGGAACCTCACGCAGGGCGCCTCGAACATCGTGACCGCCGTGCTCGACACCGGCTACCGCCCGCATGCCGACCTCACCGGCAACCTGGTCGACGGCTACGATTTCATCACCGACGTGAACACCGGCAACAACGGCCACGGCCGCAGCTCGGACGCGACCGATCCGGGCGACTGGGTCACCCAGGCCGAGCTGAACGACTCCACCAGCCCGTTCTACAACTGCGAAAGCTCGCCGAACAACAGCACCTGGCACGGCACCGAAGTGGCCGGCCTGATCGGCGCCACGGCCAACAACAACGCGGGCATCGCGGGCGCGAACTGGTTCGGCAAGATCCAGCCGGTGCGCGTGCTCGGCAAGTGCGGCGGCACCACCAGCGACATCGCCGACGCGATGCGCTGGGCGGCCGGCATCTCGGTGTCGGGCGTGCCCGACAATCCCACCCCGGCCAGGATCATCAACCTGAGCCTCGGCGGCAGCGGCCCGTGCGGCAGCACCTTCCAGTCGGCGATCAACGACGTGATGGCGCGCGGCGTGACGGTGGTGGTGGCGGCCGGCAACGACGGCCTCGCCAACGGCCAGGATCGTCCGGCGAACTGCACGGGCGTGGTGGCGGTGGGCGCGACCGATTCGACCGGCAAGCGCGCCTGGTACAGCAACTACAGCAGCGAGGTGCTGCTGAGCGCACCGGGCTCGAGCATCCTGTCGACGAGCAACACCGGCACCACCACGCCGGGCAACGACACGTACCTGAACAACAGCGGCACGAGCCTCGCCGCCCCGCAGGTGGCCGGCGTGATCGGCCTGATGCTGGCGCGCAACGGCAACCTGACGACGTCCCAGATCTCGCAGAAGCTGGCCGCCACGGCACGCCCCTCGCAGATCGCCAACACGTCCTCGTCCTCGTGCACGGCGATGGCACCGGGTGCCGGCCTGATGGATGCCGGCGCGGCGGTTGCGTCCGCAACGAACTGAGCAGTCCCGTCCCTGTCACGGCATCGAGGTCCGATGCCGCTCACCGCGGCGCCCGCGCAACCGTGCATGGTTGCGCGGGCCGTCGTTTTTTCGGGGGCTCGCAGGCCGGGCCCCGATTCCCCTCTCGATCTTCCGCAGCTCCGCGCACGTGACGGGCGTGTGACAGCGCGCGCCTTTTCCCCGCCGCGCCGCCCGCGCCGCGGCCTTCCCGCGTTGTCATCGGTCTGCCATTTGCGGCCGATACAGTTCGGCCTCACCAGCAGAACCTATCCCCCAACGCCCCCATGCCGAGCCCTGCGCGCGCGTCCCAGTCCGTTCATGCGATCACCAGCCGGGTGCTGACGACGAGCCTCGTCGTCAACCTGGTGCTGATGGCCGCCCAGGCCGGTGCCGCCCATGCCGCGCATTCGTCGGGGATCTTCGCCGACACGATCCACGCCGCGATCGACCTGCTCGCCGACGCGCTGCTGCTGGTGGCATGCCGGCTCGATGCGCGACTGCCGCCCGAGCGGCGTCCCACCTACGAACCGGTCGCGCTGTTCGGCCTCGGCGCGCTGCTGCTCGCCACCGGCGCGCAGACGATCTGGAGCGCCGCCACCGATCTCGGCACGCCGAGCGACGTCACGCCCGACACGCTGTCGTTCGCGGCGCTCGCGATCGCGCTGATCGGCAAGGAAACGCTGTCGCGCTGGATGCTGCGCCGGGCCCGCGCGATCGGCGGCGCCGCGCTGATCGAGGCCAGCGCCTGGCACATCCGCACCGACGCGCTGACGCTGCTGGTGGCCACCCTGGCGCTGGCCGGCGCGCGCGCCGGGCTGCCGCGTCTCGACGAGCTCGCGGCCACGCTGATCGGCGTGATGATCGCGCGCACCGGCTACCTGTTCGCGAAGCGCGGCTTCCAGATGCGCGCCGAACAGGCCGGCTGGGGCAGCCGCGCGGCGCCGCCGCGCTGAAGCACGCCCCGCCCTTCTCGCCTTTTTCTCCCTTCTCGCCTCAACCGGCCTCGGGATGCCGCGTGCGCCATTCGGCGAGCGCGGCCTTGTAGGTTTCGAGCGCCTCGTCGTAGATGTCGAAGATGCACGGCGAGCAGCCGGACTGGCAGCAGTCCTCGAGTTCGGGGGGCACGGGCGCGACCGGACGCGGATCGTCGGCCGGCGGAGGCAGGAAGGAAGACGGGGTGGACACGGCGGGTACGGGCTGCCCGGAAGTGATTCGAAGCGCAAGTATAGGCCAGCGCCCGCCGGGGGAGCGGGCACCGCGCGGGCCCGAAAGCGGGTTCAGACGCGCCGCGGATCGAGTTCGTGCTGCGCCATCAGGCCCTTCACGGTGCGGATCACCTGCCCCGGCGTGATCATGCGCGAGCACTCGAATTGCCGATCGGTGCCGGCATGGCGCGGACACCAGGCGAAGTCGCGATGGTCGAATTCGACCGAGGTGTCGTTCCAGCAGCCGTTGCAGACGTGGAAGTTGACCACGCGCCACGGCGTCTCGAACTCGTTGAGCGGATGCGTGAAGCCGCTGATCATCACCACCGGCTTGCCGAGTGCCCACGCGAGCCACGACAGCCCGCTCGACAGCCCGATGAAGAAGTCGGCGTGCAGCAGCAGGCTCGCGCGCTGCTGCAGCGGCAGGTCGCCGGTGAAATCCTCGCTGCCGTACGGGATCAGGTTCCACATCAGCTTCTCGCCGTGCGCCGGCTGCTTGTCGATGCAGAGCACGCGGTAGCCGCTCGCCTTCAGGAATTTCACGAGCTCGTACCAGCCGGTCGGGTGATTCCAGTACTTGCACTGCGACGACGATTGCGCGGCGATCACCACGTAGGGCTCGGCGATCGTGCGCGTGGTGTCGCGCACCGCGATGCGCGGGCGGCGCTCGACGGCGGGCAGGCCGAGCAGGTAGGGAATCGTCTTCTGCAGGCCGCTCACGCGAAAATCGGTGGGCTGATGGGTGCGGTCGTCGCACGGAAAGAAGATGCCCAGGTAGTAGCTCGCGTAGCTGCGCGCGATCGCGGCCGCCTCGTCGGCCGGCGCCACGTAGTCGAGCTCGGGATACGCGTCCTCGAACAGCGACCACAGCGCCGCGCCCATCGACACGGCCACGCGGCAGCCGTGCGCGCGACGGAATTCGTCGACGTACGGAAACCACGCGACGATGTCGCCGAGCGTGCCCACCGGCAGCCGCATGTAGACCTGCCGGTCGCGCGCGTCGTAGTCGTGCTCGAACACCAGCTCGCCGTCGCGCAGCACCTCGATGCGGAAGCGCACGAAGTACTTCTTCGTGCTGGCCACCACGCCGTCGTCCACGCGCTCGTCGAACAGCACGACGTCGGCGTCGATATCGAGCAGGCGCACCTGCCAGTCGCCGGCCGGCACCTGCACGCGGCAGCCGTAGTTGAAGTCGTAGCGGATGCCGTGCGGGCCCTCGAGCACGGGCGGGCCGGGATCGACGATCGCGGTCGGCAGCGCATCGGCGGCGGTCGCCGCGGCGGAAGCCGACTCGGGCGCGGGGGCCGGGGCGGGCGGCGCGAGCGACTGCTCGGCGTAGGTCCGCACCTCGCCGGCCGCGACGGCGCGCGCGAGCGCCGCGGCGCCGGTGGTGGAGGTTGCCGTGGTGGCCGGTGTAGCCGCTGCGGCCGACAGCGCCGCCTCGGTCTGGCGGCGCGCCGCCGGCATCTCAGTCGACATAGCTGACTCCCACCGTGACCGACCACGGCTGCGTGTAATCGTGGCCCTTGCCGTAGCCGAACGCGCCCCAGGCCCGCACGTGTCGCGTCAGCGACGCGCCCACGCCGAGATCGGCATCGACCCAGTTCTTCGGCAGCGAGGCCGCCAGCGCGGTGCCACCCACCGAATCGTTGATGCCGGCATTGAACACGTGCATCGCCTCGACGCCCACGTACGGGTCGAGCTTCAGGTCGCCCACCGCGAACGACGCGCCCACCCGCGCACCGGCGCCGCCGAACACCACCGACTGCGCGGCCAGCACCACCGGCGTGCCCAGCGAAGTGGCGTAGTTCACGGCGCCCTGGTGCTGCCAGGTAGCCTCGACGCGCGGCTCGGCCCACCAGCGCCCGCCGAGCTGCCAGCGCTTGCCCGCGTCGAGCGACAGCGAGAAGCCCGATTGCGCGTAGCCCGCGCTCGCCTGATTGCCGGCCGTGGTCACGTCGAGCGACTGCTTGAAGCCGAGATAGCGCACCACGGTGTCGGCGAACAGGCCCGAGGGCGTGACGAGGCCCGCGTAGGCGCCGATGTTCCAGGGCCGCGCGGTGCCTCCGCCGATGCCGTCGAAGCTTTCGCTGGCCTGCGCGTAGCCGCCGGTGGCGCCGAGGTGCAGCGTGCCGGCGCGTGTCGCGAACGCCCAGTCGCGGCCCGCCTGCACGCCGTACAGCGTGAGGTCGGCCGGCGTGCCGCCCGGGCTCGTGCGCAGCCGCTGGTCGTAGGCGCGCACCCAGAGACCGCCGCCGTGGCCCGCGCCGGCATCCGCCGCGGCGCCGCCGTTGCGCAGGTCGCCGAGATACGAGAACGTCGATTCGAGCTGCTGATACCAGAGCATCGGCGCGGTGGCCGCGCCGGCCAGCGCCACCGAGGCCACGTCGCTGGTGCGGCCGGTGTTGGCGAGGTAGTAGTTGCCGCCATCGTCCTGCAGCGCGAACTTGTAGGCGCCCACGTCGATGCTGCTGGCGCCCGCCAGCGAGAAACTCGCGCCGGTGCCGCTCGCCTGCACCAGCTGCACGCGCGCATCGGCCGCGGCCGGCGCGGTGCTCGCATCGTGCACGGCCAGCGTGTAGGCGCCGGTGCCCTGCTCCACCACCAGCCGGTCCGCCTGGCCCGCGCCCACGTTGGTGTTCATCACGAACTGGCCACTGCCCGACAGTTGCCCGACCGTCAGCGTCTTGAAGCCGCCGCCCTTCGGCGCGCCGAAGGCCACGGTGCCGCCCTGCATCGCGAGCGTGTCGACGCCGAGCGCGGCGTTGCCGGTCAGGGCATCGGCCGTGGCCTCGTCCACCGTCAGCGTGCCGGCCAGCGTGAGCCCGGCGAGCGTCTGCGCGGCCACCGGGCCGGCGGCGGTGCTGCCACCCACGTCCACCGTCAGGCTGCCGCCGGCGGCCACCGTGGTCTGCGCGGCCGAGCCGCCGAGCAGCACCGTCTGCGCGCCGCCCGCGCCCACCTGGGTGCCGCTCGCGAGGCCGCCGCTCGACACCAGCTGGATGCCGCCGTTCACCACGGTGGCGGTGGTCGCGCCGCCGGTGAACACCACCTGCGAACCGGCGCTGACCACCGTGCCGAGCGCCGAGCCGCCGCCCGACACGTACTGCTTGCCGCCCGCCACCAGGCTCGAACTGGCCGTGCCACCGGAATACACGCGCATCAGCCCGCCCGAGCCGACCGTCGCGCCGGTGGCGAGGCCGCCGCGCGACACGCCGAAGCTGCCGCCCGAGGTGACCGTGGTGGCGCTGGCCACGCCGCCCGCCGACACGTATTGCGTGCCGCCCGAGGACACCACCGTGCTCACCGCCGAGCCGGCCGAGAACACCGTCTGCAGCCCGTCGTTGCCGATCACGGTGCCGCTCGCCAGGCCACCGCGCGAGATCACCTGACGGCCGCCCGCGAGCAGCGTGCCGCCAGCCACGCCGCCCGAGGAGATCGTCTGCGTGCCGCCCGACGACACGGTGCTGGCGTTGGCCGTGCCGCGCACCGTCTGCTGGCCGCCGTTGTTGATGGTGGTGCCGGTCACGGTCTGGCCGGCCGGGATCGTCGACACGCAGGCCGCCGCGCCGGGCAGCACCTGGTTGTCGCACGAGGCAGCGTGCACGGCCGGCGCGACGCCCGGCAGCGCGAGCGCCACCAGCGCGGCCGGCGACGCGGCGCGGCGCACGGTGGCGCCGGCCACGGCGAGCCGGGTCGGCAAGGATTTCGGGCTGGGCATGTTCATACGGTCTCCTGAATTTTTTGAATGGTGACCGGAGCGGGTCCGGGTGCTGCCGGTCGTGCTTCGTCGTGCCGCTACGCTGCCTCAGCCGAACAGCGCCGCCACGCCGGCCGGCGAGCCGAACACGGCATCGGCGTCGTGGCCGGCTGCGGCGATGGTGTGCATCGTGTGAGTACAGCCGGCCGCGCCGCGCGATTCGACGTAGCGCGCATAGGCCAGGCCCCGCGCGAGCCGGTGCTCGCCCTGCGCCATCGCCTCGCACGAGCGATCGAGCGCCGGATGCTGCGGGTCGCAGTCGCGCTCGCCGAGCAACAGCGTCACGTCGCGCCGCAGATACGCACGCTCGAACGCACCCGGCTCGGCTGCGGCCGGCTGTTCGCTCGCATAGGCCGGCAAGGCGTCGAGGCCGTATTTCCAGTCGTTGAAGCCGGCGCAGCGCGCGGCGTCGAACGGCGCGAAACCGCCCTCGCCGTCGGGCCGCAAGCCATCGAAATACACGTAGGAGGACGGATTGGCGATCACGTAGCGCAGCGCCACGCCGCGCTCGACCAGCGCCGCCTCGCCGCGCGCGAGCACCGCGTAGCGCTGCACCACCTGGCCGCCGCCCGAATGGCCGGCCACCACCACGCGGCGCAGCGCCGGAAACGCAGCGGTGTCGGCCAGCCTGGCCAGCAGCGCGTCGAGCACCGTGAAGGAGCTGAGCGCGGCCGGTGCGAGCGCGTCGCCGCCCCCCATCCAGCCGGTCCAGTCCCAGCACAGCGTGGAGGCCGGCAGGCGATGCGCCTCGACGTCGGCCTGGGCCAGGAACTGCGGCACCAGCAGCAGCGTGTTGCCCGAATCGCGGCCGGCCGCGGCGCGCGCGCGCTGGGCGAAGCGGTAATAGGCATCGGCGTTGCGCAGCCGGCCGTGCAGCAGGATCACGGCCACGTCCACGCCGGGCTGCGGGGCGTTCCATTCGCCGGTCGCGTAGAGCGGCACGGTGGCGTCGCCCGACGGCGACGACGTCACGGTCAGATGCTGGGGGGCCACGACGTCCACGGGCCGTTCGTTCGGCGCGCGTTCATCGTGTGCGGAATCGGGCACGGTACTCAAGCGGAAATCCTCGTGGTGACCGGCGCCGTGTCGTCGCTGCCGAGTTCGGGATGTCCGCGGCGGGACAGCCCGACCAGCGCGAGCGACACGAAGCCGGCAAAGATCAGGTAGAACGCGGGGGTCAGGCTGCTGCCGGTGAGCGAGGTCAGCCCGGTGATGGTGAACGGCGCGAGCCCGCCGAACAGCGTCACGGCGACGTTGTACGACAGCGCCACGCCCGACGAGCGGCTGCGCACCGGAAACAGCGTGGCAAGCATGCCCGGGTGCGCGCCCGACATCGCCGCGAGGAACACGGTGGACACCAGCTGCGCGGCGAACAGGCGCGACGCGGACGGCGCCGACACCACGTAGACGAACAGCGGATACGCGCACAGCATCCACGCGATCGTGACCGGATAGAACAGCCGGTACGCGCCGAGGCGATCGGCGATGCGCCCCGACAGCGGGAACAGGAACAGGTTCAGCACGCCGCAGAAGAACGCGCCGCGCAGCGCCACCTGCAGCGGCAGGTGCAGCTGCCGCTCCACGTACACGGCCAGGTAGGAGTGCCACACGTAGTTGGTGGCCGCGCCCACCGCGATCACGCCCATCGCGCACAGCGCGGCGCGGCCGTTGTCGCGGAAGAACGTGCGCAGCGGCACCTTCGGGCGCGCGCCGGGGTGTTCGTCGCGCAGTTGCTGGAACTCGGGCGACTCGGCCACCTTGTGACGGATGTAGAAGCCGAGCGGGCCGGCCAGCGCGCCGCACAGGAACGGCAGGCGCCAGCCCCAGGAGGCGAGCGCCTCGTGCGACAGATGCGTGGTGAGCAGATAGCCGGTGCCCGAGGAAAGCAGCAGCGCGAACGACTGCGCCGTCATGTTGAAGCTGCCGTAGAACATCTTGCGGCCCGGCGGCGCGTACTCCACCAGCATCGCCGAGGCGGTGGCGAACTGCCCGCCCACCGACAGCCCCTGCAGCAGGCGCGCGAGGATCACGAGCGCCGGCGCGGCGTAGCCGATCTGCGCGAAGCCGGGCGTGAGGCCCATCAGCAGCGTGCTCACGGCCATCGAGATGATCAGCAGCGACAGCGCGCGGCTGCGGCCCGCGCGGTCGGCATAGATGCCGAGCAGGATGCCGCCGAGCGGGCGCACGAAGAAGCCGATCGCGAAGGTGGCGAGCGTCAGCATCAGCGACACCAGCCCGTTGCCGGCCGGGAAGAACACGTGCGCGATGATCTTCGAGAAATAGCCGTAGATCAGGAAGTCGAACCATTCGAGGCCGTTGCCGAGCACCGAGGCGAAGATCGCGCGGCGCACCATCGACGGCGACAGGCGCGCGGCGGCGGGCAGCGAGGTGGCGCCGCTCATGATCCGCACCCCGGGGTGTCGTAGGTCGCGGCCAGCGCGCAGGCCGAGGTCAGCATCTTCGCGCCGTTGTGCGCGACGCCCGGCACCACGTGCAGATGCTGGTTCAGCCCCTGCGGATGGCGGCCCTGCAGGTAGGCGAAATACGCTTCGGCACGCGCCACGCGCTGCGGGCCCTGTGCCTCGGCCGGGCAGCTCTGGTCGAGCGCCTTCTGCTGGGGATCGTCGTCCTTGCCGCCGACCAGGTAGGTCACGTCGCGTGCCACGTAGGCGGCCTCGAGCCTGGCCGGCGTGCGATCGGCCAGGTACGGCGGACGTCTGGCCATGCCGTATTTCCAGTCGTCGAAGCCGGGGCACGCGGCCGCGTCGAACGCGGCCGGCCGGCCGTCGGCGCCGGGCCGCTCGGCATCGAAATACGCGTACGACGACGGGCTCGACACCACGAAGCGCAGCGCCACGCCCTCGCGGGCCAGCGCGCCGGCATCACGGGCCGCCACCGCGTAGCGCTGCACCACCTGCCCGCCGCCCGAGTGACCGGCGAACACCACCGTCTTCAGGTTCGGGAAGCGTGTGCGGTCGGCCAGGCGCGCGACGATCGCGTCGAGCACCGCATACGCGCTGATCGGCGCCGGGGCCACGGCGTCGTCGCCGGCCATCCAGCCGTTGGCGTCCCAGCGCAGCAGGTCGGCCGGCGCGTCGTGGCGATCCGCCAGATCGAGCGTGGCGAGGAACTGCGGCGCGATCAGCAGCGTGCCGGCCGTGTCGGCGCCCTGCGCGGCGGCCGCGTCGCGGCCCTGCTCGGCGCTGTGGAAATAGCGGTCGGCGTTGCGCAGCTTGCCGTGGATCACGATCACCGCGCGCGTGACCTCGGGCAGCGGCCGGCTCCAGTCGCGCGACAGATAGAGCGGAAACTCGGCCGCGCCGGCCGGCGTGGCGAGCGTCATGCGCGTGTCGGAGATCCGCGCGACCGGGCGCAGATGCGGCGCGTAGACGTGCGCCGCCGGGGCCGGGATCGCGGACGCCGTGGAGGCGGCCGGCGTGGCCGCCCTTGCCGCGCCGGGCCCGGCCGCCAGCAGCCACGCCGCGGCGCAGGCCATCATGGCCAGCCCGGGGCGCCGCGCGGCGCGTGAACGAATCGTTTCGGATTGCATGCGAACTGCTCCTGGAGGGCCGCCGCGCGGCGCGCGGCATCGGCCCGACATCGAACCCACCACGGTGAATCAGAACCGGTGGAACATGCCGATCGTCACGCCGGTCTGGTTCGGACCATAGGCGGTGTTGTCGGTCGTGCCCACCGGCGTATAGCTGCCGTTGTTGCCGCGCGTGGCCTGCGCATAGGCCACCGTGGCGTACAGCGAGGTGCGCTTGGACAGCGCGTACTGCGTGCTCAGCACGCCCATCCACGTATTCGAGTTGCCCGGCGTCTTGTCCTGATCGTAGTAGTACGCGGCCGTCACATTCAGGTTGCGCGCCACCGGGTAGCGCACGCCGGCGAACCACAGCGCCTGCGCCGCCGATGCCGTCTTGGTGCTGGACGGGTTGGTCAGGTAATGCTCGTAGCCCGCCATCAACTGGCCGCGCCCGATGTCCTGGCGGAACGCGAGGCTCAGGTTGCGCGACTTGGTGAAATTGCCGGTGCTGGTGATCGCGCCGTTGCGGTAGTCGTAGGCGAAGCCCACGCCGAAGGTGCCGCCATCGTAATCGAGGCCGCCGCCGTAGGCCGCGCTGCTCTGGAACGAGGTGGGATCGCCGCCGAAGCTGTAGCCCGCGATCGCAGTCACGCCGGCGAAACGGCCGACGTACTTGACCATGTTGCTGTTGCGCGCGCGAAACGAGAACGAATCGGAGGAGCCGGTGGTGGGAAACCACGTGTACTGCGGCGAGAACGACATCGGGTCGTAGCGCAGCATCACGTCGTACATCGGCGTGTACTGCAGGCCGAACGACAGCGAACCGAAGGTGCGGTTCGAGATGCCCACGACCGAGGTGCGGTTGAACAGCGTGCCGGCCGTGGCCTGGGTGCCGTCGTTGGTGTTGAAGCCCGCCTCGAGCACGAACCACGCGGCGTTGCCGCCGCCGAGGTCTTCCGTGCCGCGCACGCCCCAGCGCGAATTGTGGATGCCGCCCGAGTTCATCTGCACGAGCGAGCCGCCCTGCTTGCTCGCGTGGCTCAGGTACTCGACGTTCGCGTCGATCACGCCGTACAGCAAGACCGAGCTGCCGCCGCTCCCGCCGCCCGTGGCGAGTTGCAGCGCTTCATCGACTTCGTCCTGCTGCGCGTGGACGGACGCGCATCCGGCAAGCAGCATCGCGGCTGCGGCGTGGTGCTTTTTCACTTCGTGTCTCCTGGGCTTGTTGTGATCTGTCGGCGGCGGCCGCAGTCCCCCCGCGCGCCCCGCCGTGTCTGGCTCGGCCAGCTCAGGCGCCATCCTATGGACTGCCGAACCAGATGTAAAATATCGAATTTCTTGTAGTGCCATATTTACAGAATATGGTTTCGATACCCGCCCGCTGGAGTCGTTCCGATGGAACTGCGTCACCTCCGTTACTTCCTCGCCGTGGCCGAGGAAGGCCAGTTCACGCGCGCCGCCGAGCGGCTCGCGATGCAGCAGCCGCCGCTGTCGCAGCAGATCCGCCTGCTCGAGGAGGAGATCGGTTTCGACCTGTTCGTGCGCCAGCCGCGCGGCGTGGCGCTGACCGCGGCCGGGCAGGCCTTCGCGCAGCACGCCGAGCGGGTGCTGGAATCGCTGCAGCAGGGGGTGGCGCACGCCCGGCGCATCGCGCGCGGCGAGCTCGGCACGGTGGCCGTGGGGCTCACGAGCTCGGCCGGCTTTCATCCGGTCACGACCGACGCGATCCGCGCGTTCCGCGCCGCGCATCCAGGCATCGAGATCACGCTGGCCGAGCTCAATGCGGCCGAGCTGAGCGAGCGGCTCGCCAACGGGCAGCTGCAGGTGGCGTTTCTGCGCAAGCCCGTGGACACCCCGCCGGGCGTGGCCTTCGAGCCGCTGCTCGACGAGCCGATGGTGGTGGTGCTGCCGGTGGGCCACGCGCTGCTCGGCGGCATCGACGGCAAGCGCGACACGCCGCCCGTGATCTCGCTGAAGGCGCTCGAGCACGAGGAGTTCATCCTCGTGCGGCGGCCCGGTGCGCCCGGCATGTATGCCGACCTTCTCGCCGCGTGCCGCCGCCAGGGCTTCGTGCCGTACGTGGCGCGCGAGGTGCCGCGCATGCTGACCGGCATCCACATGGTGGCGGCCGGGCTCGGCGTGACGCTCGTGCCGGCCTCGATGCAGCGCTACGACCACCGCAGCGCGGTGTTCTGCCCGCTGGCCGACGATGCCGGGTTTTCCGCGCCGCTGCATCTCGCGCATCCGGTGGAAATGCGCGATCCGGCCGCGGCGCGCTTCGTCGAGTTCGTGTTGCGGGAGAAGCGGAAGCTCGACGGCGAGCGCGAGTGAGGCGCGGCGCGCCCCTGCCTGGTCACGTCGTCAGGCTTCTCCGAACAGCGCCGCCGCCAGCGCCACGCCGTCCCCGGTCAGCGCCGCGTGGCCGATCCCGTCCTCGCCGACCTCGGTGCGCGTGAGCCCCGCGCCGTCGAGCTGCGTGAGCGTGCGCCGCAGCGTGCTCATCGGCACCTGCGAACGCTTACTGAGCTTCGCCAGCGACCAGTCGCGGCCCGGCGTTTCGGCGAGCGCGTCGCGCAGGCAGGCCAGCACGGCCACGATCACCGGATCGAGGCCGCCGTCGTCGGGCGCGCCGGGGGCGTCGTCCTGCGTGTCGTTCGTCATCGTGTCTCCTCGCTGCTGTCTCGTTGCGCGCGGCCCCTGCCGCTCGCTTCACCACCCTCGCCACCGCCGCCGATCGACGCCCCCACGAGCCGCCCGAGCGTGCGCACGGCCTCCTCGATCTGCGGCGACCACGGATAACTGTAGTTGAGCCGGATGCAGTGCTGGTAGTTGCCGGTGGTCGAGAACATGTGGCCCGGCCCGATCGTGATGCCCTCGGCCAGCGCGAGCCGGTACAGCGCGATCGCGTCGCAGCCGGCCGGCAGCTCGACCCACAGCACGTAGCCGCCGGTCGGCTGCGAGATGCGCGTGCCGTCGGGAAGGAAGCGCCGCACCATCGCGCTCATCAGGTTGGCCTGCTGCGCGAACAGCTTGCGGATGCGGCGCAGGTGGTGATCGTAGCCGTCGTGGCGCAGGTACTCGGCGATCGCCAGCTGATCGAGCGCCGGCGTGGCCAGCGTGTTCAGGAATTTGAGCTTCTCGACCTGGTCGCGGTAGCGGCCCGGCATCGCCCAGCCGATCCGGTAGGCCGGCGACAGGCTCTTCGAGAACGACGCGCAGTGCAGCACCAGCCCGCGCCGGTCCCAGGACTTGAGCGCGCTCGGGCGCGCCTCGCCGTAATAGAGCTCGTGATAGACGTCGTTCTCGATGGCCGGCACGTCGTGGCGCGCGAGCAGTTCCACCAGCGCGGCCTTGCGCGCGTCGCTCATGCGGAAGCCGAGCGGATTCTGGAAGTTCGGCATCACCATGCAGGCCGCGATCTTCTCGCGCTCGAGGATGCGCGCGAGCGCGTCCAGATCGATGCCGTCCACCGGGTGGGTGGCCACCTCGATCGCGCGCATGCCCAGCCGCTCGATCGCGTGCAGCATCGCATAGAACGCCGGCGACTCCACCGCGATGGTGTCGCCGGGCTTGGCCACCGCCTGCAGGCACAGGTTGATGGCCTCGGTCGCGCCGATCGTCACCACGATCTCGTTCGGATCCACGGCGATGCCGCGCTCGCCGTAGCGGCGCGCGATCTGGCGGATCAGTTCGGGATTGCCGGGCGGCAGATCGTCGATCACGCCCCAGCGCGTGCGGCGCCGCGCGATGCCGTGCATGTGGCGCGCGATGCGCTGCGACGGGAACAGCGCCGAATCGGGATACGGCGAGCCGAGCGGCACGGCGTCGTCGCGCGCGATGGTGCGCAGCGTGGAGAGCACCAGCCGGCTCACGTCCACCGTGGACGACACCGCGATCGGCGTGCTCGCCACCAGCGCCGGCTCCTCGGCCGCCGCCTCGCGCGCGCGCACGAAATAGCCCGACTGCGGCCGGCTCTCGATCGCGCCGCGGCTTTCCAGCACCAGGTAGGCACGCACCACCGTGGTGATGCTGAGCCCGTGCTGGCGGCTCGCCTGGCGCACCGACGGAATCCGCTCGCCGGGCAGGTACACGCCGCGCCGGATCATCTCGTCGATCTCGTCGGCCAGCTTCTCGTAGCGCTTCATGCCCCTTTCATGCCCCCTTTTCGCTCGTCCGGATCCGTCTGAAGCACAGTTTTGGGTCAACCTGTGCCCGAAAAACGCAACTGTACTCTTTTTGTGACGCAAGAGGTGTGTACCCATGACGCAGTGCGGCAAAGGTACGCTCCCTACCATCGCCGCTGACAGCGGACACATTCAGACCGCCGACATCATGAAGAAGAAAGCCCCGACTCCGCGCATCGAACCGTACCACCACGCGGCCGCCGGATGGGGCGCCGTCAAGCAGGTGGCGATCAACCTGATCAAGGAGCGCGTGACGGGCGGCAACTACCGCACGCTGTTCCGCCAGAACCAGCCCGACGGCTTCGACTGCCCCGGCTGCGCCTGGCCCGACCGCCAGCACGCGTCCACCTTCGAATTCTGCGAGAACGGCGTGAAGGCGGTGGCCGCCGAGGCCACCTCGAAGCGCGTGGGCCACGCCTTCTTCGCCGAGCACTCGGTCACCGCCCTGCTCGAGCAATCGGATTACGAACTCGAGCAGCACGGCCGCCTGACCGACCCGATGGTGTACGACGCCGCCAGCGACCACTACGTGCCGATCTCGTGGGACGGTGCCTTCGAGCTGATCGCGCGCCACCTGAAGGCGCTCGACGATCCGAACCGCGCCGCCTTCTACACCTCGGGCCGCGCCAGCAACGAGGCCGCCTTCCTGTACCAGCTGATGGTGCGCCGCTACGGCACCAACAACTTTCCCGACTGCTCGAACATGTGCCACGAGGCCACCAGCCGCGGCCTGCCGGCCACGGTGGGCGTGGGCAAGGGCACCGTCACGCTGCACGACTTCGAGCATGCCGACCTGCTGATGATCTTCGGCCAGAACCCGGCCACCAATCACCCGCGCATGCTCGGCGAGCTGCGCGAGGCCGCCAGGCGCGGCGCCACCATCGTGTCGATCAACCCGCTCAGGGAGCGCGGCCTCGAGCGCTTCTCCGATCCGCAGAGCCCGATCGAGATGCTGACGATGGGCAGCACCAAGATCGCCTCGCGTTTCGTGCAGCCGGTGATCGGCGGTGACTTCGCGCTGATCAAGGGCCTCGCCAAGCGCGTGCTCGAATTCGACGACGCGGCCGTGGCCGCCGGCCAGCCGCGCGTGCTCGACACCGCCTTCATCGACGAGCACACGGCCGGCTTCGCCGCGTTCGCCGCCGACCTGCGCGCCGAGAGCTGGGCCGCGCTGACGGCCGAGAGCGGCGTGTCCTACGCGCAGATCGATTCGCTGGCCGAGCTCTACGCGAAGAGCGAGCGCGTGATCTCGACCTGGGGCATGGGCATCACCCAGCACAAGCATTCGGTGCAGACCATCCACATGCTGTCGAACCTGATGCTGATGCGCGGCAACATCGGCCGCGAGGGCGCGGGCCTGTGCCCGGTGCGCGGCCACTCGAACGTGCAGGGCAACCGCACGGTGGGCATCGAGGAAAAGCCCACCACGGCGTTCCTCGACAGCCTCGGCCGCGTGTACGACTTCGAGCCGCCGCGCCATCACGGCTACGACGTGGTGGAAACCATCGAGGCGATGCTGGAAGACCGCGTGAAGGTGTTCATCGGCCTGGGCGGCAACTTCGCGATGGCCACGCCCGACACGCCGCGCACCTGGGAAGGCATGCAGCGTTGCGCGCTGACCGTGCACATCACCACCAAGCTGAACCGCAGCCACCTGATCCACGGCAAGGACGCGCTGATCCTGCCGACGCTGGGCCGCACCGAGATCGACCTGCAGAACGGCGTGGCGCAGGGCGTGACGGTGGAGGATTCGATGAGCATGGTGCACGTGTCGTACGGCATGAACAAGCCGGCCTCGGAGAACCTGCTGTCGGAGACGGCGATCGTGGCGCGCATGGCCATGGCGCTGTTCGGCCCCGGCGACACGGTCGACTGGCAGGCCTACATCAACGACTACGCGCGGGTGCGCGACGCGATCGAGGCCACCCTGCCCGGCTTCCAGAACTACAACGAGCGCATCGCCCAGCCCGGCGGCTTCCACCTGCGCGTGGCCTCGCGCGAGCGCGACTGGATCACGCCGAACCAGAAGGCCAACTTCATCTCGCACGCGCTGCCCACCGACACGCCGATCCAGCGCGCCCGCGCGCTGCACGGCGAGCAGCTGCTGACGCTGATGACGACCCGCTCGCACGACCAGTACAACACCACCATCTACGCGCTCGACGACCGCTATCGCGGCGTGTTCGGCCAGCGCCGCGTGGTGTTCGCCAACAAGGACGATCTGGCCATGCTCGGCTTCCAGGCCGGCGACTGGATCGACCTCGAAACCGTGTGGCACGACGGCATCGAGCGCCGCGCCGACGGCTTCCTGCTGGTGGAATACGACATCCCGCGCGGCTGCATCGGCGCGTACTACCCGGAAACGAATCCGCTCGTGCCGCTCGACAGCACGGCCGACATCGCCAACACGCCCACCTCCAAGTCGATTCCGGTGCTGATGCACCGTTCGGTGGCGCCGGCCGCGCGCGCCGCGGCTTGAAACCCGGGAGGCGGCGCCGGCGGGACGTGTCGTTCCTGGTAGTGTTGCCAGCCCCGCCCGCCGTATCGGAGTTGCCGTCATGATCATTCGCCCGCGCGAACACTGGTTCCGGATGCTGTTCGTCTGGCGCGGCTCGGTGCTGCAGTCGATCCTGCCGCAACTGGCCGTGATGACCGTGATCAGCCTGCTCGCGCTGCTGACCGACGGCCGCATCCTCGGCACCAAGGTGCCGCTCAATCCCACCCCGTTCACGCTGGCCGGGCTCGCGCTCGCGATCTTCGCGGCGTTCCGCAACAACGCCAGCTACGACCGCTACCGGGAAGGCCGCAAGCTGTGGGGCGGCGTGCTGACCGCCGGCCGCGCGCTGGCCTCGCAGGCGCTCGCCTACCGCGCCACCGACGACGGCGCGGCCTTCGCCCGCACCGTGGTGGCCTTCGTGTACGCGATGAAGCACCAGTTGCGCGGCAGCGATCCGGCCGAGGATCTGGCCGAGCGGCTCGACGTCGACACCTATGCCCGCGTGGCCGCCGCGCGGTTCCGCCCGGTGGCGATCCTGCACCTGCTGCGCGAGCGGCTGGCCGAGCGCCAGCGCGCCGGCACGCTCGGCGACACCCAGCTGTGGATGCTCGACGCCCAACTGAACGAACTGGGCGCGAAGCTGGCCGGCTGCGAGCGCATCGCATCCACGCCGATTCCGTTTCCGTATCACGTGCTGCTGCATCGCACGATCTATTCGTACTGCGTGATGCTGCCGTTCGGGCTCGTGGATTCGATCGGCTTCGCCACGCCGTTCGTCTCCGTGTTCGTGTCCTACACGCTGATCGCGCTCGACACCATCGCCGGCCACATCGCCGAGCCGTTCGGCACCGGCCCGCATCATCTCGCGCTCGACACGCTGACGCGCCAGATCGAGCGCTCGCTGCTCGAGACCGCCGGCGAGCCGCTGCCGGACGAGATTCCGATCGATTCGCGATATCACGCGTCCTGACGCCGGGCGCGTCGCTTCGCATCCGCGCCACGCGGATCGCATCGCCGGGCATGGCCGCGGCCGAAAGTGCCGACAATGGCCGTTCGCCACTCCGGAGCCCGCCGCCATGAACGGACCGATGCCGCCCGCGCTGCGCGAGCCGATCCATCTGGACCTGCTCGACAACGCCACGCGCAAGCACTGGGCCACACGCGTGCTGCGGCTGCGCGAGCACTGGCGGCAGCGCCATCCGCAGGCGCCGTTCTTCACGCTGGGGCTGGCCGCGTATCTGGATTGCACGGCGAACCGCGATGGCGCGGCGCCGACCGATTCCCGCTATGCCGACGCGGCCGTGCGCCGTGCCAGCAATGCGCTGCTCGACGCGCATTTCCGCCCGCTGCTCGATCAGGTGGCAGCGGCGCTGGCCGCCTGCCTCGGCGCGCCGGCCGTGCTGGCGCCCGACCCGGACGCCGCGGCGCTGCCCGGCTTCCACATCTATCTGCCGCATCCGGCGTTCGGCAAGCCCGTGGCGCAGGTGCACCGCGACCTGCAGTTCCGCGACGTGTATCCGGCCGCGCAACCGGCGCCGGGCGATCTGATCAGCTTCACGCTGTCGCTGTCCACGCCGAAAGGCAGCGGGCTGAATCAGTGGCACGCGCCGGCGGCGGGCGATGAAGGTAATGATGGTGACGACGACGGCGCGGACCAGCACGTGCCGCGCACACCCGAGTTCTTCCCCTATCGCGACGGCATGCTGATCGTGCACGACGGGCTGGTCACGCATCAGGCCGTGCTCGCCTGCGACGGCGAGGTGGCACGCATCACGCTGCAGGGCCATGGGCTGCGGCGCGGGGATGGCAGCTTCGTGCTGTATTGGTGAGGCTGCCTCGCCATTTCTCAAAAAAATCAAATTTCAGACTAGTCAGAAACATCTCCGCATTCGTTCTTGTTAGTGTCCCCAACACCCGGAGCAGACACCCGGCACACTCAGACACTTACCAACCATACGAAAGCGAGATGAAAAAATATCACTTACAAGCCATCCCATCCTTATCGCAGGAATAGCTTTATCAACATCACTCTCAAACGCAGGCACCGAAGGCAAAGAATGCCATCCAATACATGAAAGATCTGGCGCCGTACCGAATACATCGATTTGTGAGTTGCGCGCAGCGACGGCGGACGTCAACATGGAAACTTCTATTGCACCGCAGAAATTGACTACATTTCAAATTATTGTGACGATTCCTGCTACGCTCGAGTCGTGGCACTAGACTCAATGCCAAAACCAAAGAATGCTCCACAGAATGGATTCCTTACCATACAGACATGTATAGCAAAAAAATCCTGCATGGGAAAAGATACTCTCTCCAATTCCAAATGGCTGGATGCGGTAGCAACTGATTTCGTCAAGCCATTCACACACCACACCGGAAACTGGAATGCCGTTATCAATGACTGCAACGAAACACCCAGTTTCGTGCCACTGTATCTTCGCAACAAATATTGCGAAGCAGCGATGGCAAACTACCACATAAAAACGACTTGCAGGCATCATTGAACAAGAACGGATGTGGAACCGAAAGCGACTGGAACAAAATCGCAGACAACATCAGCCACTGCGTTGCCGAAGAGACTGCCATGAACACTCACCTTTCCAAGCTTTTCACAGTAGCCCTACTATCATCGGCTGCAATCTTCACATCCATTCCGGCCTTCTCGCAGGACAATGAAAAGCCGAATGCACTTTTGGAAGTCAGCGTTAATGGCGTGATCCACAAAGGCGAAGCGGAATTCAATGCCGACGGGATTCACGACGAAGCCACTGCCCGCCAGTACCTCGAACAGAACAGCATTCGCGTTCCCAAAGATGGCGAGGTACAGTTAAAAGTCGAACTGATTACAAAAGACGGAATCCGTAGAGATGTGACCGCCGATCCACATTTGGCCTACTTGAACGTGGAAAAATGGGTCGCACAGGTTTCTCGCACGGGCTTGATCACACGGAAGCCCGACCCCCGCTTCACCGAACCCAATCTGCTTAACTCAACAAGTGGTCAGATCATGTTCGTCTACAAGGACGGAAACATCTTTGGATACAACAACTTGCTGCTCCAGGTGAATCGGCAGTGAATTTTCGCGAGCGGTCAAGGGGCGAAGCACGCTTTATTGCCGTCGAAGGTGCTTGCCTGCGCCAATGCTCCTGCGACTCGATCATCAATGAGAGAATCGCGCTTCGCGCAACCCTCGACGGAGCCTGCATGAAGCGCCTGCTGTCCACGCTCGCCGCCACCGCCGCATTCGCGGCGCTCGCACCAGCCTTCCCCGCCGCCGCGGCCACGCCGCCCGGCATCTACGTGATCGCGACGCAGATCGGCGAATTCACCACGCTCGATCCGGCCGAAATCTACGAGCTGGTGCCGTCCGAATACGTGGCGAACACCTACGAGCGCCTCGTGCGCGTGGACCTGCGCGACCCGTCGAAATTCGAAGGCCGCATCGCGCAATCGTGGAGCGTGAGCGCCGACGGCCTGACCTACACGTTCCGGATTCGGCCGGGCCTGAAGTTCCACTCGGGCAACCCGGTCACGGCCGACGACGTGGCCTGGTCGCTGCAGCGCACGGTGCTGCTCGACAAGGGGCCGGCCAGCGTGCTGGCCGACCTCGGCCTCACCAGGGCGAACGTGGCGCAGAAGGTGCGCGCGGTGGATGCCGGCACGGTGACGCTGCAGACCGATCGCAAGACCTCGCCGAGCTTCGTGCTGAACGTGCTGAGCGCCGGCCCCGGCTCGATCGTCGATCGCAAGCTGCTCGACTCGCACGCGAGCGGCGGCGATTTCGGCAACGCCTGGCTCAAGACCCACGACGCCGGCTCGGGCCCGTATCAGCTCGTGAAGTGGAGCGCCAACGAAACCCTCGTGCTGCAGCGTTTCGACGGCTATCCGCAGCCGTATCCGATCAAGCGCATCGTGCTGCGCCACGTGCCGGAAGCGTCGGCGCAGCGGCTGCTGCTCGAGAACGGCGACGTGGACGCCGCGCGCAACCTGAGCCCCGACAGCCTCGCCACGCTGTCGAAGGCCGGCAAGATCCAGGTCAAGGCCACGCCGGTGGGCGCGCTGATGTACCTGAGCCTGAACACGAAGAATCCGAACCTCGCCAAGCCCCAGGTACAGCAGGCGATGAAGTGGCTGGTCGATTACGACGGCATCCAGCGCAACATCGTGTCGACCACCTACAAGGTGCACGAGACCTTCCTGCCCGACGGCTTTCTCGGCGCGCTCGACAGCAACCCGTATCACCGCGACGTGGCGAAGGCCAGGGCGCTGCTCAAGCAGGCCGGGCTGCCGAACGGCTTCGACGTGACCATGGACATGCCGAACGATTACCCGTTCGTGGAGATCGCGCAGGCGCTGCAGGCCAACTTCGCGCAGGCCGGGATCCGCGTGAAGCTGCTGCCCGGCGACGCGAAGCAGGCGATCGGCAAGTATCGCGCGCGCCAGCACGACATCTTCATCGGCGAGTGGTCGCCCGACTACATGGATCCGAACAGCAACGCGCGCGGCTTCGCGTGGAATCCCGACAATTCGGAGAACGCACCCACCCGCATGCTGGCCTGGCGCAACGGCTGGGCCGCCCCCGAGCTGACGAAGGAAACCGAGGCGGCGCTCGTCGAGCCCTCGCCCGAGAAGCGCGCGAAGCTGTACCGGCAGATGCAGCAGCAGATGCTGGACCGCTCGCCGTTCGTGATCATGTTCGAGAAGGTGGTGCAGGTGGCCACGCGGCCGGGCGTGAGCGGCCCCGAGATCGGGCCGATCAACGACCTGACCTCGTATCGCACGCTGAAGAAGTGAGCGGCGCGCGCCGCCGGCGGGTTCAGTCGTCCACGAACACGTAGCGGCCGGCCTGCTTGCGCATGCCGAACGGGCGCAGGTCGGGGAACAGGCGCTGCTGCACGAACAGCAGGTAGGCCACCAGCGCGATCGCCACCATGAAGGAGATCGCCGTGGTGCCGGGTTCGGTCTCGAAGCCGCGCAAGCCACGCGCCAACTGCACGCCCGTCAGCGCGGCATAGACCGTGTAGGCGCTGGCGCTGTTCCGCAGGAAGCCGTGGATGAAGGCCGCCATGATCGCCGTCACCACCACGCCGATGACGAGACCACCCGCCAGCGATTCCAGCACGACCCCTACATAGAAGGCCATCAGCAGGCCGAGCACCAGTTGCAGCGCCATGATTGCCACCACGATCCGCACGTGAACGCGGTTTCGTTCCACGCGGCGCGGATCGACGTGCGAGGCGATCAGGTAGGCCAGCCGCCGATCCTTCACGCCCTGTCCCTGCAAGGCATCGAACACCTCGCCCTTCCTGCGGCCCTCGGCCAGCATCCGGTCGATTTCCCGCTTCGCTTCCTTTCTGTTCATCTCGTTTTCTCGATATGTTGTTGTCATGACAGGCTGCCCGCCCCCTGCGGCGACCGCGACAGCATACCGAATTTCGAGACGAGCACCCGGCCGCCAGCGGCCGGCGCCGGATCGCCGCGTCCCGGAAAGGGACAGCGCGTGCCCTGACACGCCCGGTTTGCCGCCCGCCGCGCATCCGGCATACTTCGGGTTCGCGCGCGGCCTCGCTTCCGCCTTCGCCGCTGCGCGCCCCCTTCCTGGAGACCGCCGCCCCGATGTCGTCCCCCACCACGCTGTTCGACGCGCTGCGCACGCTGCCCGCGCGACGCCCGCTCGCGCGCTGGTTGCTGCGCCTCGTGCGCTGGGCGGCGACGCTCGCCGTGACGTTCGCCGGGCTGCTCGCGCTGACCTTCCTGATCGGCCGCAAGGTGCCGATCGACCCGGTGCTGGCCGTGCTCGGCGATCGTGCCTCGGCCGCCGCCTACGCGGCGGAGCGCACCGCGCTCGGGCTCGACAAGCCGCTGCTCACGCAATTCCTGATCTACGCGCGCGACGTGCTGCACGGCAATCTCGGCATCTCGCTGCTGACCTCGAACCCGGTGCACGACGACATCCTGCGCGTGTTCCCGGCCACCCTCGAACTGGCCACGCTCGCCACCCTGATCGGCATCGGCGTGGGCGTGCCGCTCGGCGTGGCCGCAGCGGTGCGCCACAACCGCCCGATCGATCACGTGGCGCGCTTCATCGGCCTGATCGGCAGCTCGGTGCCGGTGTTCTGGCTCGGGCTGATGGGGCTGCTGCTGTTCTACGCCAGGCTGCACTGGGTGGGCGGCCCCGGTCGCGCCGATCCGGCCTACGACGGCATGGTGGATCCGCGCACCGGCAGCCTGCTGATCGACGCGGCGCTGGCCGGCGAGTGGGACGTGTTCCGCGACGCGATCCGCCACCTCGTGCTGCCGGCCTCGATCCTCGGCTACTACTCGGTGGCCTGTCTGAGCCGCATGACGCGCTCGTTCATGCTCGACCAGCTGAGCCAGGAATACGTGGTGACCGCGCGCGCCAAGGGCGTGCCCGAGCGCCGCGTGATCTGGCGGCACGCGTTCGGCAACATCGCCGTGCCGCTGCTGACCGTGATCGCGCTGACCTACAGCAACCTGCTCGAGGGTTCGGTGCTGACCGAGATCGTGTTCGCCTGGCCCGGCATCGGCTCCTATCTGACCGGCGCGCTGCTGAACGGCGACATGAACGCCGTGCTCGGCGCCACGCTCGTGATCGGCGCGATGTTCATCACGCTGAACCTGCTGACCGACGCGCTGTATCGCGTGTTCGATCCGCGCGCACGCTGATGCGCGCCATGCATCGTTCCCTCCGCCATTCGACCGCCGCCCGATGACCCAGCCCACCGCTTCCTCCGCCGCCTCCACCGCTGCCGGCTGGCGCGCCTGGCTGCTCAGCGACGCGCCCGCCTCGCGCGCGCAGGCCTCGCTCGGCCTCGCCTACCGGCGCTGGCGCCGCTTCGCGCGCAACCCGCTGAACCTGGCCGGCCTCGCGATCCTGGCCGCGCTGGTTCTGGTGGCGCTGCTCGCACCGTGGATCGCGCCGCACGATCCGCTGCGCCAGATCCTCAGCGAGCGCCTGCTGCCGCCGGGCGCGCCCGCGCACTGGCTCGGCACCGACCAGCTCGGCCGCGACATCCTCTCGCGGCTGATCGCCGGCTCGCGCATCACGCTCGGCATCGCGATCCTGGTGGTGGCGATCGTGGTGCCGATCGGCGTGCTGATCGGCACCACCGCGGGCTTCGCGGGCGGCTTCGTCGACAGCGTGCTGATGCGCCTCACCGATATCGCGCTGGCGTTCCCGAAGATCGTGCTCGCGCTGGCCTTCGCGGCCGCGCTCGGGCCCGGCGTGGTGAACGCCGTGGTGGCGATCTCGATCACGGCCTGGCCCGCCTACGCGCGGCTCGCGCGCGCCGAGACGATCCGCATCGCGCAGGCCGACTACATCCACGCGGCGCGGCTGCAGGGCGCCTCCGCCACGCGCATCCTGCTGCGCTACATCGTGCCGATGTGCCTGTCGTCGGTGATCGTGCGCGCCACGCTCGATATGGCCGGCATCATCCTGACGGTGGCCGGGCTCGGCTTCCTGGGGCTCGGTGCGCAGCCGCCGAGCCCCGAATGGGGCTTCATGGTGGCCTCGGGCCGCAACGTGCTGCTCGACGCGTGGTGGGTGGCCACGCTGCCGGGCGCGGCGATCCTGCTCGTGAGCCTCGCCTTCAACCTGCTCGGCGACGGGCTGCGCGACGTGCTGGACCCGCGCCATGGAGACTGAGCCGATGAATGCGACCGCCTCTCTTTCGAACCCAACCGCCGCCGCCGCCCCGCTCGTCGAGATCGAGGCGCTGCGGATCGGCTTTCGCGGCCACGACGGCCGCGTGACCGACGCCGTGCGCGAGCTCTCGCTCACGCTCGCGCCGGGCGAACGGCTCGGCATCGTCGGCGAATCCGGCTCGGGCAAGTCGCTGACCGGGCGCGCGCTGCTCGGGCTGCTGCCGCCGGCCGCGCAGTGGTCGGCGCGCACGCTGCGCTTCGCGGGCCGCGACCTGCTGGCGATGCGCGCGGCCGAGCGGCGCCGCCTGTGCGGCGGCGAGATCGCGATGATCCTGCAGGATCCGAAATACTCGCTGAACCCGGTGATGACGGTGGCCCAGCAGATGGCCGAGGCGTTCCGGCTGCGCGAGCCGGGCCTGCGCGGCCGCGCGCTGCGCGAGCGGATCGTGGCGGCGCTCGCGGCCGTGGAGATCCGCGATCCCGGGCGGGTGGCCGATGCCTGGCCGCACGAGCTGTCGGGCGGCATGGGCCAGCGCGTGATGATCGCGATGATGGTGTCCACCGGGCCGCGCCTGCTGATCGCCGACGAGCCCACCTCGGCGCTCGACGTGGCCGTGTCGATGCAGGTGCTGGCCGTGCTCGACGCGATGGTGGCGAAGCACGGCACGGGACTGATCTTCATCAGCCACGACCTGCCGCTGGTGATGTCGTTCTGCGATCGCGTGGCCGTGATGTACGCGGGCCGCGTGGTGGAAACCTGCGCGGCCCGCGATCTCGCGCAGGCGCAGCATCCGTACACGCGCGCGCTGCTCGGCGCCACGCCGCCGCTGGTCGCGCCGCCCGATCAGCTGCCGGTGCTCGAACGC
Source organism: Burkholderia sp. (assembly GCA_030151225.1). Classification (GTDB taxonomy): domain Bacteria; phylum Pseudomonadota; class Gammaproteobacteria; order Burkholderiales; family Burkholderiaceae; genus Burkholderia. The sequence goes on along the minus strand of JASLEG010000103.1, from coordinate 21,296 downwards.
GATCCCGCCTGGCTCGCGCAGGGGCCGCGATGAGTGCGCCGATGATCGACGTGAACGCCGCCTCGGTGCGCTTCGCCACGCGCACCGGCCAGGTGGACGCGGTGCGCGCCGCGAGCTTCGCGGTGCCGCGCGGCGGCGCGTTCGGGCTGGTGGGCGAATCGGGCTCGGGCAAATCCACGCTGCTGCGGGCACTGACGGGCCTCGCGCCCGTGAGCGGCGGCACGCTCTCGATCGACGGCCGGCCGGTGGCGGGCAAGCTCGACCGCGCGTTCCGCCGCGACGTGCAGATGGTGTTTCAGGATCCCTACGCATCGCTGCATCCGCGCTTCACCGTGGACGAGACGCTGCGCGAGCCGCTCGCGATCCACCGCATCGCCGGCGCCGACGCGCGCATTCCGCGCGCGCTGGCCGAGGTGGGGCTCGGCGCCGCGTTCCGCTTCCGCTATCCGCATCAGCTGTCGGGCGGCCAGCGCCAGCGCGTCGCGATCGCGCGCGCGCTGATCGTGGAGCCGCGCGTGCTGCTGCTCGACGAACCCACCTCGGCGCTCGACGTATCCGTGCAGGCCGAGATCCTGAACCTGCTGCGGCGCCTGCATCGCGAGCGCGGCCTCACCATGCTGCTGGTCAGCCACAACCTGGCCGTGATCGGCTTCCTGTGCGAGCGGCTCGCCGTGATGCAGCACGGCGAGATCGTCGAGCAGCTCGCGATCGAGGATCTGCGCGCGGGCCGGGTGGCGACCGACTACACGCGCTCGCTGCTGCGCGCCACCAGCGGCTACCGGCGCGCCGAGGCCTGAGCCGGCGAGTCGGCTCCGCCTCGTCGGCCGTTCGGCCCTTCAGCCGTTCAGCCCTTCAGCACGCGGTCGAAGAAGCCGGTCATCTCGGTCCAGCCGCGCTCGGCCGCGGCGCGGTCGTAGACGGGGAAATCGGGCTTCATCCAGCCGTGCGCCGCGCCCGTGTAGATCTCGGCGCGATACGTGACGCCCGCCTCGCGCAGCGCGTGCTCGAGCCGCTCGGCCATCTCGGGCGGATAGCTGCCGTCGGCATCGGCCACCGCCAGATACAGCTCCGCCTTCATCTGCGCCACGTAGCGATGCGGGCTGGCCGGCGCGTCCGTGGCGAGATTGCCGCCGTGGTAGCTGGCCACCGCCGCGAAACGCTCGGGATAGCTGCCGCCGGCAGCAATCGCCATGCCCCCGCCCATGCAGAAACCCACCGCGCCCACGCGCGGGCCGATCACGTCGGGGCGCGTGTCGAGCCAGCCGAGCAGCGCGGCGGTGTCCTCGGCCGCCTTGTCGGGGCCGGTGGTGGCCATCAGCGGCCCGAGGATCGCGCGGAAGTCGCCCTTGAACACCTCCACCGGCACGAACGGCCCGTAGGCGCCGTAGCGGTAGAACAGGTCGGGCAGCAGCACCACGTAGCCGGCGTCGGCCAGGCGCTGCGCCATCTCCAGCACGGCGGGCCGGATCCCGCCCGCGTCCATGTAGAAGAAGACGGCCGGCGCCCGCGTGTGCGCGGCGGCCGTGAAGACGTGCACGGGACACACGCCGTCGGGCGTGGTGACTTCGATCTGTTCGTGAGGCATGGGATGGCACCTGTGGGGAAAGGCAGGGAACGACGCGCCGACGGAATCGGCGCGCCGCTGCGCAGTCTAGCGCGTCGCACACGCGGCCTGCAGCAGTTGCCCCGCCTGCCGCCCCGGCAGCGCCGTTCAGGCCGCCTCGCCCGGAAAATCCGTGCCGCACGTCACCGTCTCCCAGGCATCCAGTTCGGCCGAAAGCGCGCCGAGCTTCGCGCGCACGAGCGCCAGCGCATCGGCGCCGAGCACCAGATGCAACGGCGGACGCGGCGCCTCGAGCGCCGCGATCAGCGCGCGGGCCGCGCGGGCCGGATCGCCGCGCTGCTTGCCGTGGCCGGCCAGCACGCCGTCGCGCGCGGCCCCGGCGGTGGCGGCATAGGACGCGATGCGCCGCGCCGACCGATGCATCGACTCGCCGCGAAACTCGGTGCGGAACGCGCCCGGCGCCACCACGGTCACGCCGATGCCGAGCGGTGCCAGTTCCTTCGCGAGCGTCTCGGACAGCCCTTCCACCGCGAACTTGGTCATGTGATAGAAGCCCACGCCGGGGAAGGTCGTGAGCCCGCCCACCGAGCTCACGTTCACCACGTGGCCGCGCCCGCGTTCGCGCATGCCGGGCAGCGCGGCGCGAATCAGGTTCCAGGTGCCGTACACGTTGGTCTCGAACAGCGCGCGCACGGCGGCTTCCTCGCCCTCCTCGATCGCGCCGAGATAGCCGTAGCCGGCGTTGTTGACGAGCACGTCCACTGCGCCGAAGCGGGCCGAGGCCGCGGCCACCGCGGCCTCGGCCTGCGCGGCGTCGCATACGTCGAGTTCGAGCGCGAGCGCGGTGTCGCCGTGCTCGCGCACCAGTGCGTCGAGGCGCGACGCGTCGCGCGCGGTGGCCACCACGCGGTAGCCGGCGGCCAGCGCCTCGCGGGCCAGGGCCAGGCCCAGGCCGCGCGAGCAGCCGGTAATCAGCCAGACGGCTTGCGGATCGATCATGCGGGTTCTCCTGCGAATGCGAAAAGTGAAAAGGGGTGGGTCGAAAGCACTCGGCGCCTTGCGCCTTGACCCCATCGTAGAGCCGGTTATTCTTTCGATCATCTCGTTCAATTCGAATGAACCATGCAAGCTGATCGAATGATCACGCGCGCCAGCCTCGACGATCTGGCCGCCTTCGCGCAGGTGGCGCGCCTGCGCAGCTTCACGCGCGCGGCCACCGAGCTCGGCATCTCGAACTCGATGCTGAGCTACACCATCAAGCGGCTCGAACAGCGGCTGGGCACCGCCCTGCTGCGGCGCACGAGCCGCAGCGTCGCGCCGACCGAGGCCGGCGAGCGCCTGCTCGACGCGCTCGCGCCCGCGCTCGACGCGATCGAGGATTCGCTGCAGCGGCTCGAGCACGACGGCGGCCGGATCACCGGCACGCTGCGCATCACCGCCACCCGGCAGGCCTACGAGGCGGTGATCCGCCCGCTGCTGCCTGCATTCGGCAGCGCACATCCGGACGCGACGATCGAGGTCAGCATCGATTTCGGCTTTCGCGACATCGTGGCCGAGCGCTTCGACGCCGGCATCCGGCTCGGCGAGAAGCTCCAGCAGGACATGGTGGCGCTGCCGGTGGGCCCCGAGCTGCGCATGGCGGTGGTGGCCGCGCCTGCGTATCTGGCGCGCCATCCGGCACCGCGCGCGCCGGACGAGCTCGCGCGACACCGCTGCATCGGCTATCGGATGACGAGCACGCGCAGGCGCTATGCGTGGGAATTCGAGCGCGACGGGCAGGCGCTGCGGGTGGCCGTGACCGGGCCGCTGGCGTGCAACGATCCGGCGCTGATGCTCGACGCCGCGCTCGACGGGCTCGGCATCGCCTACGTGCTCGAGCGGGACGCGGCACCGCACGTGGCGGCGGGCCGGCTCGTGCGGCTGCTCGAGGGCTGGACCGCGCCGTTCCCGGGCTTCTTCCTGTATTACCCGTCGCGCCGGCAGGTGTCGCCGGCGCTGGCCGCCTTCATGCGGCTGTTGCGCGAGCAACGCGGCGCGGGCTGAGGCCGGCCGGTTTTGCAGGGGCCCGCCCCGCTGACGTAACATCGCACGGCGGGCCCGGCCGCCGCCGCACGCGGCCGGGCCGCGCAAGCCCTGTTCATCTGCCGGAGGAGCGCCCGTGATTCATCTGATCGAAACGCTCGTGGTGGGCCTGGTGGTCGGCCTGCTGGCGCGAGCCCTGAAGCCCGGCGACGACCGGATGGGCTTCGTCATGACCATCGTGCTCGGCATCGCCGGCTCGGTGATCGCCGGCTACCTGGGCCGCCTGGCCGGCTGGTATCGCCCCGGCCAGGGGGCCGGCTGGATCGCGTCCATCATCGGCGCGATCGTGCTGCTGGTGGTGGTCGGCGCGCTGCGCAGGCGCACCTGACGGCCGCCCGGCGACCTCAGTCGAACAATCGCGCCGGCCGGAACGGCGCGAGTTCGTCCTGCGGCGCGCCGTCCAGCAGCTCGGCCTTCAGCAGCGTGGCCAGATGCGCGGCCAGCGTCACGCCGCTGTGCGTGACCGCGACGTAATAGCCGCTCACGCCCGGCACCGGCCCCACCGCCGACAGCCCGTCGCGCGGAATCGCACGATGCCCGATCCGCACCGCCTCGAAGCTCACGCCGGCCAGCGCCGGCAGCACGCTCGCGCCGCGCGCGGCCAGCGCCCGCGCGGTGCCGCCCTGCGGATCGCACGGCGTGTCGGCGCCCACCTCGCCGTCGAGCGGCTCGCTGTGCACGAGCAGGCGCCCCGCGCCGTCGGGGCGCAGGAAGCACGCGGAGCTGCGCACGATGCCGCGCACCTCGGCCGCCACCGGCGGCGTGAAGCCGAGCATGCCCCAGCTCGGCGCGAGCGGCAGGTTCAGCGCGGCGCGCGCGTCGAGCGCATCGGCCCAGCGGCCCGTGCAGTTGACGATCGCGTCGGCGCCGACCGCGCTGCCGTCGTCGAGCGTCACCGCCGTGGCCTTGCCGCCCGTCACCTCGATGCCGGTCACGCGCGCGCGGCGCAGCGCGAGCCGGCCGCTCGCGCTCGCCGCGTGCAGCAGCGCCGCGATGTAGCGCGCCGGATCCACCCAGCCCTCGCTCGCGAAGCGCGCGATCGCCGCCTCGCCCACCGCGTCGGGCGCGATCGCGGGCTCGCGCTCGAGCAGCTCGTGGCGATCGATCCACTGCGCGTCGTAACCCCAGCCCTGCAGCCGCGCCACGCGCTCGGCCAGCTCGCGCGCCTCGGCGGGATCGCTGCGCCATTCCACCGAACCGGTGCCGTGATACCAGTCGGGTCGCTCGAATTCGGCCAGCAGCGCGCGGTGCGCCTGCATGCCGTGCAGGTTCAGTTGCTGGTACGCGAGCGGGGTCTTCTCGTTCGCATTGGTCCACGCGAAGCTCTGCGTGGAGGTGCCGGCGCCGGGGCGCGCGGCATCGATCAGCAGCACCCGCGCGCCGGCCCCGGCGAGCCGATAGGCCAGCGAGACGCCGATGATGCCGGCGCCGACGACGATGATTCGGGTCACGAATCCTCCTGGGCGGAATGTCGATGGGATGAATGGCTCGCGGCGGGCGGCGCATCGCGATGCGCGGCGAGCCACGCGCCGAACAGTTGCAGCTTCGGTTGCGCGGCATGGCGCGCGGGGCACACGAAGGCGTAGCGCGCGCCGGTGGCGAGCACGGCGTCGAACGGCGTGGCGAGGCGGCGCGCGGCGACGTCATCGGCGATCAGCGTGACGTCGCTGATGGCGATGCCGAAGCCCTGCATCGCGGCATTCGTGGCGAGGTCGAGCGTGTCGAAGCTCGGCCCGCGCGCGGCGTCCACGCCGTCGATGCCCGCATGCGCGAGCCATTGTCGCCAGTCGCGATGGTCGCGGGTCGGATGCAGCAGCGTGTGGCGCGCCAGATCGGCGGCGCCCGCGACCGGCCGCGCGGCCAGCAGTTCGGGCGCGCACACGGGCGTGAGCCGCTCGTCGAACAGCGGCACCGCGTGCACCTCGGGATGGTCGGCGCGGCCATACACGATCGCGGCATCGAACGGCTCGCTCGCGAAATCCACGTCGTGTCGCCAGGTGGTGGTCATCTGCACGTGCAGGTCGGGATGCTCGGCCTGGAACTGCATGACCTTCGGCAGGATCCAGCGCATCACGCAGGTCGGCACCTTCAGCGCGAGATCGGTGCGCGCGCGGGTGAGGCGGCGCGACACCTCGTCGATGCGCGCGAAGCTCTCGGCCACCACCGGCAGCAGTTGCTCGGCCTCGGGCGTCAGCGTGAGCCCCTTGGCGCGACGCACGAACAGCGGGAAACCGTAATGGGTCTCGAGCGTCTGGATCTGCCGGCTCACGGCGCCCTGCGTCAGACAGAGCGCCTCGGCCGCGTGCGTGAAGTTCAGGTGGCGCGCCACCGTCACGAAGACGTGCAGCGCGTTGAGCGGAGGAAGACGGTGCATGGCGCCACGATAAGCGATACGAAAGGATTGCGCGAGCGCCGCGCACCGGTCGGCCCGCAAGTCGGTCCGGCGATCAGCCCGCGAATGCGGTCGTCACGATGCGCGCGACCTCGGCGATCGTCTCGTTGTCGTAGGGCGCGTCCTTCGCGGGTCGCGTGGTGTACACCGCCAGCACGATCGGCGCGCGCGTGGGCGAATACAGCACGGCCACGTCGTTGGCCGAGCCGTAATCGCCGCTGCCGGTCTTGTCGGCCACGCGCCAGCCGGCCGGCGTGCCGGCGCGGATCCGCGCGTCGCCGGTGGTGTTGCCGAGCATCCAGGTGACGAGCCGCTCGCGGCCGGCCGGGTCGAGCGCGTCGCCGAGCGTGACGCGCCGCAGCGTCTCGGCCATCGCACCCGGCGTGGTGGTGTCGCGCGGGTCGCCGGGCACGGCGTCGTTCAGCGAGGTTTCGGTGCGGTCGAGCCGGAATGCGTCGTCGCCGATCGAGCGTGCGTAAGCGGTGACGGCGGCCGTGCCGCCCACCAGCCGGATCAGCAGGTTGGCGGCCGAGTTGTCGCTGTACTGCAGCGCGGCCGCGCACAGGTTGGCCACGGTCATGCCGGTGGCCACGTGCTTCTCCGTCATCGGCGAATGCGCCACGAGATCGCGCGGCGAGTAGCGGATCACGCTCGACAGCAGGCGCGCGTCGGCGCTGGCGCGCGCGAGCACGGCCGACACCAGCACGATCTTGAAGGTGCTGCAGAACGCGAAGCGCTCGTCGGCGCGGTGGAAGATGCCCGAGCCGCCCTTGGCGGTGTCGATCGCGGCCACGCCGAGGCGGCCGCCGAGCCTGGCCTCGAGCGCCTCGAAGCGGCCCGCGTAGGCATTCGGCTTCGGACCGCCGCGCAGGCTGGCGCAGGCGGCGAGAACGGGTGCGGCGGTGGCGGCGAGCAGCAGCGAACGGCGAAGCGGGGAATGGGTCATGGCGAACGCGAGGGTTGTCGGTTGTGCGGAGAGGATACACGGCGGGCGGCGCTTGCGCGCCATCCGGGCCCGGCGTCGGCTCAGCCCCGGCGCGCCGGCAGATACGCGGCCGGATCGACCGGCTTGCCGTCGCGGCGCACCTCGAACAGCACGGCGTCGGGCCGATGCAGGAGCGTGCCGTCGGCCTCGGCGATCGGCTCGCCCCGGCGCACCACGTCGCCGGTCCGGACCAGCAGGCGGCGGCTGCGCGCATAGGCCGTCAGGAAGTCGGCATTGTGCTGCACGATCACGAGCGAGCCGTATTCGTTGAGGCCGGTGCCGGCGTACATCACGCGCCCGTCGGCGGCCGCGCGCACCGGCTGGCCGGCCTCCACCGCGATCGCGATGCCGCGGTTCACGCCGGGCCGGAACGGCTCCGCCACCTGCCCCGCCGCCGGCCAGGCCAGCGCCACGCTGCGTGCGTGCACGCGCGTGGCGCGCACGATCCGCGCGGCCTCGGCGGCCGGCAGCGGGGGCGCCTCGGCCACCGGCGGCGGGGCGTTCCCGGCCGGCACGTCGGCCGTGAGCGGCGCGGGCGTGGTGCAGCCGGCCGCCGCGGTCAGCGCCGCGAGCGCGGCACCACGGGCGAGGTGGCGAACAATCGGGGAAGTCGGAAGGCGCATGCTCGGATCGGCGCGTGGAACGGGCGCCAAGCTTCTCAAAATTGGCGCGCGAGACCTGTAACCGGATGCAAGCAGGCATGACAAAGTGCGGCGGCGCGCGGCCGACGCGCGTATCGTCGAGGCATTCCCGGTCGGCCGGATGCGACCGCACAAATCACGGAGCCTCGCATGGATCAGCCCGCCTTTCTCGCCGAACTCGCCCGCGACGGCTTCGCGGCCCCCGTCACCGTGCGCCGCGAGCCCGGCATGCTCGACGAGCACGCGCATCCGTTCGAGGCGCGCGCGCTGATCGTGGCCGGCCGGATCACGCTGCGCGTGGCCGGCGTCGAGACCACCTATGGCGTCGGCGACGTGTTCCACCTGCCGGCCGGCACGCCGCACGTCGAGACCTACGGGCCGCAGGGCGTCGAATATCTGGCCGGGCGCAGGTAGCGCGCGCGGCGTGGCGCGCGGCCTAAAGAAAGCGCTCGGCCAGTGCCCCCCACGCGAGCGCCGCGCCGATGCACAGAAACACGATGTGCAGCGCGATCTTGAACGAGACGAACCAGCCGATGTCGCCGTGCATGTGCCGCCTCCCTGTCGTGAATTCAGCGTGAGGCCCATCATGCGGGCGCCGCGCCCGGCCCGCCATGCGGATCTCGCTCAGCGATCCTCAGGCAATGACTGACGCCCGCCCGACGCGAAGCCTGCTACCGTATCGGCGCCCCCACACGCCCCCCACACGCCCCCCCACGCCCACGCCCGCCATGCGATTCGATCTGACCGACCTGCGCCTGTTCCTGAACGTCTGCCAGGCCGGCAGCATCACCGGCGGTGCCGAGCGCACCCACATCACGCTGCAGTCGGCCAGCGAGCGGATCCGCGGCATGGAGGACACGCTCGGCGTGCCGCTGCTGCACCGCACGAAGGCCGGCACCCGGCCGACCGACGCGGGCCGCTCGCTCGAACACCACGCGCGCGTGGTGCTGCAGCAGATCGAGCAGATGCACGGCGAGCTGCAGCAGTTCGGCGAGGGGCTGCGCGCGCGCATCCGCCTGCTGTGCAACACCGCCTCGCTCAGCGAATACCTGCCCGACGCACTGGCCGACTACCTGCCCGCGCATCCGCGAATCTCGGTCAGCGTGGAGGAGCGTTCGAGCGAGGACATCGTGCACGCGATCCGCAGCCGCGCCGCCGACGTCGGCATCGTGGCCGATTCGGTGGGCCTCGACGGCCTGCAGCAGCGGCCGTTCCGCGAGGACGCGCTGCTGGTGGCCACCGCGCACGATCACCCGCTCGCGCGGCAAGCCTCGGTGGCCTTCGCCGACATCGTGGAGCGCGAATTCGTGGGGCTCACCGACGGCAGCGCGCTGCACACCCATCTGGCCGACCAGGCGCGCGCGATCGGCCGCCGCATCACCTACCGCGCGCAACTGCGCAGCTTCGAGGCGATCTGCCGGCTGATCGAGAGCGGCGTGGGCATCGGCATCGTGTCGCGCCACGCGGCGCGCCGCGCGACGGGCTCGATGCGGCTCGCCACGGTGGAGCTGACCGACCCGTGGGCGCTGCGGCGCCTGGTGCTGTGCGCACGCGATTTCGAGGCGCTGCCGGCCTATACGCGCGAATTCGTGGCGTTCCTGGCCGCCCCGCCCGAGCCCGCCGGCGGCTGAGGCCGCGCCCGCTGTTCCAGCGTTTTCGCGGGGCGCTGTGCATCGACAGCGGCCGGGGCGCGCCCGAGAATGGGCGCCCCTCCTCAGCGGCTTCGACCATGAACACCTACCCGGCTTTTCGCGCGGCCGCCTGCCACGTCGCGCCGCATTACTTCGACACGCCCCGCACCATCGACAAGGCCTGCGCGCTGATCTCGGAGGCCGCCGCCCACGGCGCCGCGCTGGTGGCGTTTCCCGAGGCCTTCGTCTCGTCGTTCCCGGTGTGGTCCGGCGTGTTCGCGCCGGTGGACGTGCACGCGTTCTTCCACGAGCTCGCCTCCAGCGCGATCCAGGTGCCCGGCCCCGAGGTGCGGCAGTTGCAGGCCTGCGCGCGGCGCCACGGCGTGATCGTGTCGATCGGCATCAACGAGGGCACGCCGGTGAGCCCGGCCTGCGTGTGGGACACCAACCTGCTGATCGGCGCAGACGGCCGGCTGCTGAACCGCCATCGCAAGCTGGTGCCCACCTATTGGGAAAAGCTGACCTGGGCCAACGGCGACGGCAGCGGGCTGCGCGTGGTGGACACGCCGCTCGGCCGGATCGGCGCGCTGGTGTGCGGCGAGAACACCAATTCGCTGGCCCGCTTCGCGCTGCTCGCGCAGGGCGAGAACGTGCACGTCTCCTCGTTCTCGCCGCGCTGGCCCACCCACCCGCCCGGCGAGGGCGGCTACGACCTCGAGGCCGCGATCCGGCTGCGCGCGGGCGCGCACGCGTTCGAGGGCAAGCTGTTCAACATCGTGGCCTCGGGCTTCCTGCCGCCCGAGGCGATCGACCTGATCGCGCGCGACGATGCCCGCGCGCGCCGCCTGCTCGAGGAATCGCCGAAGAGCGTGTCGATGATCTTCGGGCCCGACGGCCGCGTGATCAGCGACGTGCTGCGCGACGACGAAGGCATCGTCTACGCCGACATCGACCTCGCGAAATGCGTGGTGCCGAAGCAGTTTCAGGACGTGGTGGGCTACTACAACCGCTTCGACGTGTTCGACCTGCGCGTCGATCGCCGCCCGCTCGGCCCGGCCAGCTTCATCGACGGCCCCGCGCGCGCCGAGGATGCCGCGCTCCACGCGCCGTTCAGCGACGACGGGCGGGACGACATCGCGGCGGCCACGGCGGCCGGAGCGCCGCGATGATCGACCTCTACAGCGATACGCAGACGCGCCCCACCGCCGCGATGCGCGCGGCGATGGCGGCCGCGCCGGTGGGCGACGAGCAGGCCGGCGACGATCCGAGCACCGCCGCGCTGTGCGCGCGCACGGCCGCGCTGCTCGGCTGCGAGGACGCCGTGTTCATGCCGTCGGGCACGATGTGCAACCTGGTGGCCACGCTGGTGCACACGCGGCCCGGCGACGAGCTGATCGCCGACGCCGGCGCGCACATCTGCGCGACCGAGGCGGCCGGCGCGTCGGCCATCGCCGGCGTGGCGATCGCGCCGCTCGCCACCCGCGACGGCATCTTCGACGGCCCGCAGTGCCGCGCCGCGATCCGCGCGCGCTCGCGCACCGCGCCGCGCACGGCGATGGTGTCGATCGAGCAGACCACCAACTTCAGCGGCGGCGCGGTCTGGCCGCTCGGCACGCTGCGCGAGGTGCGCGACGTGGCGCTCGAGGCCGGCCTCGTCGCGCACATCGACGGCGCGCGCCTGCTCAACGCATCGGTGGCGAGCGGCATCGCGCCGGCCGTCTACACCGAGGGCTGGCACAGCGCCTGGCTCGACTTCAGCAAGGGGCTCGGCTGCCCGGTGGGCGCGGTGCTGTGCGGCAGCGCCGAATTCGTGCGGCAGGCCTGGGTATGGAAATACCGGCTCGGCGGCGCGATGCGGCAATCGGGCGTGCTGGCCGCCGCCGCGCTGCACGCGCTCGATCACCACGTCGAGCGGCTCGCCGACGATCACGCGAATGCCGCGTTGATCGCGGCACGCCTCGCGGGCAGCCCCGGCTTGCGGCTCGGCGACACGCCGCCGGCCACCAACATCCTGCTGTTCGATCTCGACGGCACGCGGCTCGACGCGCCGGCCTTCGCGGCCGAGGCGCTGGCGCGCGGCGTGCGAGTGCGCGCGCTCGATGCGCGGCGGATCCGCGTGACCACCCACCTCGACGTCTCGCGCGACGACTGCGTGCGCGCGGCCGAGGTGCTGATCGCGCTCGCGGCGGCGTCGCTCGCATGAACGCCGCGCTGCTGCTGGTGGACGTGTTCACGCAGCGCGCGCTGCGCGGCAATCCCGTGGCCGTGGTGATGGTGCCCGACGCGGCCGATGCGGCCACCGGGCTCGACGATGCCGCGATGCAGGCGCTGGCCGGCTGGATCGGCATGCCGGAGACGGTGTTCGTGCTGCCGCGCGCCGATGACGCGCACGATCGCGCCGACGACGGCATCGACTACCGCGTGCGGATCTGGGCGCCGCGGCGCGAGCTGCCGTTCGCGGGCCATCCGGCGATCGGCACCGCGCACGCGCTGCTGGCCACCGGCCGCGTCGCGCCGCGCGACGGGCGGCTAGTGCAGGCGAGCCCGTTTGGCCGCATGACGCTGCGCGTGGACGACGGCGCGCACGGCCGGATCTGGTTCGAGACACCGGTGCCGCGGGTCGCATCGATCGACACGAACGCCGACGACGCGCACGCGGTGCGCGCCGCGCTCGGCCTGCATGGCGACGATGCCGCGCGCGCCGCGGTGTTCGCGCGTGTCGAGGCCGGCGCGCGCTGGCTCGTGGCAGGGCTCGATCGGGCCGACGCGCTCGACCGGCTCGCCCCCGACCTGCCGGCGATCGAGGCGCTGGGCGTGCGGCTCGACGTGTCGGGCATCACCGTGATGGCGCCGTGTGCCGACGGCCGCGCCGATCTCGAACTGCGCGCCTTCGGCCCCGCGATCGGCGTGAACGAGGATGCCGCCTGCGGTGGCGGCAATGCCTGCGCGGCCGCCCTGCTCGCCGCGCTGAACGGCGGACGCGCGCACGGCGCCGATCGCGTCGCCGCGCAGGGCCGGCATCTGGGCCGCGACGCCACGCTGTACTGGCGCGGACCGGGCCCGGACGGCCGCCTCGAGGTGGGCGGCCACGCCGTGCTGATGTCGGAAGGCACGCTGCGGCTCTGAACCGCGCGGCCCCGAAGGCGACGATGACGGCGACAGCGGCGGCAGCGCGCTAGTTTTCCGCGGCTGCCTCGCCGATCATGGCCGCGAGCCGCGCGAGCGCGGCGCGCCGCGCATCGTCGAGCGGATAGCCGCAATTCAGGCGAATCCGGTCGTCGAAGCCCCGCTCGGGCGAGAACAGCGTGCCCGGCGCGAACGCGATGCGCTCGCGGCCCGCGCGTCGCGCGAGCGCATCGGCCGACACGCCGTCGGGCAGCCTCACCCACAGCAGATAGCCGCCGTCGGGCGCGTCGAGCCCCGTCCCGGACGGTGCGTGCGCGCGCAACTGCGCGATCGTTTCATCCACCTGCACGCGGCACTGGTCGCGCAGCCGGCGCAGATGATGCCGGTAGCCGCCGCCGTCGAGAAACTGCCCCACCGCCTCCTGGATGATCAGCGGCTGGCCGATGCTCATCGTGCGCTTCAGCTCGACCAGCGCGCGATGAAAGCGCCCGCCGCTGACCCAGCCGAGCCGCAGCCCCGGCGCGAGCGTCTTCGACAGCGAGCTGCACAGCAGCACGTTGCCGCCGCGGTCGTAGGATTTCGCGGCGCGCTGCACCGTGTCGAAATGCAGGTCGCCGAAGGTGGCATCCTCGATCAGCGGGATCGCGAGCGCCTCGAGCCTGGCCACCAGCATCGCCCGCGCCGGGTCGCTCAGGCTCGTGCCGGCCGGGTTGCTGACGGCCGTCGACATCAGGCAGGCGCCCACGCGTCGCTCGCGGGCGAGCCGTGCGATCTCGTCGAGTGCCGCGGCCTCACGCCCCGCGAAGCGCACGGGCGCGGCGTGCAGGCCGAGCCGCGCCAGCGTGGAGAGGAATCCGTAATAAGCCGGCGATTCCACGATCACCGTGTCGCCGGGCTTCGTGACCGTCTGCAGGCACAGCCCGAACGCTTCCACGCAGCCGTTGGTGACGAGCACCTCGTCGGCGCCGACGTGGCAGTTCCAGTTGGCCGCGTGCGAGGCGATGCTCGCGCGCAGGCGCTCGGCGCCGGGCGAGAACGACACGGTGGACAGCAGCGCGCTGCGGCGGCGCGCCGTGGACGCGATGCTGCGCGCGAGCGCCTCGACCGGAAACAGCGCGTCGCCGCACAGGGCCGTGCCGAACGAGATCAAGCCGGGCTGCCCTTCCATGCCGTTCAGCGTGTCGGGATCGAGCGGGCCGAGCTCGGCCGTGGCCACGGCGGACGCTCCCGCCTTCACGGCATCGGCCGGCGCCGTCGCGCACACGAAGTAGCCCTTCTTCGGCCGGCTCTCGATCAGCCGGCGATCCTCCAGCGTGCGATAGGCGGCCAGCACCGTGGTGACGCTGACGGCGCGGGCCCGCGCGAGATCGCGCACCGACGGCAGGCGCTGGCCGGCCGTCCAGAGGCCCTGCCCGATCTCGTCGGCCAGATGTCCGGCCAGCGTCAGATGCAATGCGTTCGACTGATTTCCCATGGATGCGGCGTTGGCCCTGCGTGGATCGGCGAGCCCGCGCGAGCGCGGGCGGCCACAAGGATGCGGGGTTTCGGCGAGCGCCGCAAGGCGCGCACGGCGATGTCCTTGCCGACGATGTGGCCGCGCATCAGCCGTGCGCGGGCGCGATCGCCATGTACAGGCCGAGCGCGATCAGCCCCGCGAAGAACACGCGCCGGAAGGTCGCCTCGCTCACCACGCGGCGCAGCGACTGGCCGGCCGCCATGCCGAGCATCGCCGGCACCAGCGCGAGCACCGACAGGCCCAGGTCCACCGGCTGCAGGCCCGAGCTCCAGGCCAGTTGCACGGCCAGCGCGATCGTGGAGGCCGTAAACGACAGGCCGAGCGCCTGCACGAGCCCGTCCTTGCCGAGCTGCAGCGATTGCAGATACGGCACGGCCGGCATCACGAACACGCCGGTGGCCGCCGTGACCGCGCCGGTCAGATAGCCGACCAGCGGCGACAGCCAGCGCTCGTGCCGCCCCGGCGCGGGCAGCCGCGCGGCGGCGAGCCCCCACGCGCCGTACAGCGCCACCACCGCGCCGAGCGCCACGCGCGTCCACGGCGCCGCGTGCGCCAGCGACGGCAGGCCGCCCGCGAAGGTGCCGACGCACGACCCCGCCAGCAGCGGCCACAGCCGGCGCAGCAACGCGCCGAACGCGGGGCCGCGCGCGAGCTGCCACAGGTTGGTGACGAGCGACGGCATCACCAGCAGGCTGGCCGCTGCCGCCGGCGGCATCGCCAGCGTCAGCAGGCCCATCGCGATGGTGGGCAGGCCGAGCCCGATCATGCCCTTCACGAGCCCGGCGAGGGCGAACACCGCGACGACGATCGCGAGCGTCGATCCATGACTGTCCATGCAGGTTTTCCGTGGTTTCAGGTTGCGGGAGATGCCGGGCGGCCGGGCCGGCAGGCGAACCCGGCGATCATGGCGCCGGCCCGCCCGGCGCGCCATCTGGCATTGCCTGAGGCTGCCTCGGGCCGGAACCGGCCATCGTCGTGCGAGCCGGGGTTCGCGGCGGGCACCGCCGTTCGGCAGGGGCTGTCGCGACAGACCGTTAGTTGCGGTTTGGGCGCGCGCGCAGGATAAATCGTACCGGGTCAAAATCCGGCATCGAAAAATCGGAGGAAAGGAGAAGCGAACGAGAAAGCGGCCGCGCCGGCCGCTCAGAACTTGTGCCGGATCGCCGCGCGCACCGAGAACTGGCTCGCGCTGGCCGACGGGCCCTCGGTGCCCACCAGGTAGCCGCCGTCGAGCACGCTGCCCGAATGGTCGCCGCCCACGCGCTGCCACGCCCCCTGCAGATACACGTCGGTCTGCTTGGACAGGCTGTAGTCGGCCATCAGCCCGACCGTGTGGTAATGCGGCCGGGTGCCGCCGTCGGACGCGTCGAAGGTGCCGCTCGTGTACGTGTACTGCGCGCCCACGAAGAAGGCCGGCGTGAGCTGGTACTTGCCGTTGATCTCGAAGTTGTCGAACCTGGTGGCCGTCAGCCCGAGCCCCGACAGCGAGCCCGACGGCAGGTAGGCGATCGTCACCGGGTTCTTCACGTCGGTGCGCGTGTAGACGAAGCCCACCGTGGTCTCGCCGAACGTGTAGTTCACGCCGCCGCCGAAGATGCGCAGCCGGTCGGCCAGGAAATTCGCGTCGCTGGTGGCCACCGCGCCGTCGGCCGTGCGCCCCGGATGGTTCGCCTCGAGATAGGCCGCGCCCACCTGCAGGCCGCCGAACGCATAGCGCGCGCCGGCGCTGACCTGGCGATTGTTCGAGAAGCCGGTGGCATTGCTGAAGCTGTATTCGCCGCCGAAGCTCAGGCCGCCGAACTCGGGGCTCGCGTACTTCACCGAATTGTTGGCGCGCACCGTGTTGTCGGTGTTGTCGTTGTCGAACGGATGCGACATCAGCATGCCGCCCCAGCTGCCGGCCGCCGTCAGCGGCGCCAGGTAGTCGTTCACGGAATCGTATTGCCGGCCGACCGTCAGCGCGCCGTATTGCGCGTGTGTGAGCCCGACGAAGGCCTGCCGGCCGAACATGCGCCCGCCGTTGGAGAGCGCGCCGTTGTTGACGTCGAAGCCGCTCTCGAGGGTGAAGATCGCCTTGAGGCCGCCGCCGAGATCCTCGGCGCCGCGCAGGCCCCAGCTGCTGCGCTGCGCGTAGCCGCTGGCCAGCGCGTAATCGCCGTGATTGACGCCGCCCACGGCGACGTTGTTCGTGTAGTTGACGCCTTCGTCGATCACGCCGTACAGCGTCACGCTCGACTGCGCGGCGGCGGGCGCGGCCAGCGCCGTCAGCACGACGGCGATGGCGGCGGGCAGCAGGAGCTTGTTCATGATCGACAGTCCCCGCACGGGAAGCCTGGAATCGTCCACCGGCCGCACGGCACGCGCGCCGTGCGCCGAACCTGATGGAACCACGTTGATGTTTTTCAGGAATGCGCCGCCCGGCGGACGCCGGCCGCGGCAACGTGCCCTGCCTCGAAACATGGACAAGTGTGTCACGCGTCGATAATGCCGTCCACGCCGTTCGAAGTCGCCGCGGCGAGCGTTGCGCATTCCCAACTGGCGCCGCGCCGAAGCGGCTTCGGGCGCCCGCCCGAGCCCCCTGCGCAACCGATGCGAAGCCACGCCGCGCGAGGCTTTTCGGGCGATGCGGACGCCGGATTTCGGCCCGCTTTCGGGCGCCGTGCAACACGCCTGCACCGCGCGCAGGCGGCCCGCCGCCGGCCGATCCGTCGAGCCACCGGCAACGGTGGCACAATCACGTCCGTTTCCGCTTCCGCCGTCCGCTTCATGCCGATTTTTCCGCCGCGCGCCGCCGCTCCCGTCCCCGCGCTCCGCTTCGTCACGACGATGCCGCCCGTCACGTCCGCCGGGCGCCGTCGCGCATGAACGCGTCGCCGCCCCGCTCCGGCCGCTTCGCGGAACTCGACTTCTTCCGCGGCCTGGTGCTGCTCGTGATCGTGGTCGACCACATCGGCGGCAGCATCCTGTCGCGGGTGACGCTGCACGCCTACGCGCTGTGCGACGCGGCCGAGGTGTTCGTCTATCTCGGCGGCTTCGCCACGGCGATCGCCTACAACTCGCTGGCCGAGCGCCAGACCGAGGCGGTGGCGCGCCAGCGCTTCCTCCGCCGCGCCTTCGAGATCTATCGCGCGTTCCTGATCACGGCCGGGCTGATGCTGCTGATCACCGCAGTGCTCGGCGCGCTGGCGATCGACGGCCCGAACATGCCCACCAACGACCTGCAGGGGCTGCTGCATCGCCCGTTCGCGGCGCTGCGCGACATCCTGCTGTTCCGCCGCCAGCCCTATCTGGCCTCGGTGCTGCCGATGTACGCGTTCTTCGCGGCGCTGGTGCCGCTCGCGCTGCCGCTGGCGCGCAACCGGCCGTGGCTGCTGTTCGCGATCAGCCTGCTGAGCTGGCTGTCGGCGCGCCGCATCGCCGCCTACATGCCGACCGTGGACGGCGCGCCGTGGGATTTCAATCCGTTCGCGTGGCAGTTCATGTTCGTGCTCGGCGTGCTGACGCGCTGCCAGCCGATCTACACGAATCTGTCGAGGCAGCCGCGCGGCGTGGTGGTGACCGCGCTGGCCGTGGCGGTGGTGGCGGCCGGCGCCTATTACCGGCTGCGCATCGAGCCGTTCCCGACCGATCCGTCGCTCAAGCAGAACCTCGGCGCGCTGCGGCTCGCGAACTTCCTCGCGATCGCCTGGCTGGCCGCGCGGCTGGTGCACCTCGGCTGGATGCACAAGGTCGCGAAGCTGCTGCCGTGGATCGGCACGATCGGCCGGCAGGGCCTGCTGTGCTTCGTGGCCGGCACCGCGATCTCGCTGTCGGTCGACTCGGTGCTGTACTGGGAAACCGACGGCTATCTCGACGTGCCGCTCGGGCTGACCGCCGACGTGGTGGCGATCGGCCTGCTGTACCTGGTGGCGAAGCTGTACGGGCCGATCGCGGCGCGGCTCGCGCGGCGGCCGCTGCCGGGCCGCCCGCGGCACTGAGAGGCGCGGGACGCGGCCCGCCGCTCAGATGTGCGCCTCGCTGCGCGCGGTCAGCGCCACCCGGCCGGCCGCCAGATCCCAGGCCGCGCAACCCACGCTCTTGAACAGCACCGGCCGATCGCCGGCCACGGCCGTGCCGTGCTGTTCGGCGTGCGCGAGCGCGTCGGCCAGCGAGCTCACGCCCGCCCAGTCGGCTCCGGCCAGGATCAGGTCGCCGGCCTCGTGACGGGCGCCGTCGGGATCGTCGACGAACAGCGCGCTGCCGTGCACGGTGCGCGCGGCGATCTCGGCGCGATCCGCCGTGAACACCCCCACCCCGATCACGAGCCGGCCGGCGCGCGCCGGCGCGTCGTACACGGGCGTCGCGCTGGTGGTGGCCGCGATCACGAGGTCCACCGAATCGGGCACCGTGTCGCCGTCGAACGGCTCGATGTCGGCCAGCAGCCCGCTCCAGGTCTCGCAGAACGCCACCGCCTGGGCGGCGGTGCGTGCCTGCACGCGCACGCGCGCCTCGGGATACAGCGTGGCCAGCGCGTCCACGTGGTGCGCGGCCTGGGTGCCGACGCCGTACAGCAGCACGTCGGCGGGCCCGGCCGGCTGGAAGGTTCGGATGCCGAGCATCGTGATGCCCGCCGTGCGCCGGCCGGTGACGGTCGGACCGTCGAGCACGACCAGCGCCTCGCCGGTGGCCGGATCGTAGACGGTGACCTGGCCGTGGATGGTCGGCAGCCCGCGCTGGCGGTTGCCCGGGCACACGTTGACGAGCTTGTGCACCGCCACGTCGTCGGCCGTGGCCGGCATCGACAGCATCAGGCCGCCGTCGCGCAGCGGCACGGCCAGCCGCGCCGGCGTCAGGATCCGGCCGCCGGCCGCGTCGCGCGCGGCCACCGCCAGCGCATCCACCAGGGCACCGAACGGCAGGCATTCGGCCGTCTGTACTGCATCGCATACCGCAAACGTCATCGAAACTCCTCCTCGGCGCGCTCGCGCCGGATCATGTGCTCGGGCTCGCGGACCGCACCGGCGGCCCCGGGCCAGACACGTTAAGCGAGCGGCGCGCGGCCGGCAAGCCGCGCCAAAAAACGGGTAGGATCGCGCACCGTCCAACGGAGAGATCGGAACGACACGGGAACCCACGGGTCCGCCCCCTGTCTTACAGCGCCCCTACATCGCGCGCCGCCGCGGTGCACGCCACGACAACACGACGCATTCCGTTTTTCGCTGCCCAGATGAAAGAAATCCTCCAGATGCCCTGGTTCCAGCCGCTGGTCGGCTGCGTGATCCTGCTGGCCGCCGCCTGCGCGATCGCGGCCGCCGTGCGCTTCCTGCTGTTCCGCGTGGTGGCCCGGCTCGCCGCGCGCACCCCGAGCCGTTTCGACGACGTGCTGTTCCAGTACGGTGCCTTCAAGTGGTTCTCGCGGCTCGTGCCCTTCGTGGTGTTCCAGTTCGGCTTCCGCGCCGTGCCCGGCATCCCCGAATCGGCCGCGCAGCTGATCGACAAGTTCGTGTTCGCGATCGTGGTGTTCCTCGTCACGATGCTGATCGGCACGGTGCTGTCGGCGGCCGAGCACGTGCACCGCACGCGCGAGCGCACGCAGCCCGCGCTGTCGCTGAAGGGCGCGATGCAGCTGGTCAAGCTGATCGTGTACATCACCGCCGCGCTGGCCGTGATCGGCACCGTCACCGGCAAGCAGATCGGGCTGCTGCTGTCGGGCATCGGCGCGATGTCGGCGGTGCTGATGCTGATCTTCAAGGACACCATCCTCGGCCTGGTGGCCGGCGTGCAGCTCTCGTCGAACGACATGCTGCGGATCGGCGACTGGATCACGATGCCGAGCGCGGGCGCCGACGGCGACGTGATCGACATCACGCTGAACACCGTCAAGGTGTCGAACTTCGACCGCACCATCATCACGATCCCCACCTGGAAGCTGATCACCGAGAGCTACCAGAACTGGCGCGGCATGACCGAATCGGGCGGCCGGCGCATCAAGCGCGCGATCTTCATCGACGCGACCAGCGTGCGCTTTCTCGGCGCGAACGAGATCGCCCGGCTCGAACATTTCACGCTGCTGAAGGATTACCTGGCGAGCAAGCGCGGCCTGCTCGACGAATGGAACGGCGCGCTTGGCGCGGACGCCGAATGGACAGGCAACCGCCGCCAGCTCACCAACCTCGGCACGTTCCGCGCGTATTGCGACGCGTATCTGCAGCGCCATCCGCGCATCCACACCGGCATGACACACATGACGCGCCAGTTGCCGCCGACGGCCGAGGGCATTCCGACGGAGTTGTACTGCTTCACCGACACCACCGCGTGGCTCGATTACGAGACGATCCAGGGCGACATCTTCGATCACCTGCTGGCGGTGCTGCCGGAGTTCGGGCTGCGCGTCTACCAGCATCCGTCGGGCTTCGACATGCGCGGCATGTTCGAGGCGGCCGGCGCGATGCGGGCAGCCGCGCATTCGGCCACCCACGCCGATGGCGGCGAGGCGGCCAACGAACCGGTCACGGGCCGCACCACGTCGCATTGAGCCGGCCCGAGCCGGCCTCAATCCGACTCCGCCGCCTTCACCGCTTTCTCCACCTCTGCGCCGCCGCGCCCGGCGCCGACCGCGCCGCGCCGGGCTTCCCTGCCCTCAGGCGGCGTCGGCATCCGCCCCGAGCAGCAACGACAGACGGTGCGCCGTATCCTTCAGCGCGGCCACCGTGCGCTCGCTGGCCTGCGCCGGCAGGTAATGCACCGAGCCGACGATCGCCAGCGAGCCGAACAGCTTGTTGCCGAACTGGAACACCGGCGCGGCCAGCGCGTTGACGCCGGTGAACGCTTCCTCGGGCGCTTCCGCCCATTGCCGCGAGCGCACCAGCGCCACTTCGTGCAGCAGCCGGTCGCGCTCGACGATGGTTTGCGCGGTGGGCGCGGCCAGCGGCTGCGCCAGCACGCGTTCGAGCAGCCTGGGCGGCCCGAACGCCAGCGCGATCTTGCCCTGCGCGACGGTGTGGAAATCGAAACGCGTGCCGGGGTGGAAGATGATCTCCAGCTTGCTGCGCCCCGGCACGATGTTGAGCACCACCATGCCCTCGTCGGACACCGTGGTGATCACCACCGTCTGCCCCACCGTGTCGCGCAATTCCTCCATCAGCGGGCGCGCCAGCGTCACCACGTCGAACTGATCGAGCGCGCGCCGCCCGAGCAGGAACATCCGCCAGCCGATCCGGTAGCGGCTGGTGTCGGGGTTCTGCGTCACGTAGCCGTCGCGCTTGAGCGCGCTCAGGTGCCGGTGCACGCGCGCCTTCGGAATGCCGAGTTCCTGCGCGAGGTTCGTCAGCGCGCTTTCGTGCGGATGGGAGGCGATGGTTTCCAGCAGACGCAGCGACA
>JASLEG010000379.1 GCA_030151225.1 Burkholderia sp. | reverse complement strand
GCTACCAATCCAACGACATACAAGTACCTGGCATTCAGCTGGGCACTAAACCTGCCCCGCGTAAAGTTGGCGTCTCCAGCCAGACGCGTCTCGACTTGCCCACAGCTTCGAGCCCATCGTGTTAAGTGCTTTTTCTGCCTGCTACCTCAAGCTTCGCCTCCACCAAGACGTGCATTTTGCTTCTTCACCAACAAACACCCGCGACTCCAGCTTTGCAATACCAGGCCGATTGACTCTGCCTTGCACTTGGACTTTGCCCACCAGTTCTCTCTCTTTCATCTTTTCACCTCTCTCATTTACTTTAATCACATAACCATCTAGTACGTGCTGAGAGCACTGCAGGAAATTGCGTGCATCCCCTCTTTGATTTTTCCCACTCCCAATCTCCCCAATCCAAACCCCAGAGGAAAGGCAAAAGCATACCTAACACGCGGCAGAAATGTTGGAGGCACGGTTGGAACAGGCTAGCATCCTGAAAAAGGTAAATTGACCCAATCCCACGTCTTTCGGGACGCTTTCCTGCCACTCAGCCAATGACTCGTTGCTGACCACGAAACTGATTCTTGCAGGTGGTTGATGCCATCAAGGACCTCGTCCAAGACTGCAACTTTGACTGCAATGACTCCGGCATCGCGCTGCAGGCCATGGACAACTCGCACGTCGCCCTCGTGTCGATGATGCTCAAGGCTGAGGGCTTCTCGCCGTACCGATGCGACCGTAACATTGCCCTTGGTGTCAACCTGACGTCTCTCACAAAGGTGCTACGAGCTGCCCAGGGCGATGACATCTTGACGATCAAGGCAGAGGACGCCCCGGATGTTATGAACCTGCTGTTTGAGAGCAGCGGGGAGGACCGCATCAGCGAGTACGACCTCAAGCTCATGGATATTGACCAGGAGCACCTGGGCATTCCCGAGACCGAGTATGCGGCCACCATTACGATGCCTTCGGCCGAGTTCCGGAGAATCTGCACAGATCTGGCAGCCATGTCAGAGTCAGGTACGGAACATGAATAACGCTCCTGCGCCCATCACTTTGAAAGAGAGAGTGTGTGCGTGGGTTTATTAAATAGGGCTGAAGCTAACATAAAATCTTGCTGGCAGTTGGCATCGAGGCCTCCAAGGACGGTGTCAAGTTCTCCTGCAACGGTGACATTGGCAATGGCTCCGTCACTCTGAGAAGCCACACCTCCATTGAAAAGCCCGAGAACAATGTCGACATTGAGTTGACGGAGCCTGTGTCCCTGACCTTTTCCCTCAAGTACCTGGTCAACTTCTGCAAGGCTGCTGCCTTGTCCACCCAGGTCAAGATCTGCCTCTCCAGCGAGGTGCCGCTCTTGGTTGAGTACAACCTCTCTGGCAGCAGCTACCTGCGCTTCTACCTTGCACCAAAGGTTCGTCTTATGCTTCTTCTTCTTCTTCAATACTAAATTTATAACATACTAACGTGAGACTAGATTGGTGATGACGAGTAAATAATTACACCTACACTCCCGATTCAGACAACCCAGCACACAACCTCCGCATACACCAGACCGGGCCATGGGCAGGAACCGACACAGCCCTTCATTCGCGGCTGTTCGACTACCCGACGATGACACAGAGGAGAGAAATAGATATCGAGAATTTGTCACAGGCCTTTTTCTTTAATTTTCTAATCATGATCTGTAGCAAAAGAAAAAAATGAAACGAGCACATGTTTAGCTTTAGTCTTCCTGTCGATAATTATCTCGAACACTCTTGTCGAGTCCCTTTTTAGACTGATTACCACACCGTGCCCTTTTCCCTCTCCTCGCTTCTCTTCTTGACGCCTAACCTGGTCCCGGTGCTTATCTGGAGCAGACGCTCATACAAGCGGTTTAGACCGGATCGTAGTTTCGGCCATCGGCGGGGCGTTTTTCCTACCCCCCATGAAATGATACTGTCTCTGGCGCCCTTTCTGCTAGCTCTCAGACATACGCCCTGCTTTTGAGTTTTTCTATGCGGCTGTCGCCTCAGCAAAGGAAACGGGCGTCTGCTCTCCTCAACAGATCCTAGTGGTGAGTCGCGTTCTATTTTTTCCACCTCCGATCATCTGTGGCATTAAGCTCGCTCCGCTGACGGCGGGCCCGTTGGCATGGGGGACCCGGTAACGTCAGTGTATCATTAATCATCAACTTTGATCCTCATCAGTCTGACCAGCCTTGGATGGGATCATAACGCCTGGACCAGATCTGCCCCCTTTTGGTCATTACATATTATTTCTCCTTTATTACTTCTTTTTTGACCTTTTTTCTCTAACCTAGAGTTTTAGGGTAATATTGCGATCCTCCGTATCTCGGCGCGCAGCAATAGTGGCTTTTCTTAGTTTCATACACACAAAAAAAGAATACAATGTCTTCTGACTCACTGCTTGCGCCGCGAGTGTTGGCAGTTGCCAGCCATGTAAGTCCATTTAATGGTTTAGGGAAGCCTTTTGAGGAGTTTCATCGTGGATTTGAGCCGGCTGACTCTGTCGTTTCCTCAGGTTGTCTCAGGGTATGACTTGGAAAT
>JASLEG010000008.1 GCA_030151225.1 Burkholderia sp. | reverse complement strand
GTCGGCCTCGCCGGCCGGCGCGAGCGTGGCCGCCGCGGCGATCTTCTGGAAGTGCTGCTGGGCCTGCGCGCCGAGCTCGCCGCGCAGTTGCGCGAGATTGCGGCCCATGCCGAGCTGGCGGCCGTGCTCGTCGATCACCTTGAAGTTCATGAACAGGTGCGCGGGCAGCGTTTCGAGCTTGAAATCTCCCGATTTCATCGCGATCTGCGTCTGATTGCGGATGTCGGCGATCAGCACGTCCACCAGCGCGCCCGCGCCGAAGCGCTCGCCGCCGGTGCGCTCCACGAAGCCGGCCGCGAATTCGGGTAGCGGCACGCAGTGGCGGCGCAGCTTCTGCGGCAACGACTTCAGCAGCAGCTGCACCTTCTCCTTGAGCATGCCCGGCACCAGCCATTCGGCGCGGCGCGCGTCCACCTGGTTCAGCGCGTAGAGCGGCACCTGCAGCGTGACGCCGTCGCGCGGCGAGCCCGGCTCGAAGTGGTACGACAGCCCCATCTCCACGCCGGCCATCGTCAGCCGCTTCGGGAACAGGTCGGTCGTCACGCCGGCCGCCTCGTGGCGCATCAGGTCGTCGCGCGACAGGTACAGCAGGCGCAGCTTGTCCTCGGGCTGGCCGCTCTTCTTCACCTCGTCGCGATACCAGCGCTCGAAGGCCGCCCCGGTGAAGATGCCTTCGGGCAGCGCCTGATCGTAGAAGGCGTGGATCAGCTCGTCGTCGACCAGCACGTCCTGGCGGCGCGACTTGTGCTCGAGCTGCTCGATGTCGGCCAGCAGCTTGCGGTTGTGCGCGAAGAAGCCGAGCCGCGTGTCCAACTCGCCGTCCACCAGCGCGCCGCGAATGAACAGCTCGCGCGCGCGCTTCGGATCCTGCCGCCCGAACGCCACGCGCCGGCGGTTGTAGATGATCAGGCCGTACAGCGTGCCGCGTTCGTAGGCGCTGACCTGAGCCGGCTTCTTCTCCCAGTGCGGCTCGGAAAGCGACGTCTTGAGCAGGTGCGCGCCGATCTTCTCGACCCATTCCGGCTCGATCCTGGCGAGGCCGCGTGCATACAGCCGGCTCGTCTCGACCAGCTCGGCCGCCATCACCCAGCGCCCGGCCTTCTTCACCAGCGCCGAGCCCGGCCACAGATGGAACTTGATGCCGCGCGCGCCGAGGTAATGCGGCTCGTCGTCGGCCTTCATGCCGATGTTGCCGAGCAGGCCCGTGAGCAGCGACAGATGCACCTGCTCGAAGGTGGCCTCGACCTCGTTCAGGCGCCAGCCGTGCTCGCGCACCACCGTCAGCAGTTGCGAATGCACGTCGCGCCATTCGCGCAGGCGCAGGTGCGAGAGGAAATTGGCGCGGCACGCGTCCACCAGCTGGCGATTCGACTTCTTGTGCGCGACCGCGTCCTCGAACCAGGCCCAGATCCTGAGCCACTGCAGGAATTCGGAGCGCTCGTCGGCGAACCGGCGGTGCGCCTGGTCGGCCTGCTCCTGCGCCTCGATCGGCCGGTCGCGCGGGTCCTGCACCGACAGCGCGCTGGCGATGATCAGCACCTCGCGCAGCGCCTGCTGGTCGCGCGCGGCCAGGATCATGCGGCCCACGCGCGGGTCGAGCGGCAGGCGCGCGAGTTCGCGACCGAGCGGCGTCAGCGCGTTGTCGTCGTCCACCGCGCCGAGTTCGTTCAGCAACTGGTAGCCGTCGGCGATCGCGCGGCCCGGCGGCGGCTCGATGAACGGGAAGGACTCGATCGAGCTCAGGTGCAGCGACTTCATGCGCAGGATCACGGCGGCCAGCGACGAGCGCAGGATTTCCGGATCGGTGAAGCGGGCGCGCGCCGTGTAGTCGCTTTCCTCGTACAGGCGGATGCACACGCCGTCGGCCACCCGGCCGCAGCGGCCCGCGCGCTGGTTGGCGGCGGCCTGCGAGATCGACTCCACCTGCAGCTGCTCGACCTTGTTGCGGTACGAATAGCGCTTCACGCGTGCGAGGCCGGTGTCCACCACGTAGCGGATGCCGGGCACCGTCAGCGAGGTTTCGGCCACGTTGGTGGCCAGCACGATGCGACGCGCGTTCGAGGCCTTGAACACGCGCTCCTGGTCGCCGGCCGAGAGCCGCGCGAACAGCGGCAGGATTTCGGTGTGCGGCGGGTGGTGCTTGCGCAGCGCCTCGGCCGCGTCGCGGATCTCGCGCTCGCCGGGCAGGAACACCAGCACGTCGCCGGGGCCCTCGCGGCACAGCTCGTCCACCGCATCGACGATGCCGTCCATCAGGTCGCGCTCGGCCTCGCGTGCCGTTTTCTGGCGATCGCGCCCCGAAGCGGCGCCCTCGGCATGACGCACGGCCGCGGGGCGGTCGTCGGCGATCGGCCGATAGCGCATTTCCACCGGATACAGGCGGCCGCTGACCTCGATCACCGGCGCCGGCTTCTCCTCGCTGCCGAAATGGCGCGCGAAGCGGTCGGCGTCGATGGTGGCCGAGGTCACGATCAGCTTCAGGTCCGGGCGCTTCGGCAGCACCTGTTTCAGATAGCCGAGCAGGAAGTCGATGTTGAGGCTGCGCTCGTGCGCCTCGTCGATGATCAGCGTGTCATACGCGCGCAACAGCGGATCGGTCTGCGTCTCGGCCAGCAGGATGCCGTCCGTCATCAGCTTGACCGAGGCGCCGGGCGCGAGATTGTCGGTAAAACGTACCTTGTAGCCGACCACCTCGCCGAACGGCGTGCCGAGTTCCTCG
>JASLEG010000327.1 GCA_030151225.1 Burkholderia sp. | reverse complement strand
GGGGCTCAGTCCGCGAATTCGGCTTCGCGCACGCGCGGCTCGCCGCCGGCCCGCACCGGCGCGCGGCTCATGCGCGCCACCACGCCCGCGGCGAGCGCGCCGGCCAGCAGCAGGCCCGCCGCACACAGGAAGGTGCCGACGTGCCCGATGGCGTCGTACATCACGCCGCCGGCGGTCGCGCCCACCGTGATCGCGAACTGGATCGCCGCCACCATCAGGCCGCCGCCGGCCTCCACGTCGCGCGGCAGCGTGCGCGACAGCCAGGTGAACCAGCCCACCGGCGCCGAGGTGGAGATCAGCCCCCACGCGGCCAGCAGCAACAGCGTGGGCACCACCGACGCGCCGAGGCCGACCAGCGCCACCGCGATCGCCGACATCAGCACCGGGATCGCGATCAGCACGCCGTGCAGGCTGCGAGCGATCACGCGCCCCACCGCCATCGTGCCGGCCAGCCCGCACAGGCCGATGCAGAGCAGGATCGCCGACAGCATCGACACGTTCACGCGCGTCACGCTCTCGAGGAACGGACGCAGATACGTGTAGAGCGTGAACTGCCCCATGAACAGCAGCACCAGCGCGCCGAGGCCGACCGCGAACACCGGCGTGGCCAGCAACCGATGCGCGCCGCGCGGCGGCGAGGCATCGCGCGCCGCGGGCAGGCGCGGCAGCGCCACGGCCTGCCACGCGAGCGCGGCAAGGGCCAGCGGCACCACGCAGAAGAACGCGCCGCGCCAGCCCACCAGGCCACCGAGATAGCTGCCGAGCGGCGCGGCCACGGCCGTGGCCAGCGCGCTGCCGCCCTGCATCACCGCGATCGCGCGCGGCAGGATCGCGGCCGGCGCGAAGCGCATCATCACCGCGGTGGACATCGACCAGTAGCCGCCGATCGCCATGCCGAGCACGGCGCGGGCCGCCATCAGCACATCGTGATTCGGCGCGAGCGCCACGGCCACGCCCGATCCGCACATCATCGCGGTGAACGCCAGCATCACCGGCTTGCGGTCGAGCCGGCGCGTGAGGCGCGCCACGCACAGGCTCGTCGCCACCGCGAAGAAGCCGGAGATCGAGATGGCCTGCCCGGCCTGGCCGTCGCTCAGCGCGCGCTCGCGCGCGATCGGCGTGAGCAGGCTCACGGGCAGGAATTCGGAGGCCACCAGCGCGAACGCGCAGATCGACATCGACGCGATCGCGCTCCATGCCTGCCGCGCCGACATGCCGGATGCATCCACGCTCGCCCTCCTCGTTCCCTGCATGGAAAAGGCGCCAATGTAGCGAGGATCGTCCACGCGATTAAGACACGAATGCTTGTCGTTCTTGTGAGCCACATTCAATAATGCCCGGGGGCGCACCGGCGTTACGATGCCGCCCACCCCGCCCGCTTCGCCCCGTTACCCGGAGAACGCCGCCATGATGCGCGACAACCTGAACGACCTGATCGTGTTCGTGACCGTGGCGCGCGAGAAGAGCTTCACGCGCGCCGCCGCGCAGCTGAACGTCACGCCGTCGGCGCTGAGCCACACGATCAAGGCCTTCGAGGCGCGGCTCGGCGTGCGCCTGCTCACGCGCACCACGCGCAGCGTGTCCACCACGTCCGCCGGCGAGGATCTGCTCGAAACACTCGCACCGCGCCTCGAGGAGATCGAGGCCAAGCTCGACGCGCTGGCCGAATCCCGCGAGCGCCCGGCCGGCGAGATCCGCATCACGGCCACCGATCACGCGATCGAGACGGCCGTGTGGCCGAAGCTGCAGCCGGTGCTGAAGCGCTATCCGGAGATCCGCGTGGAGCTGACCGTGGATTACGGGCTGGTGGACATCGTGGCGGAGCGCTACGACATCGGCATCCGCTTCGGCGATCAGGTGGCGAAGGACATGATCGCCGCGCGCATCGGCCCGGATGTGAGGATGGCAATCGTGGGCTCCCCGGCCTATCTGGCCGGCCGATCGGCGCCGGCCACGCCGGCGGACCTGATGGAACACGATTGCGTGACGCTGCGCCTGACCACCACGCGCGGCATCTACGCGTGGGAGCTGGCCAGGGGCAAGCGCGAGGTGCAGGTGCGGGTGAGCGGACAGGTGACCTGCAATGCGCAGCCGCAGATGATCCGCGCGGCGCTCGACGGCTTCGGGCTGGCCTTCGTGCCGGAAACCTCCGTGCTGCCGATGGTCCGCAAGGGCAAGCTGGTGCGCGTGCTCGACGACTGGTGCCCGACCTTTCCGGGCCTGCACGCCTATTACCCGAGCCGGCGGCAGAGTTCGAAGGCGTTCTCGATCGTGCTCGAGGCGCTGCGGCGCGATGGGTGACGCGGCGCCTCGCGGCACCTCGACTCACGACGCATCGCGCACCTCCCCCAGCAGATCGCCCAGCTCGATCCCCTGCTTGGCCGCATCGAGCAGCGCATCGGGCATCGGCCCTTCGCGGCCCAGATCGACGAGCGCCTGATTGCGCGCCACGAACGGCCGCATGCGCGCCTCGCAGGCCGCGAACGCGCGCGCCGCGTCGTCGCGATGGCGCGCGAGCTCGCGCACCAGCACGAACGCGCCGATCAGCGCGAGGCTGGTGCCCTGCCCCGACAGCGGCGAGGCGCAATACGCGGCGTCGCCGCACAGCGCCACGCGCCCCTTCGACCAGCCCGGCATGCGGATCTGCGCGAGCTCGTTGAAGTAGAAATCCTCGCCCGTGTGCAGACGCGCGAGGCAGCGCGCGAACGGCTCGCCCAGATGCGCGCCGCCCTCGGCGATCCGGCGCCGCTGCGCAGCCGGATCGCCGCGCAGGGCGGCGGCATCGTCGCCCGCCGGCATCGCCACGCCGATGCCCACCCGCAGCTCGCGCGCGTCGCGGCTCGGGTAGATCACGCAGCCCACCTCGGCCTCGCGCATCGCGAGCTGCCAGCGCTCGAGCCCGATGTCGTTCGGCACCGAGAACAGCGCGAAGGCCACGCCGAGCGGCGCGATCGCGCTCGCCTCGTCGCCCCAGTGGCGGCGCCGCACGTTCGAGTAGATGCCGTCGGCACCGATCAGCAGATCGAAACGTTCGCGGCGGCCCGATTCGAACCCGATGTCCACGCCCTGCGCACCGTCGTCGATCGACACGATGCTGTCGCCGTGCAGGAAACGCACGCGTTCGCTCAGTGCGCCGCGCATCAGTTCGCACAGATCGTCGCGAAAGATCTCGATATCGTCGCTGTCGAGCCGGCCCGCGCTGTAGGTGCGCGCCTCGGTGCGTTCCAGCTCGCGGCCGGCGCCGTCGTACACGGTCATGCCCTTCAGCTGGGTGCGCAGCGCGCGCACGGCGTCGAGCAGGCCCATCGCGGCCACCACGTCGAGCGCCTTGCCGCGGATGTCCACGGCCTGCCCGCCGCGACGGAATTCGGGGGCGCGTTCGACCAGCGTGGCGGAAAAGCCGGCGCGATCGAGCCAGTGCGCGAGGGCCAGGCCGGCCACGCCGGCACCGGAAATCAGGACGTTGCGGATCGTCATGGGGAAGCTGCCTTGTGAAGCGATGTGCGTAGCCGACATACTATGAGCCGCCCCGCGGCACGCAAACTCGCGTTCCCTCGGCCCGGCAACCCGGTCACACAGCCATGGAAAATCAACCACTTAAGCGCAGGAATGCCCGCCAGGCGCGCGCCCAGTTCAAGGTCGAACTCATGTTGGAGGCGGCCATGCAGCTGCTCGAGCACGGCGACATGGAGGCGCTGACCACCAACGCGATCGCCGCGAAGGCCGGCGTGAGCATCGGCACGCTGTATCAGTATTTCGACAGCAAGCACGCGCTGCTCGACGCGCTCGTCAGGCGCGAGCTGGACACCATGACCACGCGCATCCTGGCCTCGTTCCGCGACGCGCCCACGGAGCCCGGCGGCCGGATCCGCGAGATCGTGCACGCGGTGACGAGCTCGTACGGCGGGCGCAGCCGCGTGCACCGCCTGCTGATGGAATATTCGGGCGGCCGCGCGCGGGCCGGCGGCACGCTCGCGCCCTTCTACGCCGAGCTGATCGCGCTGTGCATGGCCGACGAGGCCGGCATCGCCGGCACCGGCGCGCGCGCGATGACGCCGGCCGAGGCCTTCGTGCTCACCCACGCGATGACGGGCGTGCTGCGCACCATGGCGGCCAGCGCGGACGCGCCGCCGCCCGAGGAGATCGAGGCCGCGCTCGTGAAGCTCGTCACGGCCTTCGCGGCGGGCTCGGCCGGCGCGACCTAGCCGCCGACGCCGCGCGCGATGTCCTCCGTCACCGCGAGGAAGCGCGCGATGTCGGCCGGCGCGTGGCAATGCAGCGGCGACACGCGCACCGCCCCTTCCAGCCCGAACGAGCGCAGCATGCGCCCCGAATACAGGCTGGTGCCGATCCGCTCGTACACGATCACGCCGCGCTTCGCGTATTCGCGCACGGCCGCGGTCGGCTCGATCGCGTCGAAGCCGATGCCGGCGATCAGGTCGCGCCGCGTGAAATCCGGGTGATCCCAGAACACGCGCACGCCGTCGAGCGCGCGCAGCCCGCGTTGCCCCGGCGTGCCGTCCAGCAGCAGCGCCAGCAGCGCGCGCTCGTGCAGCTCGATCGCGTGCATGCCCTGCGCGAAGCGCTCGCGGCGATCCTGCGCGTCGCCCGACTGCGCGCCGAGCCAGCTCACGTAGTCGAACACGCTGCTCACCACCGCGTAATGCGCGGGTGCGGGGCTGCCGAGCTCCCACGCGCCGGCCTGCTTCGCCTCGAGCCGGTGATGCGGCAGCGTGGCGAGCCGCTCCGACAGCCAGGCCACGCCCGCGCCGCGACAGCCGAAGAACTTGTACGGCGCGAAGTTGATCGCGTCCACCGGCGTGCGGCGCACGTCGATCAGCGCATGCGGCGCGTGCTGCACGGCATCCACGATGATGAACAGGTCCGGCCTGCGCGCGCGGGCCCGCGCCACGATCGCCTCGATGTCGAACTTCGCGCCCGAGATGTTCGATGCGTACATCACGCTCAGCAGCGCGGTGTCGTCGTCGATCAGCGCGAGGATCGCGTCGGCGTCCACGCCGCCCGTCTCGGGGTTGCTCGGCGCGATGCGCAGCTCGCGGCCGGTGCGCTCGCTGTACAGCTTCATCGCGTCGAACGAGGACGGATGCTCGAGGATGGTGGTGACCGCGTTGCCGCCGGCCACGTTCTCCATCACCGCGCGCACCATCTCGAACATCGCCGCGGACGCCGTCAGCGACAGGTACACGCTGCCGCCCTGCGCGTTCAGCATGGTGCGGATGTCGGCCTCGCCGCGCGCCTGCACGTCCTGCAGGTACAGCGCGCGCGCGTGGATGCGCTCGGGGCAGTCGGGCAGCGCGTCGATGCGCGCGAACGCCTCGGAGGCCGCCTTCAGGCGGAACGAGCCGCCTGCGTTGTCGAAGAACAGGCGCGTGCTGCCGTCCACGTCGTGATCGACGTGATGGAAGCGCTGCTTGACCTGCGCCATGAGGGAATCGGAAAACAGGTGTCCCGGGTTGCTGCTCATCGGAAAGAGTCCTCGGTGTGAATTCGGTTGGCCGTTCAGGCGTCGAGCGACGCCACGTAGGCACGGCCCTTCCCGGCGTCGTAGCAGCGCTCCCACCTGGCGATCACGAGCGGCGCCAGCGCGTTGCCCACCACGTTCAGCGCGGTGCGGCCCATGTCCATGATGCGATCCACGCCGGCGATGAAGGCCAGCCCCTCGAGCGGCAGCCCGGCGCTGGCCAGCGTGGTGAGCAGGATCACGAACATGAAGCCCGGCACGCCGGCCGCGCCCTTGGAGGTGACCACCATCGTGAGCACCAGCACGAGCTGCTCCTGCAGGCCCAGATGCACGTGGTAGAGCTGCGCCACGAACAGCGTGCCGATGCCCAGATAGATCGACGCGCCGTCCAGATTGAAGGTGTAGCCGGTGGGCACCACGAAGGTGGTGATGCGCCTGGGCACGCCGAAATCCTCCATCTTCCTCATCAGCTGCGGCAGCACCGTGGCCGAGCTGCAGGTGGAGAAGGCGATGATCAGCTCGTCGCGGATCACGCGCAGCAGCGTGAAGATGCTGAAGCCGAACAGCCGCGCGGTCACGCCCAGCACGATCACCGCGAACAGCACGATCGCCAGGTAGGTGACGGCCACCAGCTTGATCAGCGGCAGCAGCGAGCCGAAGCCGAAGTTCGCCACCGTCACCGCGATCAGCGCGCACACGCCGATCGGCGCATAGCGCATCACCATCGCGGTGACCTTGAACATGGTGTCGCCGATGCCCCTGAAGGTGGCCAGCACCGGCTGGCGCACCTCCGCCGGCACCGTCTGCAGGCCCAGCCCGAACAGCACCGAGAAGAAGATCACGGGCAGCAGGTCGCCCCGGCCCATCGACATCACGATGTTGTCGGGCACGATGCCGAGCAGCAGCGCCATGAAGCCGTGATGGCCCTGGGTCTGGCGGGTGGTCTGCTGGAAGCGCGAGATGTCGGTGTGCGCGAGTTGCGAGAGATCGGTGCCGCTGCCCGGGTGCAGCAGATTGCCCAGCACCAGCCCCATCACGATCGCGATGGTGGTGACGATCTCGAAGTACACGAGCGTCTTCACGCCGATGCGCCCGAGCGAGCGAGCGTCGCCCACGCCCGCGATGCCCACCACCATGCTGGTGAACACGATCGGCACCACCACCATCCTGATCAGGCGGATGAAGATGTCGCCGGCCGGCTGCAGGAAGCCGTCGATGGCCTGCGTGCGCAGCTCGGGGTAGCGGTTCAGCACCACGCCCACGGCGATGCCGATCACCAGGCCGATCAGGATCTGCCAGGCGATGCTCAGGCGCGGCTTGCGCGCGGGGGGAGATTCGACGGCGGGTTCGACGCGACGGCCGGGTTCGGTCGGTTCGGCTTGAGGGTTTTCCATGACGGAGTCCATGCGCTCTCCAGAGGCGGGCCGCTGCGGTTGAGTGGAGGCGTGCGGCGAAGCACGCGATGCGCAGAACATAAGCAGCCGAAATCCGTAAAAAAAGCGATTTTTTGACATGAGAAACTATCGCTTTAATTCATGAATTCGCGCGCCATGCTGACCTTCAAGCAGATGGAAGCCCTGTACTGGATCGTCAAGCTCGGCTCGTTCGAGGCGGCCGCGGCGCGCCTGAACACCACGCAGTCGGCCGTCTCGAAGCGGATACAGGAGCTCGAGCGCAGCTTCGAGATCGCCGTGTTCGACCGCGCGAACCGCAGCGCGCGGCTCACCGAAAATGGCTCGACGCTGTACGAGCACGCCTGCGAGCTGCTCGCGCAGCGCGATCGCGCGGTGGAGCGGATCAGCTCGAAGGAGGCGCTGGTGCGCCAGATCCGGATCGGCG
Source organism: Burkholderia sp. (assembly GCA_030151225.1). Classification (GTDB taxonomy): domain Bacteria; phylum Pseudomonadota; class Gammaproteobacteria; order Burkholderiales; family Burkholderiaceae; genus Burkholderia. Next base: position 20,252 of record JASLEG010000327.1, on the reverse strand, counting down.
TGACCGAGCTCACCGCGCTGACCTGGCTGCCGCGCCTGATCGCGGCGATCCAGGCCGAGTATCCGAAGGTGACGGTGGAGGCCGAGGTGGACCTGAACGCCACGCTGCGCGAGCGGCTGGCGGCGGCCACCGTGGACGTGATCATCGTGCCGCGCACGCACGAGCACGAGCCGTTCGCGAGCACGGCGGTGGGGGAAGTGGACAACGCATGGATGTGCGCGCCGGGGCTCGCGCCGCGCCGGCGGCGGATTCCGCTGGCCGAGCTCGCGCAGTTCCCGCTGATCCTGCAGGGCGGGCTGTCGGGCACCGGGCACGTGTACAGCCGCTTTCTCGAGGCGCACGGCGTGGCGCTGCAGAAGACGCTGGCCAGCAGCAGCCTGCTCGCGCAGATCGGCCTCGCGCAATCGGGGCTCGGCATCACCTACCTGCCGAAGGCGTGCCTAGCGCGCACGCTCGAGCGCGGCGCGCTGGTGGAGATCGCCACCACGCCCGCGCTGCCGCCGATCCGCTACCTGGCCATGCACCGCGCCGAGCAGACCCATTCGCTGAGCGCGGCAGTGGCGCGGCTCGCGGCGCGCGCGTGCGACTTCAGGTCGAATCTGCTGGATCCGGAGCGGTAGCGGCGAGGGGGTGCAGGCGTCGGCGACTACGGTCGATGAATGCGTGCACCGTCGAGACATGGATTGCCATACCTACTTCGGGCGCATGCGGGCTTTCACGCCGCCTGGCCGGCCGGGCAGCTTGATGCGCCGGCGCAGGCCGGTTTCCTCCACCCGCGTGGGCACGCCGTGGATGGTGGGGTCGAGCTCCGCCTCGTCGATCGGCGTGATGACGAGGCGCCCCGGCGACACCTCGATGCGGATGCGATGCGCGGGTTCGAAGCCTGCCTGTTCGATCCACATGCCGGACAGGCGAATCATCGGCACGGGGATGTCGGTGCCGTTGCGGCAATGCTCCCAGATGGTGGCGGTGCGATCGGGAAAACGGGACGGCGCGTGAAAATCGGTCTCGGCCATGATGAGCTCCTGCGGTGCGTGGGTGATGACGAGCGAACCTGCGATCACCTTACCGAGAAAAGCGCGCGAAGCGGTACCTGTGCACGAAGTCTGGCCATTCGGCCTATTCCCGGCCGTATCCCGATATTCGCGCCGCACATTTTCGTTCTTGGACGCATCGCGAATCAGTCTTGTCCTATTTAGTGGGGTGGCGTGTCTGCCTAACGTTGTCGTCGACACCAGCCGCCCTGCATGCCGACGACGACATCGTCATCGCCACCACCGCCACGCTGCACGACCACGGCAACGCCACCGGTGCGCTGCAGATGGCGCAGACGCTGTGGCAGCAGCGCCCCGGCTCGGCGGCCGTCGCCTTCAATTTCGGCTACCTGCTGCAGCGCGCGAACCTGCACGCGGCCGCGGTCACGCCGTATCGGCACGCGCTCGCGCTCGACCCGTCGATCCCGATGCTGAAGAACAACCTCGCGGTGGCGCTGCGTCACGCAGGCGGCAGCCTCGCCGCCGCGCGCGACCTGATCGAGGCCGCGCTCGACGACACGCCCGACGATCCCGTCGCATGGACCCATGCCGTGAGCCTGCGCCTGCGCTGCGGCGACCTAGACGGCGCATTGCGCGCCGCCGCGCGTGCCTGTCGCTCTCGCCGGACAACCCGCTCGCCCACGACAACGCGCACGCGGTGCTGAAGGAAGTGGGCAACCTGAGCGACGCCGAACATCACGTGCGCGAGGCGATCGCGCTCGCGCCGGACGAGGCCTCGTATCGCTTCAATCTCTCCCTGCTGCAGCTCGTGCGTGGCGAGTTCGCGGCCGCGTGGCCCGGCCACGAGCTGCGCTGGCACGGCGCGAGCGAGTTGCGCGGCGTGCTGCCGGCGCTGCCCGGCGAGCGCTGGCGCGGCCAGTCGCTCGCGGGCAAGACCTTGCTGGTGTGGGGTGAGCACGGGACGGGCGACCGGCTGCAGTTCTGCCGCTACGTGCGATGCTGGCCGAGCGCGTGCATCGCGAGGGCGGCCGCATCATGTGGAATTCGTTTCCGCAGATGGGCGCGCTGCTCGAGCGCAGCCTCGGCGAGCACGTGGACCTCTACGATGCGCACACGGAGATTCGCGACCTGCCCGCGTTCGACTACGAGCTGCCGCTGATGAGCCAGCCGATGATGCTTGGCATCGAGGCGCGCTCGCTGGCCACCGAGCTGCCGTATCTGCGCGCCGACGCCACCGCCGCGTTCGTCGGCACGCTCGACCTGGTGATCACGGTGTGCACGTCGGTCGCGCACCTGAGCGGCGCGCTCGGGCAGAACAGCTGGGTGCTGCTCGATACTAATCCGCATTGGGTGTGGCAGCAGGATCGCGAGGACAGCGCGTTCTAGCCGACGGCGCGTTTGTATCGGCAGCAGCGGTTCGCGCAGTGGGGGGCGGTGCTGGAGCAGGTGGCAGGGGAGTTGGGGGAGGTGGCGAGGGTCGCGTGATCTGAATCGGCACCCCGGCCAGCGACAATCAAAGTATAGTCGTCGACCAGCAACACAAAAAACAACGACATCAATTGTCTGCTTCGGGGGAATCAAATGGTAACGCTCGCCCATGGCCTGATCGGAATCGGGGTGGTCGCTTCGCTGGTCGGCATGAATGGCTTCGTCGACACACGCAAGGTCGATCGCCGATTCAAGACAGGCTACAAGAACAATGCACCGGACCTCAGGAATTTTGGTCGATCCGGCAAGATTCTGCTTTGCGGCATCGGCATATTCGTGTTCGGCCTCGCCCTCAATCACTTTCTTGATTCCGACCTCGCGCCCGCGCGAACGACAGCGGTTCAAGATGCCACCGATCAAGACAGCAGGCCGGTGCCCGCTCAGGACGCGACCAACACCTCGCCGGACACGACGGCGTCTGCCAGCAATCTCCACCTGCCGGTCCCGCCGCAACCATCTACGCGTTCGGCCGGTATCGAAACCGCATCGCAGGAAAGCCCATCGCCCAAAACCGACGAACTTGCTTCACCGCCCGAGGTATCGCCTTCCACGCCGATCTTTCCAACGAGTTTCGATTGTTCGAAAGCGTCGTATGGCGACGAGTCGACAATTTGCCATGATCCTGGCCTGGCTGCGATGGATCGGCGGCTTTCCGAGCTCTACACCGCGGCCCTGAATCGCGCGGCAGATCAGGACGCACTCACGCAATCCGAGGCAGCCTGGGTTACCACGCGGCATCAATGTGGCAGTGACCTGGACTGCCTGCGACACGCCTATGGCGAACGTATCGGCCGGTTCACCGGCTCGCTGGGCTCCCAGCCGGTAACGCAGGCCGATACCCAATGACGTGGCGTCATCGCGTCATTCGTTTCAACGCCTCTGCGACAGATCCGGAATCGACGTCCGCGACGACCTTGAGTGGCACCTCGCCCACACCCGTCGCACGCTCGATCAGCAGATCGTCGCCGCGTTGCGCCAGCAAGGCCTGCAATCGCCCGAATTCGCCGCACCAGATCGTCTCCACGTCCTTGTCACGCGACGTGTCGCGATTCGCGTCGAGAGAAACGGCCCGAACCTGCAGGCGGCCGGCCTGGGCCTGTCCGCCGACTTCGACCCCGTAACCCGGCAGGGCACTCTTTTTGACAACGACACGACCATCGCTTGCCCATGCCGTTTCCATGCCCTCGTTGACCTCGTATCCGAGCCGCGCCAAACCGCTCAGGATGGCCTGACGACGGGCTTGCGCCGCTTGTTGCTGCCTGGCTCGCGCGATCAGCGCCTGGCCGTCGCTAATCAGATCGGTTACCGCGTCTGATGGCGCAAGCTCGTCACACGCTCGAGCGCGCTCGATGAACTCGGCGGATTCGGCCACGCCGCATGCACGAATCTCCTCGACGAGTTCCCGCAATTCGGCGACGTTCGCGCGCTGCGTACGCGCAAACTCGACTGCCGCGGCCACGTCGAGTATCAGGCTGTCCAGCAGCAGGCTCCAGCGAGCGTCGTCACGTTCTCTTTCAAGTCCGTCGAGCCTGGAAGCAAAGCGCTCGACCTCGGACTCGGGCAGAAATACCCGCGCCTCGCCGATCCGTCGATCGAGACGATCGAGCGCCGGATCCCGAAGCGCCGAAAATCGCGTGGCTTTCCAGGCTTCGAGATCCGCTGGCATGTCTTTCTGCATCAGGCGATTGGCCAGTTCGCGCTGATCGGCACTGAGCACTCGCTCCATTTTCGGCTGCAGCAATGAAAAACCACGCGCCAATATCGCATCGACATCCCGGCACTCGGCCCCCGAGCGCACCTGCTCGAGCCGATCTCGCAACTCGACCGCAATGTCGACGCCTTTCGCATCGAGGGCGTCGAGCAAGGTGGCCGCACCGTGCCTGCCTTGCCGTCGACGCTTTTCCGCCATCGCGGCGCTTTCCGCAGCAAGCTGCTGACGCCGTGACATGTCGGCTTTCAGGAAGGCAATTTCTTCGGGCACCTTCTTTTGCAGTTCCATGAACGCATCGGTGGCAATCAGCGCCGCCAAGGCTTCGCGGCGCGCCACCGTCGCGGCACGTTCTTCGTCGGCCAGCACGCCGAGCCTGTGCCCCTCCGCTATCCAGGATGCAATGGCTTGATCGAGGCGCAGCAGATGTCCCTCGCAGATCGCGATCATTTCCTCGCGCGTCACGATACGCACGACTTTCGGGCCGCTCATTCCGTCACCTCCCGGTACATGGCCTGTTCAACGGCGGCCTTGAGGCGCGCCTTCTCGGCGTCGGGCTCCTGGTACCACGCCTGCGACGACACGCGGTGCAGGGACGGGATGGCGCGACCGAGCACCGCCGGTCGCCAGATCTCGCGCGCTCGCGCATGTTCGAGCAGGGGATGACGCGGCGCATCGCATTCGATACCGATCGAGAATTGGCCGGTTTCCGGATCCACGATCGCGAAATCGAGCCCGAATGCATCCCTCTCCTGTGCAGGCACGGGCGACAGCCCCAGGCCTTGCAGATAGGCGAGCACGTCAGCGGCGAAGCCGTCGAGAGTGCCGTGCCCGTTCATCTTGGCGTGAGCCCGCTCGCTGCTCATGCGTCCGAGCAGCGAGCGCCCCGACGAAAGCTCGCCTTCCGACATTGCCCGTGCGTATTCCATGTAACCCTGGAGATAGTCGCGCGGCATGGCGGGCTTGCGCTGCGTGGCCAGCATGTCCGATATCTCCCGGATCGGCATCGACGTGATCAGAACGACCTTGTGCCTCGCCCGTGTCACGGCCACGTTGAGACGCCGCTCTCCGCCTCCCTGCCCGAGAACGCCGAACAGACGGCGAAACGTGCCCTGGCCGTTCCTGCCGAACGTCGTGGAAAAGACGATCGTGTCGCGCTCGTCACCCTGCACGTTCTCGACGTTCTTGACGAATACGCCCATGTCTTCGCCGTGGTCGGTTCGATCGCATTCCTCGCGATACGCGTCACGGAAAGCCTCGTCCGTCTCCGCGCGTTGCGCCAGCCGCTCGAGAATGAGATCGGCCTGCTTGCGATTGAAGGTCACGACGCCGACTGAAGATCGCTTCGCGTAGGGTTGTTGCCACATCCGCGACAGATAGTCGACGACGCGATCCGCCTCGTCGCTGTTGGTCTGCTGTTCGTACCGCCCATTTACCTGTATCAGTTCGAGCGGCTTGACCTCCCGCACCATGGCATCGGGATGGCGAACCGGCACACTGAGATTGTTCTCGTAAAACGCCGCATTCGAGTAGCCGATCAACTCGCGATACGCCGATCGGTAGTGAATCTGCAGCGTCGCCACCGGCAACGCGCTGCGCGCCAGTTGCAGAAGATCCGGGCAATCCTTGATTTCGCGCCGGTTCCAGGTGTCCTCGAAACGCTCGCGCTCGTCGCCGGTCGTCGTCTCGCCGGGCTGCTCGCCGTCGAACACCTCTGTTTCGTCGCTATCGGCTCGACTCGAGAAGAACGCGGTGGGTGGCATCTGCTTCTCGTCTCCGCTGACGATGGACAGATTGCTGCGGAACAACGTCGGAATCGCATACTCGACCGGCATCTGAGAGGCCTCGTCGTAGACGACCGAATCGAACAAGCCGGATTTCAGCGGAAGCACCCGGCTAGCGACGTCCGGATTCATCATCCAGATGGGGCGCAGCGTCATCAGGCCAAGGCCGGAACCCAATTCCACGAATTCGCGCAGGCGCCGGGAACGTCGGCCCGTGAGACGCGTCACGTCTTCCCAATCCCGCGCGGAGCCGATCGCAGAGCGATCGATACCGCCTCGCAGGGTTTCGCGATTCAGGCGACGCATCGATTCGTCCGCCGCCGCGAGCGCCTCGACCTTGGCCACGGTCTCGCTCTTGTCCAGCAGCAGCTCGGGCGTGTCGTGTTCCATGCGGCGCTTCCAGGCAAGGCGTGCCTCGCGGTTGATCAGGCGTCTCACCGCGTCATCGAGATCCTCGGGAGGCGTCTGCATCAATGCATCCTCGCGTTCGCGCATGATCGCGAACACGTCGAGGGCATCGGCACTTGCATGTCGCGCTCGCGTCCTGAACTGCTGGTATGCCGCCAGCGTCGGCAGCGCGTCTCCGATCCGATTCAGCGTGGCCTGTTGGCTCGTGTTCTCCGCGATGGTGCGACGGCAGGCCTCGACGAGTTCGGTCGACAGCCACTCATCGAGTGGCCTCAGCGCCTGCAGGCTGTGCTGACGCGCGGCATGGCGCACGAACGCGGCCTCGAACCCGTCCAGCAGTTGCACCACCGGTGAGCGATCTCCGGTCATTACCGCCGAATCGAATTCGTCGCCACGTGGCGCAATGGCGAGATGCTGCGCGAGTTCGCGAACCTCCTCGAGCTGACGCAACCGGAGCAGGCAGGCATCGGCAAGCTCGAGGCAACAGGCCGGATCCACCTCGTCGAGGTGCAATGCCTTGCTCGTCGCATTCAGCTCGTCGCGCAGCGGGCGCCATTGCTGCTCGAGTTGCGCGGCGCCGAGCATTTTGCGAAGCGTGTCGTCCGTTGCCGGTGCGCCGCTTTCTGTCGCGAACCTCATCAGGTAGCGACGCCGAAGGTACGTCATCGGATTGAGTCGACTCGCCAGCGAAGGCGCGCGATTGGCCAGCGCAGCCTGCGCTGCGATACGGTCGAGTTCGGCGGCAGTCTGACGCGCGAGCGCGGGCGACAATACGGGATCGAAACCGTGCGTTGCGACCGCCAGCAGACCGCGATGCAGATCGCCGAGCGTGGCGTAATGACGGTGGCCTTGCGCATCGGGGAGATTCGCAGGCCGAAACAGCGGCAGCCACTGCGCGAGTCGCTTGCGCTGCGTTTCGTCCAGCGAGACGAGACGGCTGGCATTCGACTCAAGCCATGCCCGATACGGCGTCGGATCGTCCACGTCGAAGCGGGCCGGATGCGCCGCGAGCGTCTCGATCCGTAGCCGATCGGCCTCGCGGAAGGCCTCGAATGCCGTCCGGAATGCATCGATCGTGTCGGCATCCGTCGCGAACGATTTGAGCTGCACCAACGGGCTGCCTTCGAATTTGGCGGGCAACCAGTAACGTGCCAACGGTGCGCAATGTTCCTCGAGCGTCGTGAGCGCAGTGATGTGGAGTGCAGCGAGCCTCGAACGCAATTGCGGCATGCTCACCGGAGGCGTGCCGGCCTCCAGGCGAATCAGTTCACCCAGCAGTGCCCTGTAGCTCAGCCCCGTCGACGCGTCGATACGATGGAGTGCCTCGTGCTGTCGATCGAGTTCGCCCTCGAGTGTCTCGATTCTCGCAGCCATGCGCTCGCGCTGACGCGTCAGGCCTTGATCGGCAACCGCGCCGCGCTGAATCGCCTCCAGTTGCTCCCGCACCGCGCGAATCGTCGGCTCGCGATCCTTGTTGATGTCGTTGACCATGACGATACGATCGCCGAGCCCCTCCGCCACGAGTCGCTTGCGAACGACCTCGAGCGCGGCATGCTTCTGGCAGACGATCAGCATGCTTCGGCCGCGCCCGATCGCGTCCGCCACCATGTTGACGATCGTCTGGCTCTTGCCGGTGCCCGGCGGCCCTTCGACCAGCAATCCGGGCGCGCAGCGCGCCTGCAGGATGGCCGTTTCCTGGGACGGATCACTGGCAACGGTCAGGAAACGGCCGATTTCCGCGTCATCGGCTTCACCGGCATCGTAGGCCGTCTTGTCCTTCAGCCTCAGCATCGACTCGAGCGCCGTACCGGAAGGGGACAGTTGCTTGAGCTGACGCAGATCCTCGCCGATCGCCTGGCCAGCGAAATCGACATGGAACAAGACACCGGCACACGCGATGCGTGCAGCGCCGGGCGGCACGTCGATAGTCGGCGAAGGAAGCGCGCCGAGCTTGCGTTCGCCGGCATCGGCCAACAGCCCGAAGGCATCGATGACGTCCGCCGCCTTGAGCGCCGAACGCCCCAGTACCTCGTCAGCCGCGCCTCGCCACGCCTTGATCGCTTCGCGGCCCAACAGCCCTTCCAGTGCGGGATTCAGGCGGACTTCCTCGCGCTCGCCATCGAAGGCCAGCGACAGCTGTCCGCGCCTGCCCACCTCCATCAGCAGCTTGATCGGCCAGAGCAGGATCGGTGCGATGCGCGGGCGAGTGCTGGCGCGATGATCCTTGTAAAGCAGGAACGGAAAACCGAGGTAAAGACCGTCGATACCCGTATCTCGCTTGTAGAGCGAGGTCTGCCGATGCAAGGTGTTCAACCGGGATTCGAGCGCGGGATTGGCACCGAGTGCGGCCGGGTCGACCGATACCGTCTGCGCATTGCGTTGAAGCAGATGATCGAGCAGGGCACTGCTCGCGAAGCGCGCCCCGTCGAGTTCGTTCAGATCGACACGCCCCGTCGTCTTGCCGATGGTCATGCGAACCAAGGGACCGCGCAGCACGGTCGTGGCCACCTTCTTTTCGAAGAAATCGAGGATCTGGAATACGTATTGCTGCTTCTGCGGCTCGAGCCACTGCTCGGCGGGCACGGACAGCAGCACGATCACTTCGTGAAGCGACAGGCGACGCTCCAGCCTGAATTGCTCGGCCCAGTCGTCGACGACTGAAATACCGGGGCGGGCGAAGCCCGAGATTCGGTCGTCCACCATGCGTAACAGCTCCGCTCGCGGCATTGCGAGCATGACCCGCGCCGCGTCTCGATCGAACACGAGAATCTGCTCCCGCGTCGCGATCTCGGCAGCCTGATCGAGGATTTCATCCACCGAACGAAACTGCGAGATCGATGCACTCAGCAGGACGATCAGATCCTCCTCGCTGACGATTCGACGCTCGGACAGCGACAGCAGGCCGTGATGATTCGAATCGGGCAGCAGCAGGCGCCGCTCCTCCCATTGCGCGGCCAATTGAGCACGCGAAGTGGACAGCAGCGCGATGCGCACCATGTCTTCGTCGAGTTCGATGGCAAATTGTCGAGCACGCTGCCGCACGTCATCGGCACGAGCGCGCAACCGGGACAGCCAGTCCTCCATGTTCAGCCTGGCCAGAAATGCCGGCACCGGCCCCGTCATCAGGTCATAGCCCTCGAGCGGATTCTTCAGCAGCCATCCCGGAGTGACGATGTCGCCACGCAAGATGAGCGGCATGTCCGGATTCAGCAGCTTGAGCGCGATCATGAGCCGGCTGTCGTCGTCCGATCCGTCCAGTTGAGCAACCTGACGCAGGCCAGCGAGCGTTTTCGGAGTCATGCCGACCTGCTCCGCCCACGTCATGATCGCTCCACGGCTGAGCAGATCACGCGCTGAGGCCCAATGCTCATGCTCCGCCGCCGCAAGCGCGAACACCGCCGGCTTGCGGTAGTGACGCTCGCCGAGCGCGAGGCTCGCGCCTTCCTCGGCATCATCGCCATTGACCTCGATTGCAGGCGCATCGACGGGCTTGCCGTCGAGCCAGGCCTTGACCTGTGGCCACTGCCAGCGCTGATGCCGATCGCGCGCGAGCAGGCCGCGCAGCAGGAGGTGAAGGGACGGGTCGAGATCGTCCGGCAGCGCGACACCATTGGCGAGCACATGAATCAGGAACGCGTGCGGATTGATGTCTTCGAAGCAGCGCCCCTCGGTCAGCTGCTCAAGCAGGATCATGCCGAGGCTCCACCAATCGGAGGCAGCGGCAACCCCGCCCGCGATCGCCTCCGGCGCCATGTAACGCGTCGTTTCGAGCGGCGACACGATGTCGAGATCGAACTCCGACAACCGGGCCGACCCGAAGCCGCTGATGACGAGATCAAGAGGCTCGCGGCTTCGTACCAGCAAGGTACCGGGCCTCAGATCGCGATGCCGCAGGCCCGCCTCCGAGAACGCCTGCAATGCGCGCCCCAGTTCGTCGACGACATGGCGAATCGCCGCCATGTCATGCACCGCGATACCGAGATCGGCCAACGTGCCGCCGCTCAATTCCTCCGCGACTTCATACGCGCGCCCGTCCCAACGTCCTGTCGCGAGAATTTCCGGAACATGCTCGCGAGGCAGGCGACCGAGGACGTCGTAGATTGCGGGATCCGGCTCCGCACCGGGACGATAAAGCGTCAATACGGCTTGTCGGGCGCTGGCATCATGCTCGGCCACATAGCGTTCGCGAACACCATCGGTATTCGATATCGGCCTCAGCAGACGCCAGCCGTCGATGCGGGTTGCGTCGGGGGGAAGCGGCGGGCCGTCGCGGTGATCGCTCGGGCCGGATTCATCGTTCTCGGACGGGCCGGACGGCGGTGCAACATCCGCGCCGCACTCGAGGCAAAGCAGGTCACCCGCATCCATGGGATGCCCGTTCACGCATGTGATCGAGGTACGCATCCGGGCCTCGGATGCCACGGGCTCGCGCGACTGCGAGGCGGTATCGCGCGTGACGACTTCCTGCGGCCGCCAGCCATTCGCCCGTATCGGCAAGCCCGACAGGTCCCAGCTACAGGTCGCACCGTCGACGGTGCCAGCACAGAACCATTCGTCGACCGATCGTTCGGTACGACAGTTCGGGCAAAAACGCATCATGGCTGACATTTCCTGTCTTATTTCTTTTCCGCCTTGTCGGCGGTGATCCGGACACGATGGCCCTGATCGGTCAATAGGTCTCTCAAGCGCAAAAAATCGTTCCGGTCCGGGATTCCCGCGAACCAGACCGTACCGTCTTCATCGAACATCACGTCGAGCGTCCTGCCGCTGCCCGCGAAGGATTGCTCGAACGGCTCGAAGCGTTCACGGCCCAACGCGGTCAGGCAGTGCAGGCGCTGGTTGTCGCTGCCGCGCAGCGCACGGGTCTGTGCGGCAGCGCGATCGAACGGATCGGAAATCAATGCATCGATCAGGCCATCGGCCTCCGCAAGCCGATTGGTCAGCGACTCGATCGCATGACCGCTATAAACCAGGACGTCGACGGCCGAACGTTCGCGCAACCCGCGCAGCATTGCGACGAGTGCGTCAGGCTGATCGAATGGCTCGCCTCCCGAAATCGTGATGCCGGACGCATCGGGCAACCAGACTTCGATTTGCATCAGCACGGCGCTCACCGTGGTTTCGCCGCCCTCCGTCGCCCAGGTATCCATCGAAATGCAGCCCGGGCATCGAATTCCGCAGCCTTGAAACCAGACACCGATTCGCCGTCCCGGCCCCAGCGTGGTAACGGGGAAATGCAGGCGCGAGACGCGGATGTTCATGAGCCGCTTCTTGACAGCCGGAATGCGCCCGTGTCGATTTCCGAGATCACGAAACGATCGCCCGGTTTCGCGCCCTGATCGAACAAGCCACGCGCAAGCGGATTGATCAGGTGCGCCTCGATCTGGTTGCGAATGCCTCGCCCGCCATTCGACAGATCGCCGAGACACTTCACGCGCAGCGCCTGCTTCGACTCGACGGCAAGTTCGACGAAGATTTCCTGCGACGCGACATCGTCGAGCACGGCCTGAACCATCTGTTCGAAAATGTCGGTTCCGACATCCTCGCGGATGAAATCGAAAACGATGATGTTTTCGCCGATCCGGTTCAGGATTTCGGGGCGATTCAGCACCAGTTTGAAATGCCGCTGAATTTCGTCGAGTACCTTGGTCCGAATCTGCACGGCTTCGTCACTCGGCGCGACGTTCGCAACACGATGACCGGAGTCGTCCTGACGATAGATACCCAGATTCGACGTGAACACGATCAAGGCTTCGGAAAAATACACGCGATCGCCACGCCCCGACGTCAATACGCCGTCGTCGAGAATTTGCAGAAACTTGTCGAGAATACGCGGATGGGCTTTCTCGATTTCATCGAACAGCACCACGCTGAATGGACGCTCACGGATTGCATTGGTCAACTCACCGCCGACGTCGTAACCGACATATCCGGGCGGCGCTCCGATCAGCCGCTGATCCGCATGCTCCGCGCTGAACTCGGACATGTCGAAGCGGATATAGGCGCTTTCGTCACCAAACAGAAGACTCGTGATCGTCTTGGCGAGCTCCGTTTTTCCGACGCCGGTCGGACCCGCCAAAAACGCCACGCCGCGCGGCCGATTACCCTTGCGCCGGGCACCCACCCCGGTCATGGCACGCTTGACCAGGTCGAGCATGTGCGTGACTGCGTGCACCTGCCCCTTGACTCTCTGGCGCACGAATGCGTCCGCATTGCGGATCTTGTCTCGATCGATCTGCAGCCAGGGATCCTCGGTCACGCCCACCTTGTAGCGCCGCACGGCATCCCCGATCTTGTCGATGGTGACATGTTCGACCCGTGCCAGTGTGGCGATTGCGTTCATGTCGGCCAGCAACATCCCTTCGGAGCCGTCCACGAAAGCGGACTCGGCGTCCTTCAGACGATCAGGCTCGGCCGTCTGAGCACCCGGCACACCGCGCAGTAGCGCACCTGCCAGCGCGCGACGTGCCGCACTGTCCGGCTTGGATACGGGAATGTGCCGGATTCGCGGATTGTCGATCAGCAGCCAGTCGGGCAGGTCGCCTTCCTTGTCGACGACCCAGAGCACCGTATTGAAGAACGGTCGCCGCAATTCGCCGGCGGGCCGGGGCGTCGCCATGTGAGCCAGCACGAGTGCGCGCGTGAACAGTGCGTGCTCGGCGGCACTCAGCGATTCGGTGCGGATCGCCAATCGAGACGCGAAATCGATCACGAGCGCGACGGGTGCCCCGGGCAGCGTGGTCAGGCGCTCAAGGCATGCCGTCAGCACGTCGACCCCGCCCGGCGCGGCGCCATCGGCCGGCGTCAGACCGATTCGTCGCAAGGTGTCATCCGCGGATTCGGCTGAAGGCACGCGGCTGTCCGGCACGGTAAAGCCGGCAACCGGATTCCAGACGATCAGTTGCGCATATCCTGCTTCACGGAGTTCGTCGGCCAGCATGCCTGACAGCGGCTGGGCCGTCACGACGCCTGGCGCGACCTCGCACGCCTGTAAATCACGCACATTGCCCGACAGTACAAATTGGCTCTTCAACGGGAGGAAACGCAAAAGATCCCGTAACCATCTTGGTTTGACGTAGGCGGACATGTCGCAAAAGCCAAGGCGAAAAATGAAGGCAAAACGTTACCATAGCCGGCCGTTCGCCATATGCAGAACGTTTCAGTTCCGGGCATTAATTCGAGATATCTGCCACTCAGCCGGAAATCGCTTTCCATTCCAGGCCTTATCCATTTTTTGGTGCAACGCTGATACGTATCCGTGTCGGAATGATCGGCGGTCGGGAGATGCGACCGATATTGCGTTTGCGCACGAAACCGCACGAACGTCGATCAGCGATCGATATCGGTTGAAGACACAAGCGGAATCATCCGAAACGACGTGCCCCGTCCTTGCGTCGCGCAGCGGGAACCTCCGCGACACGAATCCGGCCTGAACGGTCCAGATCGGCCATGGCCCCCAACATCTGTCATCCAACCCCAAATTTTCCCCTTGATCTTATATCTCTAGATATATATCTTTCGATACATCTTAAGACATATCTCAAGGAGAACACGATGCGTCGTTCCCATCACTCACGCTTCGGCGAGGGCGCCGATCCGGCATTCGGTCAGCATGGCCACCCGGGCCGGCACGGCCATCATGGCCACGAAGCCCATCAAGACGGCCACGGCCGTCACCACCACCACGGACATCACCACCACCGCCATCACCACGCCCTGCTCAAGTTCTGGGCCATGGTGGGCGGCCGACGCGGCGGCGGCGGTCGCCACGGCCACGGCTTCGGCGGCGGCTTCCCCGAAGGCTTCGGCGGCCCCGGCGGCCCCGGCGGCCCGGGCGATTTCGGCGATCCGCGCATGCCGCGCGGCCGCCAGTTCAACTCCGAAGACCTCCAGCTGATGCTGCTGTCGCTGCTGAGCGAGCGGCCGAGCCACGGCTACGAGCTGATCAAGGCGCTCGACACGCGCTCGCAGGGCTTCTACGTACCGAGCCCCGGCATGGTGTATCCGGCCCTGACCTATCTCGAGGAAGTGGGCTTCGTGACCGTGGAAGCCGACGGCAACCGCAAGCGCTACGCCCTGGCCGAAGCCGGCCGCGCGGAACTCGACACGCAGCGCGAGCGCGTGGAGCTGCTGTTCGCGAAGCTCGGCCACCTCGGCCGCAAGATGGAATTCATGCGCCGCGCGTTCGCCAACCAGAATGCGCAGGGCGGCCCGGCCGAAGGCGCCGACGAAACACCGGAAGGCGGCTGGCTGCCCGAATTCGTCGAGGCGCGCATGGCGCTGCGCTCGGCGTTGTTCCGCAAGAGCGCGGCGAACCCGGACGAGCAGCGTCGCATCGTGGCGATCCTGCGCCGCGCCGCCGCCGAGATCGACGGCACGCCCGACGCGCAAGCCCAAGACTGACACGCCGCGCCATCCCACCAGGAGAATCGATTGATGCAGAATCCCACCGAACGCGCCGTGACGCGCGTGCGCCATGAAATCAAGCGCCGCGTGCTCACGGTCAAGCAGATCACCCACGTGAGTCCGCACCTGCTGCGCGTGACGCTCGCCGGCGACGATCTCGTCGACTTCGTGAGCGCCTCGTTCGACGATCACGTGAAGGTGTTCTTCCCCGCCCCCGGCGCCACGGACGTGGCGCTGCCCGAACTCGGCCCGAACGGCCTGGTGCTGCCGGAAGGCGCACCGAAGCCGATCATGCGCGATTTCACGCCGCGCCGTTTCGATCGCGAGGCGCGCGAACTCGACCTCGAATTCGTGCTGCACCACCCGGGGCCGGCCTCGCAATGGGCCGCGCAGGCCACGGTCGGCCAGACGCTCGCGATCGGCGGCCCGCGCGGTTCGTTCGTGATCCCGACGGATTTCGACTGGCACCTGCTGATCGGCGACGACACGGCGCTGCCGGCCATCGCGCGCCGCCTCGCCGAGCTGCCGGCCGGCACGCGCACGGCGGTGGTGGTGGAAGTGGCCGACGAATCGGCGAAGATCGAATTCGCTACGCAGGCCGAAGCGTATGTGATCTGGCGCTATCGCAACACGCCGGGCGGCGAGCGTCACGACGGCCAGCCGGCCGGTGCGCAACTCGTGGCGGCGCTGAGCGACCTGCCGCTACCGGAAGGCGACGGCTACGTATGGGCGGCCGGAGAAGCGGCGGCGATGCGCGCCGTGCGCCAGCACCTGTGCGACACGCGCGGCGTGCACAAGTCGCGCATCCGCGCGTCCGCCTACTGGAAGCGCGGCGCGGCGGGCGTGCACGAATCGCTCGACGACTGAACCGGGGCACGACCGGGCAGCGTGCAAGCCCGGCAGCCCCGCAAAAAACGGCCGCAGCGCCGTTTTTTTGCAACGGCGGCACACCATGCGCATGGTATAAATCTGCCTGCATTGCCGCCGAACGGGAAACAATCGGCGTCAGGTGTTGCGCCGGTCCGGCCACGGTGGGCCTCGGCGCAGCCGGTATGCAGTTCCAGGTGCCCGCGGCCGCGGGCACGCGCTCATCGCCCAGGCGCACGACCATGACCACGGATAACAACACGCCTCTCTCTCTCGCACGCACGCTGCGAATCGCCGGCTACTGCATGCTGGGCGGCGTCGCCCTCGCCCTGTTCGTGGCGATGTGCGCGATCCTCCACGAAGGCGAACTCGATCGCGAGGCCGCGCGCGGCGTCATCACCAACGATGCGCTCGAACAGCAAGGCCCGATCACCGGCGCCTCGCCCGACGTCGTGCCGGTCGCCTCCGCCAAGCGCCCCGGCTGACGATCCGCGCCACGGCGCGCGCCGATCGCCTTGCACGCGCGGCGTCGAACATTTCATCTGAAAGCCGCCCCGAAAGCTGCCTGAAAAATCATGCTGCAATGCGGCGCCACGGGCATGGCGCAGCGCAGAAATTGCATCGACGGGACTGGATGCGCACTTCGCTGCACGTTACGATTCAATCCCGTATTCTCTCACCTCGCATCCCGCAAACCCTCACCGAAGACGCTCACGAGTACGTCGTCGGGCCGCGGGATGATGTCGGATCGCGGTGTCGATTCACTCGAATTTCCGCATCGATTCAGCGCGTTTTCGCAGCATCGCATCAGATTAAGCAATAAACTGTTTTGCTTGCGGCAGCGCACAATCGATGCGCAAAAGAATAGGATAGCGGCACCCGTCCAGCAGAAGAGATCAACGAGAGGAGTCCGCATGAACCCCAGTCAAGTCCTGTCGAATGCATTCGCGATGCCGCTCACGAGTCCGGCGTTTCCGATGGGGCCCTACCGATTCATCAACCGTGAATTCCTGATCATCACGTATCGCACCGATCTCGACCTGCTGCGCGAGATCGTGCCCGAGCCGCTCAAGGTCACCCAGCCGCTCGTGCATTACGAATTCATCCGCATGCCCGATTCCACCGGCTTCGGCGACTACACCGAAAGCGGCCAGGTGATCCCCGTGGAATTCGACGGCAAGCCGGGCGGCTACACGCTCGCGATGTACCTCAACGATCACCCGCCGATCGCCGGCGGCCGCGAGCTCTGGGGCTTTCCCAAGAAGCTCGCGCAGCCCACCCTCGAAACCCACATCGACACCCTGCTCGGCACGCTCGACTACGGCCCCGTGCGCGTGGCCACCGGCACCATGGGCTACAAGCACAAGGAACTCGATCTGGTGGCCGAGCAGCAGCGCCTGGCCGGCCCGAACTACCTGCTGAAGATCATTCCGCACGTGGACGGCAGCCCGCGCATCTGCGAGCTGGTTCGCTACTATCTGCAGGACATCCGGATGAAGGGCGCCTGGACGGGCCCGGCCTCGCTGCATCTCGCACCGCACGCGCTCGCGCCGGTGGCCGACCTGCCGGTGCTCGAGATCGTGGAGGCGCGCCACATCGTGGCCGATCTCACGCTCGGTCTCGGCGAAGTGGTCCACGACTACCTCGCGAAGTAAGTGCTGCAACGTTTCGCGTCATCGCTTCACCTGAACTTCTCCACCATCAACACGGGAAAACGATCATGAGCAATCTGAATGGCAAAACCGCTGTCGTGACGGGCGCCGCCAGCGGCATCGGCAAGGAAATCGCACTCGAGCTGTCGCGCGCCGGCGCGGCGGTGGCGATCGCCGACCTGAACCAGGACGGCGCGAACGCCGTGGCCGAGCAGATCAAGGCGGCCGGCGGCAAGGCGATCGGCGTGGCGATGGACGTCACGAACGAAGACGCCGTGAACGCCGGCATCGAGAAGGTCGCGGCCGAATTCGGCTCGGTGGACATCCTGGTGTCGAACGCCGGCATCCAGATCGTCAACCCGATCGAGAACTACTCGTTCTCCGACTGGAAGAAGATGCAGGCGATCCACGTGGATGGCGCCTTCCTCACCACCAAGGCCGCGCTCAAGCACATGTACAAGGACGATCGCGGCGGCGTGGTGATCTACATGGGCTCGGTGCACTCGCACGAAGCCTCGCCGCTGAAATCGGCCTACGTCACGGCCAAGCACGGCCTGCTGGGCCTGGCCCGCGTGCTGGCCAAGGAAGGCGCGAAGCACAACGTGCGCTCGCACGTGGTCTGCCCGGGCTTCGTGCGCACGCCGCTGGTCGACAAGCAGATCCCCGAGCAGGCCAAGGAGCTCGGCATCAGCGAGGAAGAAGTCGTCAAGAACGTGATGCTCGGCGATACGGTTGACGGCGTGTTCACCACGGTGGAAGACGTGGCCAAGACGGTGCTGTTCCTGTCGGCCTTCCCGAGCGCGGCGCTGACGGGCCAATCGTTCGTGGTCAGCCACGGCTGGTTCATGCAATGAAGCCGCGCGCCCGTACCGAGCGACAGGCTGGCGCGCCCGACCTGCAACCCGAGGCCGGCTCGCCGGCCGTGCGAACACTGCCGTACGAAACCGTCGCGCTGGTGCTGCAGGGTGGCGGGGCGCTCGGCTCGTATCAGGCGGGCGTGTTCGAAGGGCTGCACGAGGCGCGCATCCCGCTCAACTGGATCGCCGGCATCTCGATCGGCGCGCTGAACACCGCGCTGATCGCCGGCAACCCGCCCGAGCGGCAGGTGGAGCGGCTGCGCCAGTTCTGGGACACGATCTGCCAGCCGGCGTTCTTCCCGGCGCTGCCCGCGGCGATGGAGTTCGCGCTGTTCAACAGCATCGAGTCGGTGCGCCAGGCCTTCACGGCCTCGCAGGCGGCCAGCGCGATCCTGCAGGGCCAGCGCGGCTTCTTCGTGCCGCGCTTCCCGCCGCCGCTGCCGGGCGTGCGCGATGACGATCCGGGCCGCGTCAGCTATTACGACACCTCGGCGCTGCGCGAGACGCTGCTCGAATTCTGCGATTTCGATCGCATCAATTCGGGCGAGATTCGCGTGTCGGTGGGGGCCGTGAACGTGGCCACCGGCAACTTCACCTACTTCGACAACACCAAGATCAAGCTGCGCCCCGAACACTTCATGGCGTCGGGCGCGCTGCCGCCGGCCTTCCCGCCCGTCGAGATCGACGGGCAGTACTACTGGGACGGCGGCGTGGTGTCGAACACACCGCTGATGGAAGTGCTGCGCGCCTCGCCGCGCCGCGACACGCTGACGTTCCAGGTGGATCTCTGGAACGCGCGCGGGCCGCTGCCGGCCACGCTGGCCGACGTGGCCGAGCGGACCAAGGACGTGCAGTACTCGAGCCGCACGCGTCTCGTGACCGACACGCTGCAGCGCGAGCAGCGCTTCCGCAACGTGCTGCGCCACGTGCTCGAGCTCGTGCCCGAGGAGGTGCGCAACAGCAACGCGTGGTGCGAGCAGGCGGAGGTGCTGTCCACCAGCAAGCGCTACAACGTGCAGCACCTGATCTATCAGCAGAAGCCCTACGAGCACGACTACAAGGACTATCAGTTCGGCGCGTCGACGATGCGCGACCACTGGTCGGCCGGCCTCGCCGACATCCGCAACACGCTGAGCGTGAAGGATGCGCTGGAGTTGCCGATCAACGACGCGGGCTTTGTCACGCACGACATCCATCGTCCGCGCTGACGCCGCAAGGCGTTTGCCGTCATGCCCATCGCGCGGCCGGCCTCACGGGCCGGCCGCGCGATGTCTTTTCCCCTGCCGTTTTACTCGATACCGCCGCCCCGCCATGCCGATCCTGATCGTTCTCATCGTGTTCGCCGCGCTCGTCTGGGGCGCGATTGCCGCGTTCCATGCCATCGCCGCGCAGTTCGGCCTCGGCGTGGCCGTGGGCGCGTCGTGCGTGGCGGCGGTGCTGATCGCGCTGGCGCTCGGCGCGTGGTGGCGCAGCCGGCGCGAGATCGCGAGGAATACGAAGGAAGCGCCGTGGACGCATGCGATGCGTCACGGCGCGGTGGAGCTGAAGGTGTCGGCCACCCAGGGGCTGCTGTGGCTGTCGCAGGACGGCACGCAGGCCAGCTACACGCTGACCGACGTCACCGCCTGCCGCGCGGAGCAGGCCGGCGGCGGCTGGCGTCTCGCGATCGCGCTGCGCGACCCGCAGCGCGCCGCGTGGGCGCTGCCGATGCCGAGCCAGCGCGAAGCGCGGCGCTGGGCGCGGGTGGTGACGCTCGCCAAGGCCGGCAAGCTCTGAAAACGAAGGCGGCGCGTCCAGGACGCGCCGCGCGGGTGAAGCAGGCAATGCGCTCGCTTACGCGGCCTGCGAGCCCAGCTTCCTGATCAGCACGTCGAGCTGTTCCACTTCCTCTTCGGTCAGATCGGTCAGCGGTGCGCGCACCGGGCCCGCGTCGTGGCCCACCAGCTTCGCGCCGGCCTTCACGATGCTGACCGCGTAGCCTGCACGGCGGTTGCGGATCTTCAGGTACGGCAGGAAGAAGTCGTCGATCAGCTTGCCCACCGTTTCATGATCATCCGCCGCGATCGCGCGGTAGAAGTCCATCGCCG
>JASLEG010000311.1 GCA_030151225.1 Burkholderia sp. | reverse complement strand
GAGCCCGGCCCGGCCGGCGCGCGCGCCGCGGGGGCCGCCGTGCGCCGCCGGCGCGGCGGGTTCCGTCATTTGACGAAGCCCTTGGCCTTCAGATAGGTGGATGCCACGTGCGCGGCCGGCTCGCCGTTGATCTGGATGCGGCTGTTCAGCGTCTGCAGCGTCTTGAGGTCGAGGCTCGTGAACACCGGCGCGAGCCAGCCCGCGATCTGCGGGTGGGCCTTCAGCACCGCCTCGCGGATCACCGGCGTGGGGGCATAGACGGGCTGCACGTTCTTGTCGTCGACGAGCAGCGCGAGGCCCGACGCCGCGATCGCGCCGTCGGTGCCGTACACCATCGCCGCGTTCACGTTGTCGGTCTGCGCGGCCGCCGCGCGGATCGTGGCGGCCGTGTCGCCGCCCGACAGCACGAGCAGCTGCTCGGGCTTGAGCTTGAAGCCGTAGGCCTTTTCGAACGAAGGCAGGGCCGACGCGCTGTTCACGAACTCGGCCGAGGCGGCCAGCTTGACCTTGCCGCCGCCGGCGATCCAGTGGCCGAAATCGCTGAAGGTCCTGAGGTGCTGCTGCGCGGCCAGCGTGCCGAGCACGGCCACGCCCCAGGTGTTGTTGGCCGGCGCCGGCGTGAGCCACACGAGGTGGTTCGCGGCGTAGTCGAGCTGTTTGGCGGTGGCGTAGCCGCGCGCGGCGTCCTTCCAGACGGGATCGTCGGCCTTGTTGAAGAAGAACGCGGCATTGCCCGTGTATTCGGGATAGATGTCGATCTCGCCCGACGTCAGCGCCTTGCGCACGATCGGCGTGGCGCCGAGGCCGATCTTGTCGACCACGGTGAGGCCGTGGGCCTTGAGCACCTGCGAGATCAGGTTGCCGAGCAGGCTGCCTTCGGTGTCGATCTTCGAGGCGACGGTGATGGAATCGGCGTGGGCGGCGGTGGCACCGAACGCGGTGCTCACCGTGGCGAACGAAAGTGCCGCGACGACGCGGCGGCGAACAGCGAAATCCATCGTGAAACGGCCTCCTGTGGGGGCGGTCGGGGGATGTGGCGCGCAATCCGCCAAACGGGGGTTCAAGGTACGCGAGTGGGGCGGCTTTGGCAAACGTCGGGGCGCGGATCGGGGTGGGATGGGCGGAGCCGGGCGAGGTGCCGGTGCTGCCCGAGCAGACGGATCGGCGGCGGGGCGTCGCGATCCGCCCCCCGCCTCTCGATGAACCATCCGAATTCATAGCGCGATTCAATTGGCGAAACGCCGCCTCGCGTCATTCAATGTGACTCGCGCCGCCGGGCAGGCGCGTCAGTTCGCTGCTGTCCGTCCCCCGTCCCCGTTCGTCCCACTCATCGGAGCGCAACCCATGGCCGCACAGATCAACGTCGAAGAGATCATCGAGGCGATCGCCACCGAAACCCACACGCCGAGGGAAATCGTCTCGGACCTCTACCGCAAGACGCTGGCCGAATACCGCGAAGGGGCGCGCATCCTCGACTACCTGGCCGTGCTGGCCGCCAAGCGCGTGCGCGACGACCTGCGCGTGCAGCGGCGCCACTGAGCCCGCCGGCGCCCGACATCCCCCTCCGATCCGGTTTCGCATCTCAGCGCGGCGCGCCCGTCCGCCCGCGCTGCTTGTCCGCGTACATGCGCGTGTCCGATTCCGCCAGCAGCGTGGCCACCGACGGCTCCGCGAGCGGATCGTATTCCACGTGCCCGACGCTGAACCTGATGTCGTAATCGAGCCCGGCCTGCGCCGCGCGCGAGTCGAGATTCTCGCGCAGCCGCTCGATGATGCCGGTCGCGTCGATCTCGTGCGCGGTGATCAGCAGCGCCACGAACTCGTCGCCGCCGAGCCGTCCCACCACGTCCATCTCGCGCAGCACGGTGGTCAGCGCGTGCGCGAAGATCCGCAGCGCGCGATCGCCTTCGGCATGCCCGAAGCGATCGTTGATCTGCTTGAACTCGTTCAGGTCGAAGAACAGCAGCGACGCGCGCCGGCCGCCGCGTCGGCACGCGTTCAGCGCCTGCTGCGCGAGCATCTCGAAGCCGCGCCGGTTCGACAGCGAGGTGAGCGGATCGATCGTCGCCATCTGCACGGCGGCGAGTTCGCGTTCGGCCAGCGCGGCCAGATCGTGAAGGTGCGCGAGCTCGTCGCCGTCGATCGTGCGCGGGCGCGTGTCGATCAGGCACAGCGTGCCGAGATTGGTGCCGTCGGGCAGGGCGAGCGGATGGCCCGCATAGAAGCGGATGTGCGGTGCGCCGGTCACGAGCGGATTGTCGGCGAAGCGCGGGTCGTGCGCCGCATCGGGAATCACGAGGGCCTCGTGCGCGAGGATCGCGTGCGCGCAGAACGACACGTCGCGCGAGGTCTCGCGCGCATCGAGCCCGAAGCAGCTCTTGAACCACTGGCGGTTCGAATCGACGAGCGACACGAGCGCGATCGGCACGTCGAAGATGCGCCGCGCGAGCCGCGTGATGCGGTCGAAGCGTTCCTCGTCGGCCGTGTCGAGAATGTTCAGGCTGCGAAGCTTCGCGAGCCGCGAATCCTCGTCCACAGGAAAAAGGGCGATCTGCATGCGATCTCTCTCGTCTCTCCGGTTTGGCGTGTCGGCGCGAGGCATCCCGATTCGGCCGGCCAGCCGGCGCGGCGCCCCGTAGCCGCCATCGTAGAGCATTCGCGCGGCGCGCGGAACGGTGGCGCGCCCCGATACTTGCGATTTCGTACCGACCGCCGAATCGATGCGTGCAGATGCTACCGATCGGCTCGCCGACCGCGCCCCCATTACCGATGCTTTCGAATCGCTTACTCGGAATCGGCCGCGAAGCCGTGCCGGACAAGGCGCGAGGTGCATCAAACCTGCCCGGCCAACACCGCGCTGTAACAATCCAGCACTATCTTTCCGGCGGTGCGCGCGGTGCAGCCCGGCCCGACGCGCGCCCCGGATGCGAGCCCGCGTCCGCCGGATATCATTCGACGGAGAAATCCCATGCAGAGCCCGGCCCCACGGCACTGGTTTGTGATCGTCGCGCTCGCGAGCGCGGCCCTGCTCGGCGCGTGCAACGACGACGGCACGGCATCCAGTGCGTCGGCGCCCGCGGCCTCCACGAAGGCCGCCTGCGGCAACGCGGCCGTCGCCACGGCGACGCTGCATTGCCCGCCCGGCTACACGGCGCCGAAATCCTGAGCCCCGCCCGACGACCGACTTCATCAGGACCCCACATGGTCACCCAATCCCGACGCGATTTTCTGAAGTTCTCCGCCGGCCTGGCCGGCGCCACGGCTGCCTCGACGCTGCTGCCCGAATCGATCCGCAAGGCGCTCGCCATCGAGCCGGCCACGGTCACGGGCACGATCCAGGACGTGCAGCACATCGTGGTGTTCATGCAGGAGAACCGTTCGTTCGATCACTACCTCGGCCACCTGAGCGGCGTGCGCGGCTACAACGACCGTTTCCCCGCCACGCTGCCGAACGGCAAGCCGGTGTGGTTCCAGCCGCGCCAGGAAAACACCGCCGCCGTGGTCGCGCCGTTCCGCTACGACACCACGAACCCGGCCGTGAACGCGCAGTGCATCGGCGGTCTGCCGCACACCTGGGCCACCACGCACGGCGCCATCAACGGCGGCCGCGGCGACCAGTGGGCGGTGCAGAAGACCAACATGACGATGGGCTATCACACGCGCGACGACATCCCGTTCCACTACGCGCTGGCCGATTCGTTCACCGTCTGCGACCACTACTTCTGCTCGATTCCCGGCAACACCCACCCGAACCGCATGTACCTGATGACGGGCATGGTGGACCCGCTCGGCACCGGCGGCGGCCCGCTGCTCGACAACATCGACTACATCGACAACCAGTTCGATACGCAGCAGGTGGCGCCGTTCTCGTGGACGACCTATCCGGAGCGCCTCGAGGCGGCCGGCGTGTCGTGGCAGGTCTACCAGCAGGGCACCGACTTCGACAACTACACGGGCAACTACGGCACCAACATGCTCGCGGCGTTCCAGAACTTCGTGAACGCGCCGGCCGGCTCGTCGCTGCAGTCGCGCGGCATGAGCAAGCGCACGCTCGACCAGCTCAAGACCGACGTGCAGGCCGGCAACCTGCCGCAGGTGTCGTGGCTGCTGCCGCCGGCCGCGTACTCGGAACATCCGAAGTACACGCCGCTGTACGGCGCGAGCTACATCTCCACGATCCTCGACGCGCTGACGTCGAACCCGGAAGTGTGGAGCAAGACCGTGCTGCTGATCATGTACGACGAGAACGACGGCCTGTTCGACCACATGGTGCCCCCACAGGCGCCCACGCTGCCGAACACGGGCGCGAGCACGGTGGACATCACGCTCGAGCGCCACACGCTGGTGAGCGCCGCGCAGCAGGGCACCTACACGGCCGACAACCTGCCGTACGGCATGGGCCCGCGCGTGCCGATGTTCGTGGTGTCGCCGTGGTCGAAGGGCGGCTACGTGAGCTCGCAGGTGTTCGATCACACCTCCGTGCTGCAATTCATCGAGCAGCGGTTCGGCGTGAAGGAGCCCAACATCTCGCCGTGGCGCCGTGCCGTGGCCGGCGACCTGACCTCCACGCTCGACTTCACGAAGTCGGACGCCAGCTTCCCGCAACTGCCGAGCACCACCAACTACGTGGCCACGGCCGACCTGCAGTGCGCGCGCAGCACCGCGCTCACGGCACCGGCCGCCACCGCCGCGCAGACGGTGCTCGCGCAGGAAGCCGGCACGCGCCTCGCGCGCCCGACGCCGTACGAACTGCACGTGAACGGCAAGCTCACCAGCACCGGCTACCAGGTGACGTTCGCGTCGAGTGGCACGCAGGGCGCGCACTTCTGGGTCTACACCAACGACCTCGGCGCCGCGCCGCGCCACTACACGGTGGAAGCGGGCAAGCAGCTCAGCGACACGTGGACGCTCGACGCCGGCGGTGGCTACACGGTGAACGTGTACGGCCCGAACGGCTATTTCCGCCGCTTCATCGGTTCCGCATCGGGCGAGACCGTCGCGCACCCGGAGCTGACCAC
The DNA here is from genome assembly GCA_030151225.1 of Burkholderia sp. Lineage (GTDB taxonomy): Bacteria > Pseudomonadota > Gammaproteobacteria > Burkholderiales > Burkholderiaceae > Burkholderia. The sequence continues at coordinate 6,505 of JASLEG010000311.1, read as the reverse complement.
CTGCTACGACGTGGCGAACGGCAACGTGTACGTGACGCTGGCCAACGGCGGCACGCAGCCGATCACGGTGACCGCCGCCGACGTGGCCTACGGCCAGCCCGTGCAGACGCTGACCGTGCCGGCCGGCGGCAGCGTGGAGCGCCACTGGGACCTGTCGTGCAGCGCCGCGTGGTACGACCTGCAGTTCACGATGGCCGACAACCCGTCGTGGAAGCGTCGGATCGCGGGCCACGTGGAAACGGGCAAGGTCAGCACCACCGATCCGGCCGCCACGGCGCCGGTCACGACCGCGATCTGATCGCCTGAAGGGGACGAGGCGCGATGCCGCTGGCGGGCGGCATCGCGCTTTTTTCATTGACGTGTTGCGTTGCACAAAACCAACGATCGCGAATCGCATGCCCGTCACCCTAGGTGATAACCCTAGGTAAAAACCCTCGGTTACGTTAGAATTCGGCCATCAAGGAGGGTTGGGGTCATGCATCACCGTTTCGTCGTGCTCGAAAAGATCGCTTTCTCGCTGGTCGTCATGTCGGCCGTCGCCTGCTCGGCATTCATCACCTACGAACGTTGCCCGGACGACGTGCGCGACGCGCTGGCCGCCGGTCGCGACATGCTGGCCACCAGCGCCGCCGGTTACTCGATCGCCTGCGCGTCGGCCGATCCGAACGCCTGCATGGGCCTGCCGACCTACTGAGCGGTTCGGACGCGCGTGTCGGTCAGCGCGCCGCTTGTGGCGCCGGTTGCGGGCCAGGTTGCGGGCCGGGTTGCGATACGCGCTCGAGCGTGATCGCCAGCTCGTCGAGCGACGCGCCGTCCGTGCGCGTGGCGATGTCGCCGAGCGACAGCATCCCCACCAGTTTTCCCTTCCTGTCGAGCACCGGCGTGCGCCGCACGCGCGCCTCGGCCATGCGCTGCTGCACGGCGTCCAGATCGTCGTCGTCGTGGCAGCACAGCGGCTCGGCCGTCGCCACCTCCGTGATCACCGTATCCGGCCCCATGTCGCCGGCCAGCGCGCGCACCGCCAGATCGCGGTCGGTCACGATCGCCACCAGCCGGCCGTCGTCGCACACGGGCAGGGCGCCCACGTCGTAATGCGCCATGTGCTGCGCGGCGTGACGGATCGTGTCGTGGCTCGCGATCGACACCACGTCGCGCGACATCACCTCAGCTACCCGAATCATCCGTTGTCCTCCGTATTGTTTCGATGACCAATTCGCTGCGGCGCGCAAGATGCATTCCGCTCGACGCCCGGCACGGGATTTGCAGCCCCCGATGGCACGCGGCGCATCGGCGCCGCCCAGCGCGAGGACCACATCATGGCCATGATCGTGACGGGCAGCTTCCCCACCTTCGCCGACGCGGATGCGTCACGCCGGCTCCTGATCCGGCGGCAGTTCCGACGCGACGACGTGTCGATCTTCTTCCTGAACCCCGGGTTGCGGCACGGCCGGCTGCCCGCCGGCGGCGACGTGTTCGCCGAGCCCGGCGCGCCCACGGGCGGCCACGGCGCGCTCGCGGGCATCGCGCGCGGCCTCGCGGTGGGGCTGGTGTTCGGTCTGATCGCGCATGCGATCGTGCAGATGTCGTGGTGGGTGCCCGTGTTCGCGATGCTGGCCGGCGCCTATCTGGGCGCGCTTGGCGGCGCGCTCGCGCACATGCGCGGCTGGGACGACGAGGGCGACGGCTCGGCGCGCTACGCGGCCTATGGCGGGATCGTGCTGGCTGCCCACGTGGACGAGAACAACGCGCGCATGGCCGAGGAGATCCTGCGCGGCACCGGAGCCATGACCGTGGCGCGCTGCGACGGCGAATGGCGCGATGGCCGCTGGCACGATTTCGATCCGCGGCGGCGCCCCGACGTGGTGGCGTGAGGGCGCGCATCGGCCGGCGCGCGTGAAAGATTTGCAAGTGCCGATGTAGCGAATGCCGGTTTCGAGCGGAACGCGCGTGTTCATGGCCTGTTTTCACCATGACGGTGCGGCACGCGATTTGCGCGGTCCGGTGATCGATGTCGTTCATCGTTGCAGCGAGCGAATCTCCCGCGACGTGAGCGATGCCACGCAACCCGACGTCAACAGGAGCCGATATGGAACAGACGAACAAGCAACCCGTGAAGCCGAAGCCGAGCCAGCAGGATCAGCACGACGCGATCGGCAAGAGCCCCGTCAGGACGCCGGCGGCCGGCCACGATCATCCCGATGCGCAAACGCAGGCCGCCGGTTTCGCCGAGCATCAGACCCCCGAAACGATCGCCGGCAAGACGCCCACCGGGTTGCCGCCGATCGAGCGCGCCGAGCGCGGCGACGAACACGACGACCCGGTGCGCCGCGCGGCCGAGCGCATCACCTCGATCGACAATGCCAACATGGCCGCCACCGACAATTCGGTCGACGTGGACGGCAAGGGCATGGAGGCGCGCCGCGACGCGCCGATGCGGCAGGACAACGTGATCCATTCGAATGCCACGCTCGACGACGCCACCTCGCCGCCCGCCGAGGGCCTGGGCGGCATCGACAGCCGACCGCCGACCGACGTGGCGACGCGGCCCGGCTGGCAGGTGCGCGACGAAGGCACGGTGATGGTGGAGCAGGGCGAGGGCAGCCTGCGCCCCGAGCGCGTGTTCCGTTTCGAGCGCGAGACGCACTGAGCGACACGCCAGCCACAGGACCCGCGACGAAACGCGAGGGCAGCCTGCACGGCTGGCTGCGGCCGTGGTTCGGGCTCGCGGTCGAGCGCATGAAGAACCCCGGCTGCCGAGCCGGGGCGCCTGATCCGATCAGCGCGAGAACACCGCCACCGCGCCCTGCAGCCGCTCGGCCTGCTCGTCGAGCGCATGCGCGGCCGCGGCCGCTTCCTCCACCAGCGCGGCGTTCTGCTGCGTGACCTTGTCCATCTGCGAGATCGCCTGGCTGACCTGCTCGAGGCCGTGGCTCTGCTCGCTCGACGCCTGCGAGATCGCCTCCACCACGTCCTTCGCCTCCGCGATGTCCGACTGCAGCCGGGTCATGGTCGAACCCACGTCCTGCGCGCGCGTCACGCCGCCGGCGATCGACTGGGTGGAGCGCTCGATCAGTTCCTTGATCTCCTTGGCGGCCGTCTGCGAGCGTTGTGCGAGCGAGCGCACCTCGCTCGCCACCACCGCGAAGCCGCGGCCTTCGGTGCCCGCGCGCGCGGCTTCCACCGCCGCGTTCAGCGCCAGGATGTTGGTCTGGAACGCGATGCCCTCGATGATCGAGGTGATCGTGGCGATCTTCTCCGCGCTGCCCGAGGCTTCGCTCATCGTGGCGATCATCTGCTTCGACATCGTGTCTCCGGCGGTGACCGATTCCATCGCGCGCTCGATCACGTTGCAGGCGTGACGCGCGCTTTCGGCGTTCTGGCGCACCGCCTCGTTGAGCTCGTGAGTGGTGGCCGAGGTCTGTTCGAGCGCGGCCGCCTGCTGCTCGGTGCGGGACGACAGATCCGTATTGCCGGCCGCGATCTGCGCGGCGCCCACCTTCACGGCTTCCACGCCGCTGGTGACCGAGCCCACGATGGTCTGCAGCGAGGCCTGCATGGTGTGCATCGCGGCGAGCAGGCGGCCCGTCTCGTCGGTGCGATCGCGTTCGATGCGGCTGTCGAGGCGGCCCGAGGCGATCGCCCCCGCCGTGTCCATGGCGCGCGCGAGCGGATCGCGGATCGCCTTCACGAGCCAGCGGCCGGCCAGCCCCGCGCACAGCACCGCCAGCGCCGCGGCCAGCAGCACGCTGAGGTTGATCGTGTGGCGCAGCGAGACCAGCTCCGCCGTACGCGCGTCGATGCGCTGGCGCTCCGCCTTGTCGAGCGCATCCACCGCGCCGATCATGTCGTCCGTGCCGAGGTAGCTGCCGAAGCCTTCGGTCAGCGCGCTGAGCTGCGCGAGCGTGGCGCTGCCGTCGTTCACGTGAGTGCGCATCTCGATCATCGGGTTCACCACCCTGGCCGTCCACGCGTCGTACTGTGCCTGCGCCGTGTCGGCCAGGCGGTTCAGTTCCGTGTCGGCCGGATCCAGCGCGCGGATCGCCGCCATGCGTCTGGCGAAGTCGCCGATGTGATCGACCTTCCACTTGATGTGGCCGGGCTGGCCGTCGAGGTTGTAGGCCAGCAGCGACCAGATGATGTTCAGGTAGTCGGCCGTGGCGTCCTTGATGACGCGCTGCGCCTGCGCCGACACCGCGTTCTGTTGCTGCTTGTGGCCGATGGCGGCGATGCCGTAGCAGCACACGGCCGAGCTGACGAGGAATACCGCGATGACCACGCAGAACGCCGTGGCGAGTTTTTTGCCGATCGAGAGGTTTTGCATCGTTGTGAAGGGAAGGCGACGACGGGGCAGCCGGGTGCGAGTTACCGGCCGATTCATTGGTTTGGCATACGGTATACCAACGAATGTCGGGCAAACAAGCGGTTTTCAAATATGGAAAACCACTATGAAGAAATGGCGGGAAATGCCGATCGCGCGGCGAAATCGTCGTTTCACGGCTTTCTGTTACATTACGCGTCGCGTTTCGTCTGCCGATTACGGCATCAATCAAAACAGCGTGCTTCGAATCTGAGAGAACACCGATGAAAAAACGGGGAATCACACTGGCTGCGGCCGGTTTCGTGCTGGCCATGTCCACGACGGCGATGATCGCGCCGGTTGCGAACGCAGCCGCGCCGGCGGCGAAGGAAGTGCGACTGGGCGAGTTGTTCGCGCGCTACGTCAAGGCCGGTTACTCCGCGCTCGGGCTGCCCGAATTCGGCGACGACAAGCGCGTGCGTTTCACCGCCGTGGTGGTCGAGCAGTCGCAGGGCATCACGGGCGGCAGCCTGATGCTGGCCGGCGACCCGGCGCAACCCGACGAGGACATCGCACGCCTGACCGGCTTCGACGAGGCCGAAGACAGGAAGATGCGCGCCTTGCCGGTGGGCGCGAAATTCGATGCCGTGTGCTCGATCGAGTTCACGTCGGGCACCGAATACCTGTCGATGGGCGACTGCGTGGTGAAGCGATGAGCGCGCGCCGGATCGCGGGGGGCGCGCTGCTCGCGCTGTGGGCGATGGTGCCGGCGGCGCACGCTGCCTCGGCGGCGGCCGTCGCATCGGCGCACACGCTCGGCGAAATCGTGCAGTGTCGCGCGTCGTTCGAGGCGCTGGCCGCATTCAACGATCGTGTCGATGCGAACCAGACGGGCCTCGCCACCGCGCCCACGCCGGACAATGCGGTCGGCCCGACGTGGAAGGTCACGCCGGCGCTGCATACGCTCGGCATCGATTCCGGCGTCGTGCTGATGAACAGCCGCAGCACCGTGATGCTGGTGGTGGCGTCGGCGCATCCGATCGAGGATCTGCACGCGATGGTGAAGCGCGAGGGGATGCGCGTGGAGCTCGAGATGGGCAGCGACGCGATCGTTCGCAAGGATCTGGACGACCACCACGCGCTGCGCGCGTTCACGCTCGACGCCGGGCATTACGCGGCCGGCTGCGTGTACGACGAGCAGACATTCCTCAGCGCGCGCGAGGCGCGCTACAACGCCACGCCGGCGCGCCGCGCGCAGAAGAAGGCCTTGCAGAGCGAGTTGAACGGCGACGATTGAGCCGCCGTGGCGCGGCGAGTCGAGCGGATTCGGGCGCAGGGTGAGGGTTTTCGACACGGCCGGTGGATCGTCGCCGCCGTGTCGTTCGTACCCTGCTCGTCTGGCGAGGCGAACGGAACCGGGAGAACCTGCATGATGCGAAGAACGAGGCGGTCTGCTCCCGGGCTGGCTGCGGGGCTCGGAACGTGCAGGCCGATCGTTGAGGTCGCCCGGCGCGTTGGTTTGGCGCTTCAGTTGGGGCGTTCGAACTCGCGTGCGACCCAGCGCGTCGCGCTGGCCTTGTCGAGGCGAAAGCCCGCGCTCACGGTGAGCTCGGCCAGCGTCTCGCCGCTGTCGTCGGTTGCCTTGAGGACGGCGTAGGGCTCGTCCTCGTCGGGCACGATGTCGAGCGTGACCGAGATGCTGCGCTCGTCGGTATGCACGGTCACCTGCTTGTGCAGGGTCGCGGCGAGCTGCTGCTCGTGGCGGCGCAGCACTTCGGAGGCAGTCTTCACGAGCGTGCGGAACGCGTTCGCGTCGAGCGGCTTCGGATTCTTCTTGTCGCGGCCCATCGTCCAGGGGCCGACCAGCGCGGGCTCGGTCTCGCCGTCCTTGATCATCTCCACCGCCCAGCCGTCGTCGTCCTCGTTCTTGATCACGCGGGCCGTCCAGCCGGTGTCGCGCCAGAGCCGGTCTTCGTGGATCGCGGGGATGTCGTCGTCGAGGGAGGTGGTCATGATGCGGCTGCGGGGAAATCTGGCGGATGGGGACGTATTGTAAGCGGTTTGGGGCGGCGGGTCGGGTGGGTTGGCTGTTTGGGGGGAGGGTTGGCTGCCGGGCAAGTGGTTGAGGCTAAGACGAAACATCCGACACGGCATTGAAGTTTTTGAAAGGAATATGAAATAATTGTCGTAAAAATACAAAATCTTTAC
>JASLEG010000299.1 GCA_030151225.1 Burkholderia sp. | reverse complement strand
TCCAACCCACTCGAGTCATGTCCAAAGCACTGATCATTGCGGAAAAGCCCTCTGTCGCGAACGACATCGCGCGCGCCCTGGGCGGCTTTACCAAGCATGACGAATATTTCGAAAGCGACGACTTCGTCCTGTCGTCCGCGGTCGGCCACCTGCTCGAAATCGCGGCCCCCGAGGAATACGAGGTCAAGCGCGGCAAGTGGAGCTTCGCGCATCTGCCCGTCATCCCGCCGCACTTCGACCTGAACCCGATCGCCAAGAGCGAGTCGCGGCTGAAGGTGCTGAACCGGCTGATCAAGCGCAAGGACATCGACCGCCTCATCAACGCATGTGACGCGGGGCGCGAGGGCGAGCTGATCTTCCGCCTGATCGCGCAGCACGCGAAGGCCAAGCAGCCCGTGCAGCGCCTCTGGCTGCAGTCCATGACGCCGGCCGCGATCCGCGACGGCTTCGCCAGGCTGCGCTCCGACGAGGACATGCAGCCGCTGGCCGATGCTGCGCGTTGCCGCTCGGAAGCGGACTGGCTGGTCGGCATCAACGGCACCCGCGCGATGACCGCCTTCAACAGCAAGGGCGGCGGCTTCTTCCTGACCACCGTGGGCCGCGTGCAGACGCCCACGCTGTCGATCGTGGTGGAGCGCGAGGAAAAGATCCGCCACTTCGTGTCGCGCGATTACTGGGAAGTGCGCGCCGAATTCGTGTGCGCGGGCGGCTTCTACGAAGGCCGCTGGTTCGACCCGAAATTCAAGCGCGACGAGCACGATCCCGAAAAGCGCGATTCGCGCCTCTGGAGCCTGCCGGCCGCCGAGACGATCGTGGCCGCGTGCCGCGACCAGATCGGCGTGGTGAGCGAGGAATCGAAGCCGTCCACGCAGCTCTCGCCGCTGCTGTACGACCTGACGAGCCTGCAGCGCGAGGCGAACAGCCGCTTCGGCTTCTCCGCGAAGAACACGCTGGGCCTGGCCCAGGCGCTGTACGAAAAGCACAAGGTGCTGACCTACCCGCGTACCGACGCGCGCGCGCTGCCCGAGGATTACCTCGGCACGGTGTCGCAGACGCTCGAGATGCTCAAGGAAAGCAACAACTACCTGCCGCACGCCAAGCAGGTGCTCGACAAGGGCTGGGTGAAGCCGAACAAGCGCATCTTCGACAACTCGAAGATCAGCGATCACTTCGCCATCATCCCCACGCTGCAGGCGCCGAAGGCGCTGTCCGAGCCCGAGCAGAAGCTGTACGACCTGGTGGTCAAGCGCTTCCTGGCCGTGTTCTTCCCGGCGGCCGAGTACAAGGTCACCACCCGCATCACCGAAGTAGCCGGCCACAAGTTCAAGACCGAGGGCAAGGTGCTGGTGGAGCCGGGCTGGCTGCAGGTGTACGGCCGCGACGCCGAGGGCGCCGACGCCAACCTGGTGCCGGTGCAGAAGGACGAGAAGGTCAAGACTGACAAGGTGGCCGCGCATCAACTCGTCACCAAGCCGCCCGCACGCTACTCGGAAGCCACGCTGCTGTCCGCGATGGAAGGCGCCGGCAAGCTGGTGGGCGACGACGAGCTGCGCGAGGCGATGGCCAACAAGGGGCTCGGCACGCCGGCCACGCGGGCGGCCATCATCGAAGGCCTGCTCGGCGAGAAATACCTGCTGCGCGAGGGCCGCGAGCTGATCCCCACCGCCAAGGCGTTCCAGCTGATGACGCTGCTGCGCGGCCTCGGCGTGAAGGAACTGACCGCGCCCGAGCTGACCGGCGAGTGGGAGCACAAGCTGTCGCAGATGGAGCGTGGCAACCTGCCGCGCGACGCGTTCATGCAGGAAATCGCCCGCATGACGCAGACCATCGTGAAGCGCGCCAAGGAATACGATTCGGACACGATCCCCGGCGACTACGCGACGCTCGAGACGCCGTGCCCGAACTGCGGCGGCCAGGTGAAGGAGAACTACCGCCGCTTCGCCTGCACGAAGTGCGAATTCTCGATCTCGAAGATCCCGGGCAGCCGCCAGTTCGAAATCGAGGAAGTGGAAGAGCTGCTGCAGAAGAAGACGATCGGCCCGCTGTCGGGCTTCCGCAGCAAGATGGGCCGGCCGTTCTCGGCCATCCTCAAGCTGTCGTTCGACGAGGACACCAGGAACTACAAGCTCGAGTTCGATTTCGGCCAGGATCAGGGCGGCGAGGACGGCGAGGCACCGGACTTCTCCGAACAGCAGCCGGTGGGCGCCTGCCCGAAGTGCCAGGCGCGCGTGTTCGAGCACGGCATGAGCTACGTGTGCGAGAACTCGGTGGCGAACCCGAAGACCTGCGACTTCCGCTCCGGCAAGGTGATCCTGCAGCAGGAAATCGCGCGCGAGCAGATGGCCAAGCTGCTGGCCGACGGCCGCACGGATCTGCTGCCGAACTTCAAGTCGTCGCGTACGGGCCGCAACTTCAAGGCCTTCCTCGTGAAGCAGCCGGACGGCAAGATCGGCTTCGAATTCGAGAAGAAGGAGCCGAAGCCGGGCGCCGCGGCCAAGAAGACGGCCGCCAAGGCCGCCGCGAACGAGGACGGCGACGCAGCGCAGGCGCAAGCCGCCGTGCCGGCCAGGAAGGTCGCGGCCAAGAAGGCCCCCGCTGCGAAGAAGGCCCCGGCAGCCAAGAAGGCCCCGGCCGCGAAAAAGGCGGCCGCCAAGACAGGCTCGTAAGCCGTCCAGGCAGGCGACGGCATGCAAAAACGCCGTCGTCAATGTAAAAAAGCGCGTCACCCGAGAGGGCGACGCGCTTTTTTACTGTGCTGCAATCTGCCTTACAGCGGCGTCGGTGCGATCGCGCGCGGACGGGCCTTCGGCAGCGGCGCCGGCATCGACGGGCCCGAGGCCGAACGCGATGCGCCGTTCAGCGGTGCCACCAGATCGGCCGCCGACGGAGGCTGCAGACCGGTGTCGGCGGCCCACTGCTCGCCGAGCGCCGTGTCCGGCGACTGGCTGAAGTGCTCGACCAGGTGATCGATGAAGGTACGCACCTTGGCCGGCAGGTGGCGGCGGCTCGGATACGCCACGTTGATCTCGACCTGCGGCAGGCGGTAGTCGGGCAGCAGGCGCACCAGCTTGCCGCGGGCCGTGTCGCCGCCGATCAGGTAGCTAGGCAGCATCGCCACGCCCATGCCGAGCAGCGCGAACTGGCGCAGCATCTCGGTGTTGTTGGCCACGATCACGTTGGTGGGCCGCACGCGCACCTCGCCCTCCGGCCCCGTGAACACGCGCTCGTCGCCCCAGTATTCGGACGGCAGGCTCAGCGACGGGTGCTCCATCAGCTGCTCGGGGCGGGTGGGCACGCCGTGCTTCTCGAGATAGGCCGGCGTGGCGCAGACGGTCATGCAGCCCGTGGTGAGACGACGCGTGACGATGCTGGCGCTGCGCATCTGTCGCGCGATCACGACCCCGACGTCGAAGCCCTCCTCCACGAGGTCGACCTGACGATCGACGAGGGTGAGATCGGGGATCACCTTGGGATAGCGCTGCGTGTAGCTCTGCAGCACCGGCGCGAGGTTATGGAGCCCGAACACGACCGGCGCGACGATTCGCAGCGTGCCGACCGGCTCGTGATTGCGCGCCACCACCATCTGCTCGACGTCTTCCAGCTCGTCGAGAATCTGGCGCGCGCGCTCGAGATAGACCTGACCGGATTCGGTCAGGGAAAGGCTGCGTGTCGTCCGGTTCAGCAGACGGGTGCCAAGACGGCCCTCGAGATCGGCCACGTGGCGCGTCGCCACCGCGTTCGAGATATCCATCGCACTGGCTGCCCGCGCAAAGCTGCCGAGATCAGCCACCTTGACGAACACGCGCATCGACTGCAAATGATCCATAACCACTCCTGCCGCTGTGCCATACAGCTTCAAAATTGTGTAGCAAATGCGTAATTCTCCTACGACAGCGAATTTGGTGCAGAGTTGCCGTTGGAGGCCGCAATTTCGACAAAAAATGTTCGGCTGAACGGCGGCTTACAACGAGATTCCTCCCATTATTCCCGCCTCGGAAACAATCGCCTCCGAACCCCCGCATTCGCCCGCTTCGATCAATTGTGGGGCAGGCACACGCACGAACGATGCCAGGCTGACACCCCGTAACAAGCTGTTAAAAAGCGATACACCGGCGTGGTGCGCGTCATAAGATCATGACGCGCCCGCCGCTCGGGCCGCTCGCCGGGACGACAGCGCCCGGTGCATTCCGAATTCCGCTCTACGTGCCGCTCCAGAATCCTTCATGAAAATAGCCATCCTCGACGACTATCAGGACGCCGTCCGCAAGCTCAATTGTTTCGAGTTGCTCGCCGATCACGAGGTGAAAGTCTTCAACAACACGGTGCGCGGGCTCGGCCAGCTCGCCAGCCGGCTCGCCGAAGTCGAAGCGCTCGTGCTGATCCGCGAACGCACCCACATCAACTCGCAGTTGCTGGCCAAGCTGCCGCACCTGCGCATGATCAGCCAGACCGGCAAGGTGTCGAGCCACATCGACGTGGACGCCTGTACCGAACGCGGCATCGCCGTGCTGGAAGGCAGCGGCTCGCCGGTCGCGCCGGCCGAGCTGACCTGGGCGCTGATCATGGCGGCCCAGCGCCGCATCCCGCAGTACGTGGCCAACCTCAAGCAGGGCGCCTGGCAGCAGTCGGGCCTCAAGACCTCGGCGATGCCGCCGAATTTCGGCCTCGGCCAGGTGCTGCGCGGCCAGACGCTCGGGATCTGGGGCTACGGCAAGATCGGCCAGCTGCTGGCCGGCTACGGCAAGGCGTTCGGCATGAACGTGATGGTGTGGGGCCGCGAGCACTCGCTCGAGCGCGCGCGCGCCGACGGCTACATCGCGGCGGAGAGCCGCGAGGCGTTCTTCGAGCAGGCCGACATCCTGTCGCTGCACCTGCGCCTGAACGACGAGACGCGCGGCATCGTCAAGCAGGACGACCTGATGCGCATGAAGCCCACCTCGCTGCTCGTCAACACCAGCCGCGCCGAGCTGCTGGAAGAGAGCGCGCTGGTGAACGCGCTGGCGCAGAACCGGCCCGGCATGGTGGCCATCGACGTGTACGAGAGCGAGCCGATCCTGCAGGGCTACAGCCTGCTGCGCATGGAGAACGTGATCTGCACGCCGCACATCGGCTACGTGGAGCGCGAAAGCTACGAGCTGTACTTCAGCGCGGCCTTCCGCAACATCCTCGCGTTCGATTCGGGCGACACGGCCAGCGTGGCCAACCCCGATGCGCTGATCGGCGGGCGCAACCGCCGCTGAGCCGCGGGGGGCCGCGCGCGGCTTCGCGTGCGGCTCGGCTACGCCTTACGGCGCCGCGGGCGCCGCGGCCTCGCCGGGTTCGGCCCGCATCGCCGCCACGAACTGCTCGCCGTCGCGGCGGCCGAGATCGTAGGCGTGCTGCATCTGGCCGGGGCTCGTGTAGTCCCAGCTCGAGATCGGCACCTTCACCGACGGCTGCACGTACAGCCGCTGCTGCTCGCCGTGCACGACCGTGAAGCGCTGCGGGCGCGGATAGCGGCGCGTGACCATCACCAGCACCCGGCCCGGCGTGGGATCGAGCGCGCCCACCGGCACGTTGTCCACCATCCCGCCGTCGAGCACGGGCCGTCCCGCGCGGCGCAGCACCGGCGTGAACGGCGGCGTGCACGACGACTGCAGGATCAGGTCGGCCAGCGCTTCCACGTCCTCGCAGGCCTGCGCGCGCACGAATTCCGGACGGAAACCCAGCGAGCGGCCGAGCGTGGGATGCAGCGTCTTGCGCACGTATTTCTCGATGTTGTACGCCACCAGCCCCGCTGCCACCGCGCTGCGCGCGCCGAGCCAGCGCGGCACGTGCGATACGCCGATGCGGATTTCGGGGGCGCTGGCGAGGCGTGCGAACGGCTCGCCGTAGATGTCGACGAGCGCCTGGCGATAGATGCGGTAATGCGGAAACACCGGCTTGCCACGCAGCAGGTTGCCCCAGTACGCGTTCTTCGTGTTCTCGCGCAGCGCCTCGTTGTAATAGCGCATGACCCACTGGGCATCGCGCGTGTAGAGCATGCACGCGGTGGCCGCGCCGGCCGAGATGCCGGTGATCACGCGCGGACGAATGCCGAGCGCGGGCTGCGCGACGTCCCAGAAGCCTGCCTGCCACCAGCAGCGGTTGCCGCCGCCGGCGAATACCACCTGATCGAACATCGTTGCGCCCTTCTCTTTCTCGCTATGTATCCATACGGCGGTGTGCCGGATCAGTTGACCAGGGCGTAGGTGGACGTGGCATGCACGGCCATCCGGCCTTCCTCGTCCATCACCTCGATCTCGCCGAACACCAGGTTGCGGCCCATGCGCAGCACGCGCGCCGTGACGAGCAGTTCGCCGCAGCGCACCGCGCGCATGAAGTTCGTGTTCAGCGACACCGTGGTCATCGGCCTGAATTCGCCGAGCCGCACCGAGATCGCCGCGAGCATCGCGGTGTCGGCCACGGCCATGAAGGCCTGCCCGCAGATCACGCCACCGGAGTGGCGCAGCTCGCCCGAAAACGGCAGGCGCAGCGTGACCGCCTCGTCCGACACGGCGACGGGCACCAGCCCGAGCGCACGCACCCACGGCGCGAGCAGGCGATCGAGCAATTCGCGGACAGCGTTCTCGTCCATCGTGAACCTCCGGCAGGGCCGCGCGCGAGCGGCGGCTCGGGATGTGGGCGTCATGATACCGGCTGGGCCGCGCGGGCTGGCAGATGGCACGGTGGAGGCGGGCTTCGAATCGGCGCCGCCACTTTTTTGAAGAAAAAGCGAGAAAGGTGTAGACACGGCCGAAAAGCTCGTGCATACTTTGTCTTCTGTTGGGGGCGTTAGCTCAGTTGGTAGAGCAGCGGACTCTTAATCCGTAGGTCCACAGTTCGAATCTGTGACGCCCCACCAGGAAATTCGAAGGGCTGCATGCGAAAGCGTGCAGCCCTTTTCCGTTTTTGCCGTCCGAACATGCGCGGGCGTCCACCTTTGGGCGCAGCGATGTTGCTCCCGCCTCTGCGGTTTTCCTCCAGCTCCCCACGCGATTCGCGACCCAACCCTGCGCGGTGATCTGCTGCGTAGAACGCGTTCAGATGTCTCGATGACAGCAGGATATCGAGATGGCTCGCGTTGCCCGGCGCTGCATCAAGGAGGCACTCGATCGTTCTCACGCAGCGCAAATCATCATCCTGACGACGGATGCCGGCGAACATCCTTCCATCGCGCTCCCGCCCGCGTCGCTGAAATTCATCGAGGCCACGTACGCGATACGGCCCCGCTCGATGCGTGCGTCCTGTTTCCGATTGTCGCTGCCGATTCCCTCATGAGCCTGGCAGCAGCGGGCTTGTTGGCCGCGAAGCGGACGGCGTGCATCGAACAGGAATGGATCCCCATCCCGAGGCTGTACTGGCCGCCGCGATTGCGGGACACGCAGACTGCATCGTGACGGCCAATCTGCGCGACTTCCCTGGCGAAATCCCCATGCAACACCGGAAGACTGCGCCCGCGCACTCGAACGCAATGGGCTGCCGGCTACGGCCGATCGTGTGCGTGAGGCGGCTGATCCGATTTGATTCGATTTAATACGGCGCCATGCGATCCGGTTAAAGGCAAGCAGCACCAAAGCGATTATTCGCGCCTCGCCTTATCACATCAACTCTCGCCAACGAGATTGATCAGGCACTCGGAAAATCCCGAATCGAGTATCCAATCGTCTCAAACCCGAAAATCCAGATAACCCGTCAAACCCACAGCAGGCAAGGGATCGAGGGAAACGGCTATGGCCTTCGCCGCCCCCTCTGGGCATCGAACGGTAAAAGGCAACTCGTCAGCGATCAAAACGAGAAACCCGCCATCGATACTTGGCCGCGATAATAACAATACTGCGCCGCAATATCATGCGTTCACGATGAATATCGTGAAATCAAAATCATCGCCAGTAAGACTTATCGACTGCGATACGCTCGATCGGCCGTTGCGGAAACAACGACCGATCGATGAATGATCAAACGCTGAAGCGATTCAGCGTATAGGCGCGATAAGCCGCCACGAAGGCGTCGAACGAGCCCGCCTCCTTGCCTTCCAGGTCGGCCTGTTCGGCCAGCGACCGACCGGCCAGCGCATTCGCCGCCTCGAGCTCGACGGCATCGAGCGGACGCGCGCGGAAGAACTCGGCGTGCGCCGCGCTGTGCCGGCTCGCGAACTCGATGAACGATTCGCCGCGTTCGCGCATCTCGCGCAGCACGCGCGCCGACGGCGTCTTTTCCGGATCGGCCAGCTTCTCGCGCTGCGCGGCCACGGCGCGCACGTGTTCGTCGCCGCCGCGAATCTCGTCGAGCACGCGGGCCGCGGCCTCGATCTTGTCGAGGGTTTCCTCGGCCCAGTCGCGCATCGCCACGGGCACGCCGTCGCGCACGAGCTCGAGCCCCGGCTTGCGGCCCTCCATCGTCACGCGGCCGAAGTTGCCATTGGCCTCGCGATACGCGTCGCATTCGAGCGGCGCGCTGTCGTCGAGCGCGCACACCAGCAGGTACGCATCCATGAAGCGCGCGGTGGCCAGCGCGATGCCGGTGGGCTCGAACGGATCGATGTCGAGGCAGCGCACCTCGATGTACTGCACGCCGCGCGCGGCCAGCGCATGCAGCGGGCGCTCGCCCGAATAGGTCACGCGCTTCGGGCGGATCGTCGAGTAGAACTCGTTCTCGATCTGCAGCACGTTGGTGTTCAGCTGGATCCACTCGCCGTCGCGATGCGTGCCGATCGCCTCGTAGGCCGGATACGGCTCGCTCACGGCCTTCGAGAGCGCGTCGAGATAGCCGTCGAGCGAGTTGTAGTCGGCCACCAGCGCGGCCTGCGCGGTGGTGTTCGAATAGCCGAGATCGCTCATGCGCAGGCTGGTCGCATACGGCCGATACAGCGTGGTGGCGTCGAACGCCTCGAGCGTGCTGTCGCGCCCGCGCAGGAAGGCCTTGTCGAGCACCGGCGAGGCACCGAACAGGTACATCGGCAGCCAGCTGGTGCGACGGAAATTGCGGATCATCGCGAGGTAGCGCGCCGACTGGTAATCGACCGGCGACATCGACGATTGCGCATGCTCGCGCAGGCGCAGCCAGATGTCCTCGTGCAGCGAGTAGTTGTAGTGGATGCCGGCGATGCACTGCATGGTGCGGCCGTAGCGATGCGCGAGGCCGCGCCGATAGACGGTCTTCAGGCGCCCGATGTTCGAACTGCCGTAATCGGCGATCGGAATCTCGTCGTCGGCCGGCAGCGTGCCGGGCATCGATTCGTTCCACAGCATCTCGTCGCCGAGCGCGGCGTACACGAAGCGATGCAGCGCATCGAGCCGCTCCAGCGTGATCGCCACGTCGGGCTCGGCCGGCGTGATCAGCTCGATCAGCGCCTCGGAATAATCGGTGGTCAGCGACGGATGCGTGAGTGCCGAACCGAGCGCTCGCGGATGCGGCGTCATCGCGATCGCGCCATCGCGCGTCACGCGCAGGCTTTCCTTTTCGATGCCGCGCAGGCCGTCGACCAGACGTTCGCGCGTCGGCCCCGAAGCAAGGACGGCGAGACGCTGCTGCAGCAAGCCGAGTTGGCTGGAAGTGATCGTGTTCGACATGGATGCAAGAAAGCAGGCACGGCGGTTGGCTGCCATGCGCACCCGCCCGCCGGGTTTGACGGTAGCGGGCACTTTAACATCTCGCCGAAACGCTCGCTTGAGGTGCCTCGGGTTTCCGGCGGAGCCGCGCCAGGCGGGCCTCCCAGCCCGATCAACCGCCGCGTGCGCCCCCTGCCCGATCGGCGATTTCATTCCACAGATGCATCGCGGCGTAGGCGCGCCACGGGCGCCAGGCCTCGCTGCGTTGCCGCTGGCTCGCGGCGCGCGCGAGCGCGGCGTCGCGCGCCACGATCGCCTGCATCAGCACGAGGTCGGTGGCCGGCCATGCATCCGCGTCGCGCCAGGCGCGCATCGCGATGTACTCGACCGTCCACGGCCCGATGCCCGGCAGCGCGAGCAGCGCGGCACGGCGCTCGGCCAGGCTCGTGACGTGCCCGGGCTCGGCGTGGAGGTCGATCGGCGCCGCGCCCGACGCCACGGCGTGCGCGGTGCCCTGCAGCGCGGCGATCCGCTTGCCGGGCATGCCGATGCCGGCGAGATCGCTCGCGGCCAGCGCGGCAGGCTCGGGAAAGCGCCAGCCGACGGCCGGATGCGGCGGTGCGGCAAGCGGCGCGCCGGCACGCTGCACCAAGCGACCGATGAGGGTGGTGGCGCCCTTCACGCTGATCTGCTGGCCGACGATCGCGCGCACCACGAGCTCGAAGGCGGACCACGCGCCGGGCACGCGCAGCCCCGGTGCGGCGGCCACCAGCGGCGCGAACCAGGGATCGGCGCCGAGGTGCGCGCCGATCGCGGCGGGATCGGCGGCCACGTCGAAAGTGGTGGCGAGCCGGGCCACGAGCGCATCGTCGGCGTGGCGCGCGGCCTCGCCCTCGATCGTCGCGACCAGGCAGCGGCGCCGCGGCGGGCGACGCACCGTGAGCGCGCCGCTCGCGCCGCGATAATCGATCGCGCGCAGGTAGGCGTCCCCGTCCACCGCCTCGACGCCCGGAATCGCGCGACCGGCCAGGAAGCGCAGCAGGCGCGTCCAGTCGTACGGGGCCTTGAACGGCAGCTCGAGGTCGATGCGCGTCATGCCACGTCGTCGAGCGACAGCGCCGGCTCGCCGTGCGCCTGCCGCGCCTCGGTGGCGAGCAGCACTTCCTTGCGCGCGGTGCCCCAGCGATAGCCGGTCACGGCGCCGTCCTTGTGGATCACGCGATGACAGGGAATCGCGAGCGCCACCGGGTTCGACGCGCAGGCGCTGGCCACGGCGCGCACGGCGCGCGGCGAGCCCACCGCTTGCGCGATCTGCGAATAGCTGCGCGTCTGTCCGTACGGAATCCTCTGCAATGCCTCCCAAACCCGCTGCTGGAACGCCGTGGCGCTGATGTCGAGCGGCAGCGCGAGCTGCGCGCTCGTGCCGTGCAGATACGCGTCG
Organism: Burkholderia sp.; assembly: GCA_030151225.1. GTDB lineage: Bacteria > Pseudomonadota > Gammaproteobacteria > Burkholderiales > Burkholderiaceae > Burkholderia. The sequence goes on along the minus strand of JASLEG010000299.1, from coordinate 10,578 downwards.
ATTTCGGCGAGGAAGGGCGCGAGCCGTTCGGGCGCCGCCACGCAGTCGGCGTTTTCGAAATCCGCCTTCAGCGCGTCGACCAGTGGCGCGATCGCATCGCCGAACGCAATCCGGCAGATGCCGCGCGCGGTGGCGGCCACCAGCACCTGGCCGAGCGGCGTCGCGGCCGTGGCGTACTCGATGCGCAGCCCCGCGCCCTTGCGCCGGAACGTCGACGGCGCCATGCCGAGCTCGCGCGGCACCGCGTCGTACACGCGTGACGACGACTGATAGCCGGCATCCACCGCGGCCCGCGTGACCGACGCGCCACCCTCCAGCGCATCGCGCAGCGCCGCCCCGCGCCGCGCGGCCTGATACTGACGCGGCGTCACACCCATCACGCGCTTGAACAGCCGCTGCAGATGGAACGGGCTCACGTGCACGGCCGCGCCGAGCTCGGACAGCGTGGCGCGATCGCTCGCGTCGAGCACCGCGCAGGCGCGCCGCACGATCTCGATCTCGCGCGGCTCGCGCTCGGGCTGGCAGCGCTTGCAGGCGCGGAAGCCCGCCGCACGCGCCGCCGCCGGCGCGTCGAAGAACTGCACGTTCTCGCGACGCGGCATGCGCGACGCGCAGGTGGGCCGGCAGAACACGCCGGTGGTCTTGACCGCGTAGAAGAACTCGCCGTCGGCCTGCGCATCGCGCGCGGCCAGCGCGGTCCAGCGGGATTCGTCCGTCGCGTACCTGGATGACATGATCGCCTCGCGAAAACAGTGGGAACGGTGTCGACTCTACGCGGCACGATACACGCTGCCAGCCCGGATCTTGCGCTGTGATTCGAATCCACCTGGGGTCTGAATCGTTGCGACCGCACATGCACGGATCGACGATTAAGCGAGCGCTACACCCAAACCGGCGCAGCGTTACCGCGGCGCGTGATGCGGCCGATTTCCGCGCCAATCAGTGCGGCAGAATGACTCGATAACGATTTTTTGCAATTGAAATATTGCGACGCACCATCGCGCTGTGTATAGTTGGAACTGTCTCCTCCATGTCTCCTCCTGATATGGATTAAGCCCGCTCCCCTTGAGCGGGCTTTTTTTCGTCCGCGCGCTTTTCATCCCTGTTTGCCGATGCGTTGCGCATCGCGTAGCGCGCCGATCGATCGACCAGACTCGACGTGTCATGCGGCAGGGGACGCCCCCGATGAAACCCGTGATTCGCGGCCTCGACCACGTGGTGCTGCGCGTTGCCGATCTGCCGGCGATGCAGCGCTTCTACTGCGAGGCGCTCGGCTGTCACGTCGAGAAGGTGCAGGACGATCCGGGGCTCGTGCAGCTGCGCGCGGGCGTGTCGCTGATCGATCTGCGGGTGGTGAGCGAAGGCAATCGCGACGGCGGCGATGCGCCGGCCGCGCGACGCAACATGGATCACCCGTGCCTGCGCGTCGAGCCCTTCGATGCCGATGCGTTACGCGCGCACCTGAGCGCTCACCGCGCGACACCGGGCGAGGCTGCCGAACGCTACGGCGCCGACGGTCACGGCCCGTCCATCTATCTGCTCGATCCCGAAGGCAACACCGTGGAACCGAAGGGGCCGCCGCGCGCCGCGCTCGGTTGAGCGGCGGATCTCCTCAGGCGCGCGGCGTGTGCATCACTCGCCGTCGCGCGGCTTCAGCACGCTCCACTCGACCGCGATCGGGTCGTGCGTCGCGCTCGACACCCACGCCGCGCCATCCTGAATCGTGCACTGCAGCCGCATCGTGCGTTCGGCCAGCGCGCCGAGCGCCTCGGCCGTGCCGTCGGCCAGCGTCAGCACGCGCACGTTGCGCAGCCGTTCCACCTTGCCGCGCACGCCCTGCCACCAGATGTCCGAGGTGCGGCCGCCGTAGGCGATCACGTCCACCAGGCCCGCGCGGCCGCTCGCCTTCGCGATGCGACGCTCGTCGGGCTGGCCCACGTCGATCCAGGCGTCGATCGCGCCGGTCAGGTCCTTGAGCCAGATGTCCGGTTCATCGGTGTCCGAAATGCCCTTGCAGAATTCGAGGCGTTCATGCGCGAACAGCGCGAACGCCACGATGCGCACCATCATGCGCTCGTCCGTTTCCGACGGATGGCGGGCCACCGTCAGCGAATGATCGGCGTAATAGTGCCGGTCCATGTCGGCGATTTGCAGTTCCGCCTTGTAGATCGTGGATTTGAGCGCCATGCGATGTCGTGCCGTGTGCGGGCGAAAGGGTTCGGTCGGGGCGTGATGATACCGAATGCGCGCGACGTACGCCCGGGGCGCCGATCGGTTCGGGGCGAGATCGGGGCGAGGTGGACGCGTTCCGGCGTGGCAAACGCTATGGCGAACGATGCGTCGAGCGAGAAAATCCACGACGCGCCGCGTGCGCGCTACCTAGAATGAAACACGGGGCGCGCCGCCGCCCCAGCGCCGCGTGGAGGCCATCATGGTCGAGCAAGTGATCCTGGGCATTTTTCTGGTGCTGCCGCTCGTGATCGTCGCGGCGCTGTTCTCCGACGAGCTGTGGCAGGAGCACCGCCGTCGTCATCCGCGTGCGCTGCATCCGGTGCACATCGACTGGCGCCATCCGTGGAAGCATTGGCGACGCGGCGGGCATTGAGGCCGGCCCGCAGCGCTCAACGTCCGTTGTTCATCTGCTGTTCGTACAGGCGCTCCTGGCGCACGCGTTCGTCGCGAACGTTCTGCTCCTGCACGTTCTGTTCGTGCAGGCGCTGCTGCCGCAATTCGTCCTGATAATGACGCTGGGCGCGCAGGTAATCCGCCTGATTGTTCACGCGGATGAAGCCGCCGCCGGTCGTGTCGGTGAGGGCCGGCGAGATCTGCGCGAGCGCGGGCAGCGCCGCGATCGAGAGCGAACAGGCCACGCAGCCGGCGAGAAGGCGGGAAGGGAGCGACATGCGGGTTCTCTCTTTCGGTGACGATGGGTCGTTCACCGTAGCATTCGACTCGGCCCGACACGCAGCGATTGCGAAGCCGGTTTCGCGGATGCGAAACGTTCGGATTGCTACCGAAGCGATGCGCCTGCGCGGCGTTCGCTCATTCCCACTCGGCCACGCCGCCGTGATGCGAGCAGGTGCCGCGATGATGCTGGCTGAAGCTGTAGGAGCCGTCACCGCAATGCGCGGTGGCGCCGGCCGGCACGCCGCCGTTGCGCGCATGCGCGGGCGAATGCACGCGCGCGCCGGAGCGGTTCGTGTAGTGGCCATGCTCCTGAAGCCGGGATTCGTCGGGGTTCTGCGCCGGCGCCCGGTAGGCGAATGCGGACGTGACGCTCGCGCTGATCAGCGCGGCGAGCAGGAAGCGCTTCATGGTGGTCTCGGTGGCGAATGGGCTTGTTGGAATGATCGTGAAACTGTCCGTGCCTGACGCGGCAGGAACGCAAGGGATCGTATCACCCAGGCCGATTTCGACGATTTTGCGTGGCTTGGGAGCATGCTGATCCTTCGGAACGCGAACTGTTGCCGCACCAGATCGAGCAGCTCGGTTTTCCCCGTCGCCTCCCTGGCCGACGCGAAGATCGTGCGACCATCGGTGCGGAACTGATGCGAGGTGAACGGGTAATCGGTGTCGAAGAGTTCGCGTGCACGCTGGCTGGCGACGCGGATCGTCTGCTGGCTCACGCCGTACTTGCGAAATGCATGGACGAAACGCACTTCCAGCGGATCGTGAAACGTGATGCCGTCGAGTGCTTCGCTGGCGAGCTCCGTGCCCCACGGCGGATCGACGGCGACGCTGGCGTGTTGCCCGTCTCGATACGAGTCACCGTCGAGCCAGCGGCGCAGGTCGCGCTGCCGGGACTTTCGCCAGCAGCGCCGCTTCATGAAAGGTGTGAAGGCCGATGCCGGTAAGCGGCATGACGCTCGCTTCAGAGATTGGACCGCAGGCTGCGCGTTCGATGCGTGGAGTCGTTCGATCCTACCCATACCGGATCGCCGACTTCTGCGGTGGATCAGTGGGCGCGTTGCCCGAGGCCCGCTGCTGCTGCCCTCACTTCCCAATACAAAACCGGCTGAAAATCACCCCCAGCAAATCATCCGAAGTGAACTCACCGGTAATCGAATTGAGCTGCTCCTGCGCGAGCCGCAACTCCTCGGCGAACAGATCGAGCGCCTGCGCGTTCTGATCCGCGTGATTCGCCGCGTATTCCAGATGCTCGCGCGCCGCCCGCAGCGCCACGAGGTGTCGCTCGCGCGCCAGATACACGCTCTCCGCGCCCGCCTGCCAGCCGGCGATCCGCAGCAGCTCGGCACGCAGCAGCTCGATGCCGTCGCCGCGCCTGGCCGACAGCCGCACCTCGCTCAGATCCACGCCCGCGCCGGAATCGGGATGCGTGACGGCCGGCGCCTCGGCGCTGAGGTCGGTCTTGTTGAACACCCGCACCACGGGCACGCCTCCCGGAAACCGCCCCGCGATCGCGCGATCGTCGTCGCCCAGCCCTTCGCGCGCATCGAGCAGATGCAGCACGACGTCGGCCCGCTCGATCTCGCCCCACGTGCGCGCGATGCCGATCTTCTCCACCTCGTCGTCGGTCTCGCGCAGGCCGGCCGTGTCGATGATGTGCAGCGGAATGCCCTCGACCTGGATCGTCTGCGCTACCTTGTCGCGTGTCGTGCCGGCGATCGGCGTGACGATCGCGAGCTCGGCGCCGGCCAGCGCGTTGAGCAACGACGATTTGCCCACGTTCGGCTGCCCCGCCAGCACCACGGACATCCCCTCGCGCAGCAGCGCGCCCTGGCGCGCCTCGCCGAGCACCCGCCCGAGCCGCTCGCGGATCCGCACAAGCTTGCCGCGCGCGTCGGCCGCCTCGAGGAAATCGATCTCCTCCTCGGGGAAGTCGAGCGTCGCCTCCACCAGCATGCGCAGGCCGATCACGTCGTCCACCAGCACGTGGATCTCGCGCGAGAACGCGCCGTCCAGCGAACGGCCCGCCGAGCGCACGGCGGCCTCGGTGCTGGCCTCGATCAGGTCGGCCACGGCCTCGGCCTGCGCGAGGTCGAGCTTGTCGTTCAGGAAGGCGCGACGCGTGAATTCGCCGGGCTCGGCCAGCCGCAGCCCGTGCGCGCGGCCGGCGTCGAGGCAGCGCTGCAGCACGAGCTGCAGCACGATCGGGCCGCCGTGCCCCTGCAGCTCGAGCACGTGCTCGCCCGTGTACGAATTCGGCGCGGTGAAATACAGCGCGATGCCGCGATCGAGCGGCGTGCCCGCCGCGTCCAGAAACGGCACGTAACTCGCATGACGCGGCGCCAGCGCCTGCCCGCACACGGCGCGCATCAGCGCGTCGGCCGCAGCCTCGCCGGCGCGGCCGAACGACACGCGCACCACCCCGATCCCGCCACGCCCGGCAGCAGTGGCAATGGCGACGATCGGATCGGAATCGGTAACGGGCATGGGAAATCCGCAGGCAGGAGGTCGAGACGAGGGACAACAAACCGGGTGCGGCGGGTTGCCGCCGGAACGCCCGCATTGTAGCCCGACCGCTGGCGCCGACCGGCCGCGAACGGTCGATCCGCGACACGGCCGCCGCGCACGATCGGCCAGCGCATTTTTATCCTGCGCACGCTACCCCGAAAATCGACCGCCGGCTCACGCGAATCGATCGATCGACAGAATTTCCAGCCTCCTCCGGCATTTACGAGATAATCGCCCACGGCACGCCGCCCTCGGCGCCCCGGCACCGCGCCGCCGAGCGGGCTAAAACTTGCGCATCCGGTTGTCTTGGCCCGCGAACCCCGATTGCACAATTTGCGCATGCCGACACCCGAAGAAAAAATGGCGTTTTCGGAACGCCTCAAATTCGCGCTGCAGCGCAGCCCCGAGAAACCCGCGGGCGCCACCGACGTCGCGCTGCATTTCAACCTGCGCTATCACGGCGAGAATCCCGTCTCGCCGCAGACCACGCACAAATGGCTGACTGGCCGCACGATCCCGACCGACGACAAACTCGCCACGCTGGCGGACTGGTTGCGCGTGGATCTGCACTGGCTCCATTACGGGCCGCCACCGGCCAGCGTGCAAGGTACGCCGCGCCCGTTGCCGCGCGACGAGCGCTATCCACCCACCCCGGAAACGATCGAGCTCGCCACCAAGATCGAGGCGCTCTCCTCGCATCATCGCTACCTGGTGCAGGAACTCGTCGACCAGTTCTACGGCGACAAGCCGCCGGCCTGATCACCGGCTCCCACCTGCGGCGCAACGCCGCAATTCCTGAAAAATCCACGAACGGACCGCGCTCGGCGAGCGCGTCTGAAATAGCCTGTTAGTTGCCAATTGAGATAAAACGGGCCCAAACACGCCGCCTCTAACCTCCGCCCCACCAGCCACATTTGGCCGCAGAACATTCTCCCAAGCACGCTAAACCCGCGTCATCTCGTCTCACCCACGCGATCAGGCAATTCCAGCCATTTCCCGCCATCCCCAGGGCATTTGCGAGATAACGCTCGGAACGCAACCAACTGCATGCCAGCTAAATCAGCACGTATACGAGATAAATATGACGCAAGTGGTTGTCGGTCGCAGGGCGGGCCGATTGCACAATCTGGCGCATGCCGACGCCCGAAGAGAAATCGGCGTTCTCCGAACGCCTGAAATTCGCCCTGATGCGCAGCCCTGAAAAAGTGGCCGGCGCGACCGAACTCGCGCTGAAGTTCAACCTGCGTCATCACGGCGAGAACCCGGTCTCGCCGCAGACGGCCCACAAGTGGCTCACGGGCCGCACCATTCCCACCCCGGACAAACTCGACACGCTCGCCGAATGGCTGCGCGTGGACGCGCACTGGCTCCACTACGGGCCGCCGCCGTCGGCGGCCGCGCGCAGCACGCCGAAGCCGCTGCCGCGCGACGAGAAATACCCGCCCACGCCCGAAACCATCGAGCTGGCCACCAAGCTCGAGGCGCTCTCGCCGCATCACCGCTACCTGGTTCAGGAGCTGATCGAGCAGTTCTACGGCGACACGCCCGAAAGCTGAGCCGGCAACCCGGCGCGCCTCACCGCCTCAGCGTTTCCCCGCGCAGCACGAAAAAAAACCGCCCGGCATGACCGGGCGGTTTTTCTTGATGCGGGCACAACGGCGCGCGAGCGCCGTGTTCGCCGTCAGCTGGCTTTCTTCTTCGCGCCGATGGTGCGCGTGATGTAGTACTGCTGCGCGATCGACAACACGTTGTTCACCACGTAGTACAGCACCAGGCCGGCCGGGAAGAAGAAGAACATGACCGAGAACGCCAGCGGCATGAACATCATCATCTTGGCCTGCACGGGATCCGGCGGCGTGGGGTTCAGGCGCGTCTGCAGGAACATCGAGCCGGCCATCAGCACGGGCAGGATGAAGAACGGATCGCGCTGCGACAGATCGTGGATCCAGAGAATCCACGGCGCGCCGCGCATTTCCACCGACGCCAGCAGCACCCAGTACAGCGAGATGAACACCGGGATCTGGATCACCACCGGCAGACAGCCGCCGAACGGGTTCACCTTCTCGGTCTTGTACAGCTCCATCAGCGCCGCGTTCATCTTCTGGGGGTCGCCCTTCAGGCGCTCGCGCAGCTGCTGCATGCGCGGCGTGATCTCCTTCATGCGCGCCATCGACTTGTAGCTCGCGGCCGACAGCGGGAAGAACACGGCCTTGATCAGCAGCGTGAGCAGCACGATCGACCAGCCCCAGTTGCCCACGTAGCCGTGGATCTTCTGCAGCAGCCAGAACAGCGGCTTGGCGATGATCGTGACCCAGCCGTAATCCTTCACGAGGTCGAGACCCGGGGCGATGCCCTCGAGCACGCGCTCCTCTTCCGGACCGGCGAACAGGCGCGCCGACACATCGGCCGACTGGCCCGGCTCGATCGTCTTGACCGGCTCCTTCACGCCCACGCGGTACAGCGACGGGTCGATCTTCTCGACGTAGATGTCGCGCTTCACGCCCGTGGCCGGAATCCAGGCCGACGCGAAGTAATGCTGCACCATCGCCACCCAGCCGTTGTCGGCCGAGGTGACGTAGTCCGCCTTGTTCTTGTCGATGTCGCTGAAGGTGATCTTCTGGAAGTGCTTCTGGTCCGTGTAGACCGCCGGCCCGAGGAAGGTGTGCGAGAACAGCGGCGTTTCCACCGCGGTGCTGTCGCGCACGATTTCCATGTAGACCGTCGGCGTGACCGGTGCCGCGCCCACGTTGTCGATCCTGGTGTCGACGCCGATCACGTAGCTGCCGCGCGTGAACGTGTACGTCTTCACCACCTTCACGCCGCCCTTCTCCTGCGACTCGAACGACAGCTTCATCGAATCCTGGCCGGCCGCGAGCGCGCTCGGGTTGCCGGCCGCCGGCGTGAACACGTCGTTGTGGTTCGGGAAGTTGCCACCCGTCACGCCGGTGCGCGCGAGGTAGGTGTGATCCTTGGTGTGGTCGAACAGCGTGACGAACAGGTCGGGCTGCTTGCCGTCGCCTTCCTTCTTCAGCGTCAGCTTGATCAGCGTGCCGCCGCGCGTATCGATCTCGCCGTCGTAGACGTCGGTCGAGAAGCGCACGAGCTGCGCCTGCGCGATCGGCGTGGTGGCCGCGGGTGCCGTGGTCGAGGCGGCCGGCAGCGTGGTGGTGCCGTCAGCGGACGAGGCACCGCTGCCCGCGGCGGCGGACGACGTGGCGTTCTGCTCGACGTTCGGGAAGAACATCGACTGGCCTCCGTGAGCTCTCTGCCAGTTGTCGTACAGCAGGACGGCTGACATGAAGAAGATCACCCAGAGGACGGTGCGTTTGATATCCATGCGTTGTCTCAGAGTCGATGGGACGGCGCGTCAGCTTCGTGGGGCGCGCCGGAACCGGATCGGGCCGGCGGTACGAGATCGATGCCGCCAGCGGAAAACGGATGGCAGCGGCACAGGCGCCTGGCAGCCAGATAGGTGCCGTGCGCGGCGCCATGATACTGGATTGCCTCGCGCGCGTAATCCGAACAGGAGGGATAAAAACGGCAACGGCTGCCGAGCAAGGGACTCAAGGCAGCCTTGTAGAAACGCAGCAACGCGATCAATACCGTTTGCATAGCTGTCGGCGCCCGCGCGCCGCGATGTGACCGAACGGCCGGGCAGGCGCGATACACCGGGCCCGAACGCCGGAGAAGCTCATGCGCGCTCGCCCGCGCCCGAATCCGGGCCCGGCGTCGAACTCGCCTTGGGCGGCTCGGCCGGCTTCACCGGGCCGCGGCGCACCACTTCGCGGGCCGCCTTGTCGAGCAGCTCGCGAATCTCGCCCGCGCACAGCGCGGCGAGCGGCGCGCTGACCGCGCTCGGCATCGCCTTCGCGTCGAAACGCGTATGCAGGCGCAGCAGCAGATCCCAGCCGGCGAACTCCGCGCGCCGCAGGCGAAACGCCTCGCGCGCGATGCGTTTCACCATGTTGCGCGTGGCCGCGCGCGGCGCGAACTTCTTGCCGATCACGAGGCCGAGGCGAGCGTCGCCGCCCGTCGGCTTGCCGTAGATCACGAAGTGCGCGCTGCGCCGCCAGGGGCGCAAACGAAAAACGGATGAAAATTCATCCGTTTTCAGAAGCCGCGCGGCTTTCGGGAAGGTCGCGCCCGCATGCAACGGATCGATGCCGGGGCCTGCGACTGCGTTGCCCGCATCGCCGCTTGCGGCGGACACGGCGCTTCGCCCGTCCTTAGATGGCGAGGCGCTTGCGGCCCTTCGCACGGCGTGCGTTGATGACCTTGCGGCCACCCGCCGTCTTCATGCGAACGCGGAAGCCATGGGTACGCTTGCGACGCGTGACGGAAGGTTGGTAGGTACGTTTCATGTTGCTCTCACTTGTCGAGAATGTCGGAAATCAGGGGACCGCGTGCCCGATCCTTCAGGCCACCGGGCGAACGCAATCGCCGAAAATCTAGGATTGGTTTTCGCGGAACCCGCTATTTAATCCGTTTTTCTGTGGACGGTCAATACTTTAGCCCCCGCCTCGCCCCGATTTCCGCCTGGCTCCGGCCCCCTGTGTGGCGCCGCCGGCCCCACGGAGCCGCCCGACGCACACCTGTGGATAACTCCCGCGCCGCACGCGTTTGGCGTTAGAATCTCGCCTTATCTCCTAGAATCCCGCACGCCGCTCCGGCCAGCCCTGTGCCCGAAACCCTTGTGGCACCGGCCTCGGAGCCTGCCCGCTCGGCCGCACCGGGCCTTGTTGCCGATCCGCGACAAGGGCGGCCTCGTGCCGCTGTGCAACCCAAGAACGACAGCAACTCGATGAACGATTTCTGGCAACACTGTTCCGCCCTGCTGGAGCGTGAATTGACGCCCCAGCAGTACGTGACGTGGATCAAACCGCTCGCGCCGGTGGCCTTCGACGCCACCGCGCAGACGTTGTCCATTGCCGCCCCCAACCGCTTCAAGCTCGACTGGGTGAAGAGCCAGTTCTCCGGGCGCATCGCCGATCTGGCGCGCGACTTCTGGAACGCGCCGATCGACGTCCAGTTCGTGCTCGACCCGAAGGCCGGCGCCCGTGGCGCCGTGCCGGCGGCCGCCCCGCGTCCGTCGGTGGCCGCCACCGGCGACGGCCAGGCCTCCGCCGTGCCCGCCCCGGCCGCGGCCCCCACGCCGCGAGTCGC